>NZ_JBIWOW010000048.1:0-35103 GCF_044767945.1 Kitasatospora sp. NPDC101183 | reverse complement strand
CTGTTGAGTTCTCAAGGAACGGACGCTTCCTTCAGGCCGCCTTCCAGCGGGCCCTCCGGGCGCTTCGTTCTTTCGTGTTTCCAGCTTACCAGATGCTTTCCGCTCCGTTTACCGGGGCTATTCGCATCTGAAATCTGGTGTTAACCGCGGAGTCGCGGCGACTCGACCAACCATAGCGGGTCGTCGGGCCGAGCGCGAATCGGGGCGCACCCGATGTCACCCGGGCGGCGGCATGATTTGTTGCTCTCGCGAGCATATACAGCAATGGTCTCGATTCGCCAAGATGCCTGTAGAGTGCGGCGCACCGGCCCAAGAGGACTAGACCACTAGCGGCCGGTGGGACGCCGGCGGAGAGAGCGGGCGGGGCGTGGGGCTTCGCCCGGGAATGTCAACAGTTGTCCTTAGTTGACATCAATTAGGCTTCGGTTGATCGTCGCGCCGCTGCTCTGCGGCTGCTCGTTCGTACTTGCGCACTTGGGAGGCACAACCATGACCACTGTGACGTCGCCGCTGACCGGCCGGGTCGTCGGGCTCGCGAACGTTCCCGACCCGGTGTTCTCCGGTGCGATGGTGGGCCCGGGCACCGCGGTGGACCCGGTGCGCGAGCCGACCGAGGCGGTGGCTCCGGTGGACGGCGTCGTCGTCTCCATGCACCCGCACGCGTTCGTGGTCGTCGACGCCGAGGGTCACGGTGTGCTGACCCACCTCGGGATCGACACCGTGCAGCTGAACGGCGAGGGCTTCGAGCTCCTCGTGAACAAGGGTGACACCGTGACCCGTGGTCAGGCCGTCATCAAGTGGAACCCGGCCCACGTCGAGGCCGCCGGCAAGTCGCCGATCTCCCCGATCGTTGCGCTGGAGGCGACCCCCGACGCCCTCGGCACCGTCCGCGAGGACGGCGAGGCGCAGGCCGGCGACGAGCTGTTCAGCTGGAACTGAAGCTCGGCGTCCACTCCCCCACAATCCCCCACACCCGCCCCGCAGGAGACGCCGGGGCGGCCCGGCACTGCGGAGACAGGTAGATGGAGAAGACACTGCGCGGCGTGGGTGTCAGCCACGGGGTCGCGATCGGCCAGGTGCGACACATGGGCACCGCCGTCCTGGAGCCCCCGGCCACCCAGATCCCGACCGAGGACGCCCCGCGTGAGCAGGCTCGCGCCCAGGCCGCCGTGGAGGCCGTCGCCGCGGACCTGATCGCGCGCGGCAACCTGGCCGGCGGCGAGGCACAGGCCGTGCTCGAGGCCCAGGCGCTGATGGCGCAGGACCCGGAGCTGATGGCCGACGTGGCCCGCCGGATCGCCGTGGGCAGCAGCGCCGAGCGCGGTGTGTACGACGCCTTCGCCGCGTACCGGGCGCTGCTGGCCGCCGCCGGGGAGTACCTCGCCGGGCGGGTCGCCGACCTCGACGACGTGCGCAACCGCATCGTGGCCCGGCTGCTGGGCGTCCCGATGCCGGGTGTGCCGGACAGCGACGAGCCGTACGTACTGTTCGCGCGGGACCTCGCGCCGGCGGACACGGCGCTGCTGGACCCGACGCTGGTGCTCGGCTTCGTGACCGAGGAGGGCGGGCCGACCAGCCACAGCGCCATCCTGGCGCGGGCGATGGGCGTGCCGGCCGTGGTCGCGCTGCCGGGGGCGACGGATGTCGCCGAGGGCACCGTCGTTGCGGTGGACGGCAGTTCGGGCGATGTGCTGCTGGAGCCGTCCCAGGAGAAGCAGGACGAGCTGCGGGCGGCCGCCGCCGCGCGCAAGGCGGCGCTGGCCGCCTCCTCCGGCCCGGGCCGGACCTCGGACGGGCACGCGGTGCCGCTGCTGGCGAACGTCGGCGGTCCGGCGGACGTGCCGGCGGCGCTGGAGAACGGTGCGGAGGGCGTGGGCCTGTTCCGTACCGAGTTCCTGTTCCTGGACGACTCGGCGAAGGCTCCCAGCGAGGAGAAGCAGGTCGAGGCGTACCGCAAGGTGCTGGAGGCCTTCCCCGAGGGCCGGGTGGTCGTGCGCGTGCTGGATGCGGGCGCCGACAAGCCGCTGGACTTCCTGACGCCGGCTGACGAGCCGAACCCGGCGCTGGGCGTGCGCGGTCTGCGCACCCTGCTGGAGCACCCGGAGGTGCTGCGCACCCAGCTGCGGGCGCTGGCCACGGCCGCCGAGGGCCTGCCGGTGCACCTCGAGGTCATGGCCCCGATGGTGGCCGACCGCAAGGACGCCAAGGACTTCGCGGACGCCTGTCGCGAGGCCGGGCTGGTCGCCAAGTTCGGTGCGATGGTGGAGATTCCGTCCGCCGCGCTGCGGGCCCGGTCGATCCTCCAGGAGGTCGAGTTCCTCTCGCTGGGGACCAACGACCTCGCGCAGTACGCCTTCGCGGCCGACCGTCAGGTGGGCGCGCTGGCGCGGCTGCAGGACCCGTGGCAGCCGGCGCTGCTGGACCTGATCGCCTCGGCCGCCGAGGCGGCGCAGGCGGCGGGCAAGAGCTGCGGCGTGTGCGGCGAGGCGGCCTCCGACCCGCTGCTGGCCGTGGTGCTGACGGGTCTGGGCGTCACCAGCCTGTCGATGGGCTCCGCGTCGATCCCGTACGTGCGTTCCACGCTCGCCAAGTACAGCCTGGCGCAGTGCCGTCGGGCCGCCGAGGCCGCGCGGGCGGCGGACAGCGCCGACGAGGCGCGGGCCGCGGCGCAGCAGGTGCTGTCGGGCGAGTAGGACCCGCAGAGACGCGAAAGGGGCGCTCCCACCGTGACGGTGGGGGCGCCCCTTCGGCGTGTGCGGGGTCAGGAGGCGCGGTCGCGGCGCAGCTGCTCGAAGAAGCGCAGGTGGTCGAGGTTGTCGACGGAGCCGGGGTTGACGGCCTGCTCCAGCGGGGTGCCGGAGAGGATGCGCTTGACGGGGACCTCGATGCGCTTGCCCGTGAGGGTGTGCGGCAGGCCCTGGACGACGACGACCTCGTCGGGGACGTGGCGCGGGGAGAGTTCGGTGCGCAGCGAGGTGCGGATGCGGCCGATGAGGTCGTCGTTCAGTTCGGCGCCGGGGGCGAGGACGACGAAGAGGGGCATCCAGTAGCCGCCGTCGGGCTCCTCGAGGCCGATGACCAGGGATTCGGCGATCTCGGGGAGGCGTTCGACGACCTCGTAGATGTCCGAGGAGCCCATCCGGACGCCCTGGCGGTTGAGGGTGGAGTCGGAGCGGCCGTGGATGACGACGGTGCCCCGGGAGGTGACGGTGATCCAGTCGCCGTGGCGCCAGACGCCGGGGTACACGTCGAAGTAGCTGTCGTGGTAGCGGGTGCCCTCGGGGTCGTTCCAGAAGCCGGTGGGCATGGACGGGAGGGGTTCGGTGACGACGAGTTCGCCGACCTCGTCGGTGTGCGGGTGGCCCTGGACGTCCCAGGACTCGACGGCGGCGCCGAGGCAGGGGGCCTGGATCTCGCCGAGGTACACCGGGAGGGTGGGGACGCCGCCGACGAAGCAGGAGCAGACGTCGGTGCCGCCGCTGACGGAGGCGAGCCAGACGTCCTCCTTGACCTCGTCGTAGATCCAGCGGAAGCCGTCCGGCGGGAGCGGGGAGCCGGTGGTGCCGATGCAGCGGACGGCGGAGAGGTCGAGGTCGCGGCCGGGGTGGAGGTCGGCCTTGCGGCTGGCGATGACGTAGGCGGCGGAGGTGCCGAGGACGGTGGCGCCGGTGCGGGCGGCGACGGACCAGAGGGCGCCGGTGTCGGGGTGGCCGGGGCTGCCGTCGTAGGTGACGATCGTGGACCCGACGAGGAGGCCGGCCAGCAGGAAGTTCCACATCATCCAGCCGGTGGACGTGTACCAGAGGAAACGGTCCTGCGGGCCGAGGTCGAGGTGGAGGCCGACCTGCTTGAGGTGTTCGAGCAGGATGCCGCCCTGGCTCTGGACGATGGCCTTGGGCAGGCCGGTGGTGCCGGAGGAGTAGAGCACCCAGAGCGGGTGGTCGAAGGGGACGGGCTCGAAGACGGGCTCGACCTCGTCGGCGACCAGGTCGTCCCAGGTGAGGGCGCCCTCGGGGGCGGGGGCGCCGAGCAGGGGGACGTGGACGACGGTGTGGAGGGTGGGGAGTTCGCGGCGCAGTTCGGCGACGACCTCGGTGCGGTCGTGGTCCTTGCCGCCGTAGTGGTAGCCGTCGACGGCGAAGAGGACGGCGGGCTCGATCTGCTGGAGGCGGTCGAGGACGCTGCGGGCGCCGAAGTCGGGGGCGCAGCTGGTCCAGACGGCGCCGACGGCGGCGGTGGCGAGGAGGGCGACGGCGGCCTGGGGGACGTTGGGCAGGTAGGCGCTGACGCGGTCGCCGGGGCGCACGCCGCGCTCGCGCAGGGCGGCGGCCAGGGAGGCGACCTGGCGACGCAGTTCGGCCCAGGTGAGGACGGCGGGCGCCTCGGTGGTCTCGTCGAGGTGGAGGATCGCCGGTCGGTCGGCGTTGGCACCCTTCTCACCGTTGGGGCCGGGCTCGGCCGCGCGCAGGGCGTGCTCGGCGTAGTTGAGGCGGGCGCCGGGGAACCAGCGGGCGCCGGGCATGGTGGCGTCGGCGAGGACGGCCTCGGGGGCCTCGGTGAAGCGGACGTCGAACCACTGGGTGACCGCCGTCCAGAAGCGGTCGAGGTCGGCGGTGGACCAGGCGTGCAGGTCGGCGTAGCGGCGGGCGGCCTGGTCGTCGTCCTCGGCCGGGGCCAGCGGGGCGGCCGGGGCGCCGTGGTGCTCGGCGGCCCAGGCCTGGAAGGCCACCAGGGTGGTCTCGGCGGCGCGGGCGGGGTTGGGGCGCCAGAGCGGCTGGTCCTGGGGTGGGGTGCTCACGGTGGTGGTCTCCCGGCCGGTGGTGGGGACGGGAGTGCTGGTCGCGGCCCGTCCGGTTGCGGTCTTCGGTGCAGACCATGCCATGAGCGGGGCCGCTTGACCAGGGTCGGCCGGTGGGGCGTGGCCGTGATCAGCGGGGGCCGAGCTCGCCGTCGAACCAGCGGCGCAGCAGGCCGTTGTGGAAGTCCCAGACGAGCGGGGTGTCGGCGGTGGCGAGCTGCCAGCCCTCGGTCTCGTCGGTGGGGCGGGAGGGCGGGAGTTCGGCGAGCGGGCGGGCGGGGAGCAGGCCGGCGAGCATGACGAAGCGGCCGCTGGGGTCGGAGGCCAGTTCGACCAGTTCGACGTCGGAGGCGTCGGCCAGGATGCCGGTCTCCTCGCGGAGTTCGCGCACACAGCTCTGCTGCCAGCTCTCGCCGAAGTCCATGTAGCCGCCGGGGAAGGCGAGTTCGCCGTAGCCGGGTTCGATGGTGCGGCGGATGACGACGAGGGCGGGGTCGTCGTCGGGGCGGGTGACGGGCAGGACGGCGACGGTGACGGGCAGGGGGTTGCGGTAGCTGATCTCGGCGCAGCCGGGGCAGGCGCGGGGCCAGGCGTCGGTGCCGGGCGGGTAGGGCGTGCCGCAGAAGTGGCAGTGGGAGAAGGGCCGGTGGACCGTCTGGGCTGCGTCGGTGGTCATGGCCGGATGGTAGCCCGGCGGGCCGACGTGGCGCGGGGGTGGGCGAGTGGGCGAGTGGGCGAACCACCCGGCGGTCAGCGGGAGTCGGGGCCGCTGTCGGGGCCGTCGTCGGCACCGGGTTCGCTCTCGCGGGCGGGGCGCAGCAGGGCGGGGTGGAGCTGGCGGGCGTGGCCGGCGTGGTACGTCCGGGCGCGGGGGCCACCGCGGGTGCCGCCGCGCGGGGTGGTGGTGCCGGTGCTCTCGACGAAGCCGGGGACGGAGAGGACCTTGCGGTGGAAGTTGCCCGGGTGGAGCTTCTCGTCCCAGACGGCCTCGTAGACGGCGCGCAGGTCGGGGATGGTGAAGTCGTACGGGAGGAAGGCCGTGGCGAGGGGGCTGTACTCGAACTTGGCGCGGACCCGGTCGAGGCCGTCGGCGAGGATGCGGGCGTGGTCGAAGGCCAGGGGGAGGGGGCCGGTGGGCCCGTCGACACCACCCCCGTGGGTGTCGACGGGCGCACCGGCCGGTGTGGAGTGGCTGTGGGGGCGTGCGGGCAGGTCGAGGGCGTGGACCGGGTGCCACGCTGCGGCCGCCGCGTCCGTGCCGGCCCGAGGGTCGGGCAGGTCGGGGGCGAAGGCGAGGTAGGCGACGGAGACGACGTGCATCCGCGGGTCCCGGTCGGGGGCGCCGTAGGTGCCGAGCTGCTCCAGGTGGAGGCGGTGGAGGGCGGACTCGGCCCCGGAGGCGCCCTGGAGGCCGGTCTCCTCGGAGAGCTCGCGGGCGGCGGCCTCGTCGAGGCCCTCCTGGCCGGCGCGCAGGAAGCCGCCGGGCAGGGCCCAGCGGCCCTGGTGGGGCGGGGCGCCGCGCTCGACGAGCAGGACGTGGAGGCTGCCGTGGCGCAGCGTCAGGGCGACCACGTCGACCGTGACGGCGACCGGGGTGTAGGCGCGGGGGTCGTACGCGGCGAGCCACTGCTCCTCGGACTCGGGGAACCGGGGGGTTCCGGAGGGTTCGGAGGTCATCGTCGGCTCCTCTCCGCGCGCATGGGAAACGGAGGTGTCGTTCTCCGGGTGAGCACAACGTAGCGATCGCTTTCCCGCCCGGCAAATGGTTTTCCCCGTCGGCGAGGGGGCCGTTCCTCCTAGGCTGTGACCGGGAACGACCGCGCCCGAGGAGACCTCCATGCCCACTGCTCCCCCGCTGGACCTCGCCTCGGCCATGGCGGCCGGGCCGCTGGTGCTGGACGGCGGGATGTCCGACCAGCTGGCGGCGCAGGGGCACGACCTGTCGGACGACCTGTGGTCGGCGCGGCTGCTGGCGGACGCGCCGGAGGCGGTGGTGGAGGCGCACCGGGCGTACTTCGAGGCCGGGGCGGACGTGGCGATCACCGCGAGCTACCAGGCGAGCTTCGAGGGCTTCGCCCGGCGCGGGACCGGGCGGGCGCAGGCGGCCCGGCTGCTGGCGTCCAGCGTGGACCTGGCGCGGGAGGCGGCGCGGGCGGTGCCGGGCGGGCGGCGGCGCTGGGTGGCGGCCTCGGTGGGCCCGTACGGGGCGGTACTGGCGGACGGCTCCGAGTACCGGGGCCGGTACGGGCTGGGCGCGGCGGAGCTGGCGGCCTTCCACCGGCCCCGGCTGGAGGTGCTGGCGGCGGCCCGGCCTGACGTGCTGGCGCTGGAGACGATCCCGGACGTGGACGAGGCGCGGGTGCTGCTCGGGCTGCTGCGGGGCCTGGAGGTGCCGGCCTGGCTGTCGTACAGCGTCGAGGGCGACCGGACGCGGGCCGGGCAGCCGCTGGCGGAGGCCTTCGCGCTGGCGGCGGAGGCGGACGAGGTGGTGGCGGTGGGCGTGAACTGCTGCACGCCCCGGGACGCGGACCGGGCGGTGGCGCTGGCCGCCGAGGTGACGGGCAAGCCGGTGGTGGTGTACCCCAACAGCGGCGAGGAGTGGGACGCGGACCGGCGGGGCTGGCGCGGGGAGCCGACGTTCCGTTCGGCGCGGGTGGGCGGCTGGCTGGCGGACGGCGCGCGGCTGGTCGGCGGCTGCTGCCGGGTGGGGACGGACGGGATCGCCGCGCTGGCGGCGGAGGTGACGGTGCTGCGGGCGAAGGAAGGGTCCGGACGGGCGGGCGTGTGAGGACTCGAGGCGGCCGCGCGGGCGTGAGGTTAACAAACGGCCGATCGCGGGTTACCGAGGGGGAAGGTGCACGGACCGGAGGCGGCCTGGCAGACTCGTCCCGTCACCACTGCGGTCGACATTGTCGACCGCCTGTCAGCGCGGAGGTACCCATGCCCGGCCCGATCCAGTCGCTCTCCCGGGCCGCCGCGATCATGCGCCTGCTGGCGGGCGGCGAACGCCGGCTGGGCCTGTCGGAGGTCGCGACGGCGCTGGACCTCGCCAAGGGCACCGCGCACGGCATCCTGCGCACGCTGCAGCAGGAGGGGTTCGTCGAGCAGGACCCGGAGAGCGGCAAGTACCAGCTGGGCGCCGAGCTGCTGCGGCTGGGGCAGAGCTACCTGGACGTGCACGAGCTGCGGGCGCGGGCCCTGGTGTGGGCGGACGACCTGGCCCGGGCGGCCGGGGAGACGGTCTACCTGGGGGTGCTGCACCAGCAGGGCGTGCTGATCGTGCACCACGTGTTCCGGCCGGACGACACCCGGCAGGTGCTGGAGGTGGGCTCGATGCAGCCGTTGCACAGCACCGCGATCGGCAAGGTGCTGGTGGCCTACGACCCGGTCGCCCGTGGGGAGTTGGGCGACGGGCCGTACGAGTCGTACACCGTGCGCACGCTCACCGGGGCGGGCGACGTGGACGCCGAGTGCGCGCTGATCCGCGAGCGCGGCTGGGCGGACTCCGTCGAGGAGACCTGGGAGGGCGTGGCCTCGATCGCCGCGCTGATCCAGGACCGGCGGCGCAACCCGGTGGGCGCGGTGTGCGTCAACGGGCCGGTGGAGCGGATCTGCGAGGACGGCTTCGTCAAGCCGTCGCTGGTGGCCTCGGTGCGCAGCGCGGCGCGGGCGATCTCGCGGGACCTGGGCGCCGGGCGGTTCTGACCTTCTCGTCACCACGCGTCACGCGGACCACACAGGGCGCGGGCGGGCCTCCGGCCCGTCCGCGCGCTGGCGTTTTGCCCCGTTTCGTGCCGCCCGGCCGCGTAACGTCGGGGGATCCTCGGAGGGAAGGGTCACAGCTGCGTAACCCCGCCTTGACGTGGGGGTGACCTGCAGAGGAAGCTTCCGCATGACGGTCGACATTGTCGAACGATGGCCGTGAAGATCACTCCCACAATGCGCTCACCCGCACAGCGATCGACCGGCCGCCACCCTCACCCCCCACCTCCGGGCCATATGGACAAGGGAGTCTTTGTGTCCGCGTTCTCCACCGGCGACGTCTTCATCGGCGAAACCCTCGGCACCGCCGCCCTGATAGCCCTCGGCGGCGGCGTCTGCGCCGCCGTGACCCTCAAGAAGTCGAAGGCGTTCAACGCCGGCTGGCTGGCGATCACCTTCGGCTGGGGCTTCGCCGTCCTGACCGCCGCCTACATGACCGGCGAGAAGTCCGGCGCCCACCTCAACCCGGCCGTCACCCTGGCGCTCGCGGTCAAGAGCGGCGACTGGAGCCAGGTGCCGCTCTACATCGGCTCCCAGATGCTCGGCGCGATGATCGGCGCCGTCCTCGTCTGGCTCACCTACCTCGGCCAGTTCCAGGCCAACGAGGAGCCCACCCTCGGCATCTTCTCGACCGGTCCCGAGATCCGGAACCCGATCCAGAACGTGCTCACCGAGGTCATCGGCACCTTCGTGCTCTGCATGGGCATCCTCACCCTCAGCCCGAAGCTCGGTGCCGGCGGCACCGCGGTCGTCGCGATCATCGTGGTCTCCATCGGCCTGTCCCTCGGCGGTCCGACCGGCTACGCGATCAACCCGGCCCGCGACCTGGGCCCGCGCATCGTGCACTCGCTGCTGCCGATCCCGAACAAGGGCACGTCCGACTGGTCGTACGCCTGGGTCCCGGTCGTCGGCCCGGTCATCGGCGGCCTCGTGGCCGGCGGCGTCTACAACGCCCTGTACTAGAGCGCGGGTTCGAACCCGTCGCACACGGGGACCGAACGGACGGACAGCACAGCGCCCCGCGTCGGACCCACCCACCCCGCACCCCCGAGCCTGAGCCGAGGACCCACCCCATGACGACCCCCACGGGCAACTACATCGCCGCGATCGACCAGGGCACCACCTCCAGCCGCTGCATCGTCTTCGGCGCCGACGGCCGCATCGTCGCCGTCGACCAGCAGGAGCACCGGCAGATCTTCCCCCAGCCCGGCTACGTCGAGCACGACGCCGCCGAGATCTGGACCCGCGTGCAGTCCGTCGTGCGCGGCGCGCTGGAGAAGGCCGGCCTGACCCGGGACGACATCCGCGCCATCGGCATCACCAACCAGCGCGAGACCACCGTCCTGTGGGACAGGAACACCGGCGAGCCGGTCCACAACGCCCTGGTGTGGCAGGACACCCGCACCGAGGGCCTCTGCCGCGAGCTGGGCCGCAACGTCGGCCAGGACCGCTTCCGCCGCGAGACCGGCCTGCCGCTGGCCAGCTACTTCGCCGGCCCGAAGATCCGCTGGCTGCTGGACAACGTCGAGGGCCTGCGCGAGCGCGCCGAGGCCGGCGACATCCTGTTCGGCACCATGGACACCTGGGTGATCTGGAACCTCACCGGCGGTGTGAACGGCGGCAAGCACGTCACCGACGTGACCAACGCCAGCCGCACCATGCTGATGAACCTCAAGACCCTCGCCTGGGACGAGAGCATCGCCGAGTCGATGGGCGTGCCGATGGCCGTCCTCCCGGAGATCCGCTCCTCCGCCGAGGTGTACGGCGAGGCCGTGGGCGACCTGGCCGGCGTGCCCGTCGCCTCCGCGCTCGGCGACCAGCAGGCCGCGCTGTTCGGCCAGACCTGCTTCAACGAGGGCGAGGCCAAGTCCACCTACGGCACCGGCACCTTCCTGCTGCTGAACACCGGCGAGAAGATCGTCAACTCGTACCACGGCCTGCTGACCACCGTCGGCTACCGGATCGGCGACCAGGCCCCGGTGTACGCGCTGGAAGGCTCCATCGCCGTCACCGGCTCGCTGGTGCAGTGGCTGCGCGACCAGCTCGGCATCATCTCCACCGCCGCCGAGATCGAGACCCTCGCCAACACCGTCGAGGACAACGGCGGCGCCTACTTCGTCCCGGCCTTCTCCGGCCTGTTCGCCCCGTACTGGCGCTCCGACGCCCGCGGTGTGATCGCCGGCCTGACCCGGTACGTCACCAAGGGCCACCTGGCCCGGGCCGTCCTGGAGGCCACCGCCTGGCAGACCCGCGAGGTCGTCGACGCCATGGAGAAGGACTCCGGGGTCGAGCTCACCGCCCTCAAGGTCGACGGCGGCATGACCAGCAACAACCTGCTCATGCAGAACATCGCCGACGTCCTGAACGCCCCGGTCGAGCGCCCGTACGTGGCCGAGACCACCGCCCTCGGCGCCGCGTACGCGGCCGGCCTGGCCGTCGGCTTCTGGAACGACCTCGACACCCTGCGGGCCAACTGGCACCGCGCCGCGGAGTGGACGCCGCGGATGGACGAGGACACCCGGGAGCGCGAGTACAAGAAGTGGCTCAAGGCCGTGGAGCGCACCATGGGCTGGGTGGAAGAAGAAGAGAACAACTGACCGACGACGCCGGCCGGGGCACCAGCCCCGGCCGGCCGGTCCCGTTTCAGGCCCGCCGCATCCGGGCCGACCGGCCTCTCCCGCAGGGGCCGCACCGCACACGAGAGGAGTAACGGCCCGCCTGCGCCGTGGGCCGTACACAACCACCATGGCAACCATCCCGACCCTGGGTGCCGAGCGCACCGCCGGCCGCACCGCCTCCCGCGCCGAGACCCGTGAGCTGCTCGGCAAGGCCACCTACGACCTGCTGGTGATCGGGGGCGGCATCCTCGGCACGGCCGTCGCCTGGACCGCCTCCCAGGCGGGCCTCAAGGTCGCCATGGTCGACGCGGGCGACTTCGCCGGCGCCACCTCCAGCGCGTCCTCCAAGCTCGTCCACGGCGGCCTGCGCTACCTGCAGACCGGCGCGGTCAAGCTCGTCGCCGAGAACCACAAGGAGCGCCGCGCGCTCGCCACCGACGTGGCCCCGCACCTGGTCAACCCGCTGACCTTCTTCGTGCCGGTCTACAAGGGCGGCCCGCACGGCGCCGCCAAGCTCGGCGCCGGCGTCTTCCTGTACTCCGCGCTCTCCGCCTTCCGCGACGGCATGGGCCGGGTCTCCACCGCCGCCCACGCCGCCCAGCAGGTGCCCGCGCTGCGCACCGAGGGCCTGCGCTCGGTGGCCGTGTACGGCGACCACCAGATGAACGACTCGCGCGTCGCGGTGATGACCGTGCGCGCCGCCGTCGACGCCGGCGCCGTGGTGCTCAACCACGCCGAGGTCACCGGCCTGCGCTTCACCGGCGGCCGGGTCACCGGCGCCGAGCTGCGCGACCGCCTGGACGGCACCGAGTTCGGCGTCGACGCCCGCCTGGTGCTCAACGCCACCGGCCCGTGGGTCGACCACCTGCGCACGATGGAGGACGCCGGCGCCGCGCCGTCGATCCGCCTCTCCAAGGGCGCGCACGTCGTCGTCAAGCGCCGCTCGCCGTGGCGCGCCGCGCTGACCATCCCGATCGACAAGTACCGCGTCTCCTTCGCCATCCCGTGGGAGGACCACGTCCTGCTCGGGACCACCGACGAGGAGTACACGGGCGACCCGAAGGACGTCCGGGCCACCCAGGCGGACATCGACCAGATCATGGGCGAGGCCGGCCACGCGATCCGCGACGAGCACCTCGACCGCGACCTGATCACCTACGCCTTCGCCGGCCTGCGGGTCCTGCCCGGCGGACCCGGCGACACCGCCGCCGCCAAGCGCGAGACCGTCGTCACCGAGGGCAAGGGCGGCATGCTGTCCGTCGCCGGCGGCAAGTGGACGACCTACCGCCACATCGGCCGCACCGTGCTGGAGAAGCTGGCCCACGTGCCCGGCACCAGCCTGGGCGAGGACATGTCCCCCATCGCCCCGACCGTCCCGCTGCCGGGCGTCGGCGCGCCGAACGCCGTCGCGCACCGCCTGCTGATCGACCGCGAGCCGGGCTCGCGGATGGAGCCGCTGGTCGCCAAGCACCTGGCCAGCCACTACGGCACGCTCTCCTTCGAGATCGCCCGCATGATCGACGAGAACCCGGAGCTGGGCCGGCCGATCCACGAGGACGGGCCGGACGTCTGGGCGCAGGTCGCGTACGCGGCCGACAACGAGTGGGCGTACACGGCGGACGACGTGCTGCGCCGCCGCACCACCATGACGGTGCGCGGGCTGGACACGCCGGAGATCAAGGCCGAGGTCGAGGCCTTCCTCGCGAAGCGTGGAGAGAAGTAAGCACAGCCTCGCGAAGCGTGGAGAGAAGTAGGCA
Source organism: Kitasatospora sp. NPDC101183 (assembly GCF_044767945.1). Taxonomy (NCBI): domain Bacteria; kingdom Bacillati; phylum Actinomycetota; class Actinomycetes; order Kitasatosporales; family Streptomycetaceae; genus Kitasatospora; species Kitasatospora sp. NPDC101183. The sequence goes on along the minus strand of NZ_JBIWOW010000048.1, from coordinate 22,168 downwards.
CAGCCTCGCGAAGCGCAGGTAACCTCTGCGCGGTTCGGGCGGGCGTCCGGGGTTTCCCCGGGCGCCCGCCCCTTTCTGCTTTCATCCGTGCACGATGCGTCACGATCTCATCAACTTCTTAAGGAAAGCTTCAGATTCTGACCTAATTTGTCCGACTTATCATGATCATCTTCCCGTCGATCTTCCCTATGCTCCGGATCGCTGTTCCCCAACAGCGAGTCAAGGAGTCCCCATGAAAATCCCAAGGCGAGCCGTCCACGGCCCGCTGGCCCTCGTGCTGGCGCTGGCGCTGGCCGGCGGCTCCCAGGCCGCCTTCGCGGCCGAGCCGAAGCCGAAGCCCGCGAAGCCCTCCCCCGCCGGCAAGGCCCCGTCCGCCGCCGCCGTCGACCCGACCGGGAGCATCGCCGCCGCCCGCGCCGCCGCCCGCACCGGCGGCAAGCGCGTCGAGGCGGTGTCCGAGCGCAGCGAGGTGTCCACCACCTGGGCCAACCCGGACGGCACCCTCACCACCGAACTCGCCGCCGGCCCCGTGCGCTTCCTGCGCGACGGCGCCTGGACGGACGTCGACCTCACCCTCCGGCAGTCCCCCGACGGCTCGGTGGCCCCCGCCGCGCACCCGCACGGGATGAAGCTGGCCGGAGCGGGCGGCAAGCGGCCCCGCAGCCTCGCCGAGTCCCAGGCGGCCACCGCCGCCACCGCCGCCGAGCCCTCCCGCACCCTGGTGTCGCTGGGCTCCGGCGAGGACGAGTTGGCGCTGGAGTGGCGCGGCGGTCTCCCCCAGCCCCGGCTCGACGGCCCGCGCGCCGTCTACCCGGACGCGATAGGCGACGGCGCCGGGGACCTCGTCATCGAGGCCAACCGGACGGGCTTCGAGCAGTTCGTCGTTCTCAAGCAGCGCCCGGCGAACGGGAGTTACTCGTACACCATGCCGCTGCGGGCCAAGGGCCTGAAGGCCGAGCAGCAGCCCGACGGCGGGGTGCTGTTCACCGACCGCAGGACCGGGCACAAGCGCGCCCTGCTGCCCGCGCCGGTGATGTGGGACGCCACCACCGCGCCCGGCTCGCGCGAGCACCCGCGCCAGGCGAAGGTCGCTCTGGAGGTCGTCCAGCGCGGTGACCGCGTCGACCTGGTGTTCACCCCGGACGCCGCCTTCCTCGCCGACCCGGCCACCACGTACCCGGTGACCGTCGACCCGGCCACCACCGGGCTCGGCAACGCCCTGGACACCCGCGTCCAGAAGGGCGAGACCGTCGACTGGTCCACCGACGTCGAGCTGTACTGGGGCAACCCCGGCACCAAGAACGCGGACGGCAGCTCGCGCGAGGCCCGCTCGCTGATCAACTGGAACACCGCCTCCATCGCAGACTCGCTCGTCCAGAGCGCCACCCTGTCGGTGTACAACATCCACTCCGGCAACAGCGACTGCCTCCCCTACACCTGGGAGGTCTGGGACACCGGCCTCGCCTCCACCGGCTCGCGCTGGACGAACCAGCCGGCCTGGAACGCGAAGAAGGCGAGCTCCACCGAAACCAAGGGCCGCGACGCCTGCGGCGGTGACGGCTGGATCAACGCCGACGTCACCGGCCTCGTACAGACCTGGGCCTCCGCCAAGAACCAGGTCTCCGGCATGGGCCTGCGCGCGCCCGACGAGGTCAGCACCAAGTACTGGAAGGAGGTCAACTCCGCCAACGCCGCGACCAACGTGCCGAAGCTGACGGTCACCTACAACTACCGGCCGCGCACCGGCACCAACCAGCAGGCCGGCCCGCCGTTCAAGCAGGACGGCACCGGCACCTGGCGGGTGGACACCACCACCCCGGTGCTGCGCGACACCTTCGTCGACCCGGACGGGGACAAGGTCACCGGCACCTTCCAGCTGGTCGACGCCATCTCCGGCGCCCAGGTCGGCAACGTCAACGTCTCCGGCTACGTGGCCAGCGGCACCCCCGCCGAGGTCACCGTCCCGGCCGGGCTGCTCCAGTACGGGCACACCTACCGCTTCCGCACCTCGCCCTACGACGGGCTGCACTACAACCTCGGCTGGTCCGCCTGGGCGACGTTCAGCGTCTCCCCGCTGCCGGACGTGCCGAGCGCCCTGCAGACCGGCGCCCAGCAGACCCTCACCCCCGTGTTCTCCGCGCTGGTGACCAACCCCAACCAGGGCCGGGTCCGCACCGAGTTCGCGCTCAAGGGCGCCGGCGGCCAGCCGCTGCCCACCGTGCTGCCGCCCGCCTGGGTGGACAGCGGCACCCGCGCCTCCGTCCAGGTGCCGGACGGCGCCCTGACCGACGGCGGCACCTACAGCTGGGCCGCCCGCGCCTGCGCCGCCGTCGGCTGCTCGGCCTGGAGCGCCGACCAGCCGCTGACCGTCGCCGTGGTCAAGCCCCCGGCGCCGCCGACGCCCACCACCGTCGTCCTCACCGGCCCGGCCCTGGCCGACGCCTCGGTGGGCGCGAACTGCCCGGCCGGCGGCTGCCCGGCAGCCGACCCTGCCGCGCTGCGCGTCGGCAACACCGCCGACGCCGGCAGCTGGAGCAGCTGGCTCAAGCCCGACCTGACCGCCGTCCCGGCCGGCTCCCGGATCGTCGGCGCCCGCCTGGCGCTCACCCGCTCGGACTGCCCGACGGGCTGCGCCGAGACCGCCGTCGACGTCTTCCAGCTCGCCTCGGCCTGGACCCCCGGGCAGGACGGCGCGGCGCTGGCCGCCGCCGTGGGCACCGAGAGCTTCGCCTCGGCCGCCAAGCTCTCCGAGGTCGACCTCGCGCCGATGGCCGGCTCCTGGATCGAGAAGGGCGAGGCGTACGGCCTGGCGGTGCGCCCGTCGGCCGGCTCCACGGACACCGCCCGCTACTACCCGGCCACCGCCGCCGACCCAGCGCAGCGGCCGAAGCTGACCCTCGACTACCTGGCGCCCACCGCGCCCGGCCAGGCCGAGATGGTCACCGCCACCCCCGGCGACGCCGGGCTGGTCGTCACCTGGAACGCCCCGACCGACCGCGGGTCGGTGGGCGAGGTCGGCTACGCCGTCCGGGTGGAGACCTCGGCGGGCGCACCCGTCCAGGAGCAGAGCACCGGGGACGTGCGCGCCACGTTCACCGGCCTGGACAACAGCCGCTCCTACCGCGCGGTCGTCACCGCCAGGAACAGCTACGGCAGCGCGGCCCCGGCCGCCTCGGCCGTCGTCCAGGGCGCGCCCACGGCCGGCGGGACGGACCGGTACCGCGGCTACGTGCAGGAGTACCTGGACGCCCGCAACAAGATCAAGATGAAGCCGGGCTTCACCGCGCCGGACGCCGCCGCCGAGGCCGCACACGGCACCGTCTTCGTCGACCTGCTGGCCACCCAGGAAGCCTCGCTCGTCGCCAACCGGGAGGCGCTGGCCACTCAGAACGAGCAGTACACCGCGGCGGCGGTCTCCCTGACCGACGTGGTGGTGGACCAGCAGACGGCCGGGAAGGTCGTGGTGCGGGCCACCGTCAAGGACTCGGTGATGATCCGCTCCGGCGGCGTCGACTCCCCCAGCGAGAGCGCCGGCGCCAAGCGGTTCGAGTTCACCGTCGGCTCCGCGGCGGTGCTCGCCTCCGAGGCCGACGACCTCGCCGCGCAGCAGAAGCTGTCCGCCTCCGCGAGCGCCCAGGCCCAGGTCGAGGTGGCCGACGCCGGCCAGCCCGACCCGGCCGACGCGCAGAAGGCCGTCCCGCTGGACGCCGACGGCTTCCCCGTCAAGCCGGCCGCCCCCGCCGGCGGCGCCGTCCCGGCCGGGTACAACTACAACGGCACCGCCGACTGGGCCCGCCGCAACGTCGGCATCAAGTGGGACTACAAGCAGGACTGCACCAACTTCGTCTCCAAGGCGCTGTACTACGGTGGCGGGATGCGCTACCGGTACGGCTGGAAGTGGACCGACGGCGCGTGGTGGCAGAACGACCAGTGGTTCTTCGGCTGGCACCTCAACCGCAGCTACACCTGGGCCGGCGCCGCCAACCTCCAGCGGCACCTGCTGGGCCACCGGTCCTCGACCTGGCTCCGGTGGACGTCCGAGGCGCGGCCCGGCGACGTGGTGTTCTTCAAGTGGCGCAACGAGAAGGTGATCAACCACGCCGCGGTGGTGGTCAGTTGGGGATCGCGGATGGAGCTGCGCCAGCACGGGCGGCAGGGCGTCACCACGCTGGACGAGGTGCTGTCCTACTACCGGCAGAAGGGTGACCCGATCGAGTGGTTCGTCGTCGTGCGCCCGCTCGGGACCAGCTGATGGGCCGGCCCCGTCGGCAGGCCTGTGGAGCCGCGCTCGCGGCGGTGCTCGCCTCCGTCGCGCTGGCGGGCTGCGCCGGAGGCCCGTCCGACGCCGAGCTGGAGTACCTGGGCGACTACGCCGGGCACCCCCACCTGAAGGTCACCGGGTACCCGACGACCGAGACGCTGGGCCTCGTCCAGCAGGTGGTCTGGCGGACGGCCGACGGCTCCGAGGACCGGCTGACGAAGCTCACCGTCTCGGACGGCACGACGGCCGAGCGCAAGGAGGCCTCGGCGGCCATGGTCCGCGACTACGGCAAGGGCGCCCAGGGGGCGGTCACCGCCGACTTCCAGGACGACGTGGTCAACCGCCAGACCGTGGTGCTCACCTTCCACGACACCGGCCAGGTCAAGGAGCTCCACCTCCGCCCGGACGGTCACGCGGGCGAGGACGGCTGGAAGGTCCGGCTGTAGCGGCCGAGGCCGTCGAACGCGGACGGGCGGGCGCTCCCCTCGGGGAGCGCCCGCCCGTTCGTACGGTGCGGCCGGTGCGGCCGGTGAGACCGTGCGGTCAGATGATCAGGCTGAGCGGCATGATCAGGGCGATCGCGACCACCGAGATCACCGTCTCCATCACCGACCAGGACTTGAGCGTCTGCCCGACGCTCATCCCGAAGTACTCCTTCACCAGCCAGAAGCCCGCGTCGTTGACGTGCGACAGGAACAGCGAGCCCGCGCCGATCGCGAGCACCAGCAGGGCCGCGTGGGTCGTGGACATGTTCGCCGCCAGCGGGGAGACGATGCCGGCCGCGGTGATGGTGGCGACGGTCGCCGAGCCGGTGGCCAGGCGGATCAGCACGGCGATCAGCCAGCCCAGCAGCAGCGCCGAGATGTGCCACTTGCCGGACCACTCGCTGACGGCGTTGCCGACGCCCACGTCGATCAGGGTCTGCTTGAAGCCCCCGCCGGCGCCGACGATGAAGACGATGCCCGCGATCGGGCCCAGCGACTTGCCGACGGTGTCGGAGATGCGGGCCTTGTCGAAGCCCGCCGCCTTGCCGAGGGTCACCATGCCGAGCAGGGTCGCGGCGAGCAGCGCGATCAGCGGGGAGCCGATGAAGTCGAACACCCGCTGGCCGACCGCCTTCGGGTCGTCGATGACCACGTCGGCCAGGGCCTTGCCGAGCATCAGCACGACGGGCAGCAGGATGGTCGCCATCACCGCGCCGAAGGACGGGGTGCGCTCCGGGCGGTCCGCCTCCTCGGGGGCCGTGGCCTTCGGGATCTCCAACGGACCCACCCAGCGCTCCGCGAAGCGGGCGAACAGCGGACCGGCGACGATCAGCGTCGGGATCGCGATCAGCAGGCCGAGCGCGAGGGTGACGCCGAGGTCCGCCTTGAGCGCGTCCACGGCCACCAGCGGGCCCGGGTGCGGGGGCACCAGGCCGTGCAGCACCGACAGGCCGGCCAGGGCCGGGATGCCGACCCGCATCAGCGGGACGTTGCCGCGGCGGGCGACGAGCAGCACGATCGGGATCAGCAGGACGACGCCGACCTCGAAGAACAGCGGCAGGCCGAGGACGGCCGCGATCAGCGCCATCGCCCAGGGCAGCGCCTTGTTGCCCGTACGGGCCAGGACGGTGTCCGCGATGATGTTGGCGCCGCCGGAGTCCGCCAGCAGCTTGCCGAGCATCGCGCCCAGGCCGATCAGCAGGCCGACGCTGGCCACGGTGGAGCCGAAGCCCGTGGAGAAGCTGCTGAGCAGCTTGTCGAACGGCGCGCCCGCGACGGCGGCCAGCAGCCCCGAGCCCAGGGTGAGGGCGAGGAAGGGGTGCAGCTTGAACTTGGTGATCAGCAGGACGATCGCGCCGATGCTGAGCAGGACCGCGACCAGCAACTGGGAGTCGCTGCTGGTGTGCGGCAGGGCCGGTGGGGCGGCCGCGAGAAGGGTGGGGGCAATCACGCGAGGTCTCCATTGACCGGCCGCAGCAGGGCCGCGGCCTTCTCGACGAGTTCTTCGGGGGACGGGCCGACGTCCAGGACGGCGCCGAGCTCCTCCGCGCCCAGGGGTTCCAGGGCGGCGTACTGGGAATTGAGCAGCGACGGCGGCATGAAGTGGCCGGTGCGGTGCGACATGCGGTCCTGGACCAGGTCGTGACCACCGCTGAGGTGCAGGAAGAAGGCGCCCGGGCAGGCCGCGCGCAGGGTGTCGCGGTAGCGGTGCTTCAGCGCCGAGCAGGTGACGACGCCGCCGGTCCCGGCCTCGGTGCGCTCCCCCAGCCAGGCGCCGATGGCGCGCAGCCAGGGGGCGCGGTCCTCGTCGTCCAGGGGGACGCCGGCCGACATCTTGGCGATGTTGGCCTCCGGGTGGAAGTCGTCCGCCTCGGCGTACGGGAGGTCGAGGCGGTCGGCCAGCAGGCGGGCCACGGTGGTCTTGCCGACCCCGGAGACGCCCATCACCACGATGGTGAGGGGGCCGGGCGGGGTCTCCGCCGGGAGGTCGCGGTTCTCGACGCTGAGAGCCATGGGTGGTGCTCCTTCGTTGCAGGCCGCCACTATCGCTTCAAAGATATGACGTATTCAAGTGGGGGAAACCAAATCGTCATACTTTTGGGGTGTGGGGTGCATCGCAGGGGCCCTGGAGGACCGCCGGGGTGGGGTCGCCGGGTGCGGCGGGTGGGCGGCGTCTAGGCTGGGCGGATGGAGATCCAGGGGCTGCCCGGTCGGCTGCTTGACGAGCTGGGGCCGGCGATCGCGGCGGGGGAGATCCCCGAGGGCGCGGTGCTGCGCGGGGAGGAGCTGGAGATCCGGTTCGGGGTGTCCCGGACGGTCGTGCGCGAGGCGGTGCGAATCCTCGAGGGGATGCGCCTGGTGGCCTCCCGCCGCAGGGTCGGGATCACCGTGCAGCCCAAGTCGCTCTGGGACGTCTTCGACCCGATGGTGATCCGCTGGCGCCTGGCCGGCGCGGACCGCTCCGCCCAGCTGCGGTCGCTCGGCTCGCTGCGCGTCGCCGTGGAGCCGGCCGCCGCCGCGCTGGCCGCCGTCCACGCCAGCGACGACGAGCGGCGCGAACTCAGCTCGCTCGCCGTCGAGTTGACCGTCTCCGCGCGGGCCGCCGACCTCGCCACCTTCCTGCGGCACGACATCGCGTACCACGCGCTGGTGCTGCGCGCCTCGGGCAACGAGATGTTCGCCCACCTCGGGGACACCGTGGGGGCGGTGCTCACCGGGCGGACGGAGTACCACCTCATGCCCCATCAGCCGGAGCCGTACGCGATCCGGCTGCACCGCGAGGTCGCCGAGGCGATCTGGGACGGTGAGTCCGGGCGGGCCGAGCAGGCGATGCGCACGATCGTCACCGGCGCGCTGGAGGAGCTGAACCAGCAGCTGGACTGAACCGCCTTCCGCCGTCGATCGGTTGACCGAATGACACGGTTTGGCGGCAGTTCTGTGGGTTCGGTCGATTCGGACGCATAGTCATGGTTCGACGGGGCAGAGTGGGTCGAGGGGGCGTGTTTCGTGTGCGCCCGTCCCGCGTCGCCACCGAATTCGCGCCTGGGGGTCGCTCGATGTCCGTGCCACGCCGCCGTCGCCGCCTGCCCGACGAGGTGCGCGCCGCCGCAGTCCGGGCGGTGCTCTCCTTCTCCTTCACGCTGGTGGGCGTGGTGGTCGCGACGCTGGCCTCGTACGCGGGCAGTTGGCTGCTGACGCCCGCGCTGATGGCGATGGGGCTGGGGGTGTTCGGCACGGCGTGGTGCCTGCTGGAGATCCTGATCTCCCGGCAGGTGGCCGCCCAGCGGCTGCGGGCGCAGGCGCCGCCGCGCCCGCAGCCGTACCGGGCGCCGGAGCCGCTGGCGCCCCGGCCGCTCCCCCGGCCCGGGCAGTTCGGGCAGTCCGGCCAGCCCAGCCAGCCGCCGACGCGTTCACAGGCGCCGGGAGGGCGTCAGCAGACCGCCCGGTAGTGGGTGGTGACCCGGCCGTCGCCGTCCAGGACGTGGAGGGCGAGCATCGGCGGGTGGTCGGAGGAGGCGCCGGGGCCGCCCTCGCAGGGCAGGGTCACGGTGTAGACGACGCTGGGGGCGACCAGCAGCGGCACTCCGGCGAAGACGGTCGCGGCGGGGGTGTGGGCATGGCCGCACAGCAGTGCGGCGACCCGGGGGTGGCGGCGCAGCACGTCGGCCAGGCGCGCCTCCTGGAACTGGCGGATCCGGTCGACGGTCGGTATCCCGAGGTCGGCCGGCGGGTGGTGGAAGGCCACCAGGGCGGGCAACTCGCTGCGGCCCGCGCTCAGTTGCTCGTCCAGCCACTGGAGGGTGGCGTCGGAGAGCAGGCCGTCGTTGCGCCCGGGGGTGGTCGAGTCGAGCATCAGCACGTCGACGCCCGGGAGCCGGTGCAGCCGGTTGATCGGGCCCTCTCCCGACCCCAACTCCGCTCCCTCGCCGAGGAGCAGTTCCCGGAACGGCTCCCGGCGGTCGTGGTTGCCGGGGCAGATCAGCACCGGGTGGCGGGAGTCGAGCACCTCGGCGACCTGCCGGTACTCCTCCGGCAGGCCGTGGTCGGCGAGGTCCCCGGTGACGAGCACCGCGTCGAGCGGGCCGGGCAGGGCGTCGAGGTACGCCATCACCTGCTCGGCCCGCTTCCTGGCACGGCGCCCGCCGTCGCCCCTGTGGACCTGTCCGAGATGGATGTCACTGAGCTGCGCGATCGTCACCATGCCCATCACGCTAGGGCTTCGGGGCGGCCTCCGCCGGGCGCTTGAACATCCGGGTCGCCGTGATCTCGCCGTGGATGGCCGGGCCGTCCGGGTCCTGCGGGGCGGGCAGGCCGGGGCGCAGGTGCTCCTCCACGGAGATGTACTTGAGGCCGGCGCGCAGGTCGGCGTCGTTGCGCAGGCGGATCACCAGCGGGAACTCGGCGAGCGCGGTGGTGTCGAACAGGCCGGTGGTGTAGATGAGTTGGACGCCGAGCGCGTCGGCGACGGCCCGCTGGAGCTCCAACAGGTAGGTGGCGTTGGCGCGTCCGATCGGGTTGTCGAGGAACAGCGTTCCGGCGTGCCGGAGTTGGGACTGCCCGCGGTCGTTGGCGCGCAGCGCGGCCATGGTGCAGTAGAGCGCGATGGCGGCGGTGAGCAGCTGCCCGCCGGAGAAGACGTCGGACATCTGGCCGACGCTGACGCGCTCGGCGCGCAGCACCGCGTCGGGCTTGAGGATCTCGACGCTGACGCCCTTGGGGCCGATCGCGGCGGCGACGCCGCGCAGCAGCAGGGACATGCCGTCGCGGCGCAGGTCGCTGTTCTTGCGGACGGCGGCGCGGGTGGCCTCGTCGATGACCTCGCCGAGGCGCTCGACCAGGGTGGTGTGGTCCGGGTCCTCGAAGCGGATGCGCAGGAACTCCTGGCCGGACCACTCCCCCAGGCCCTCGGGCAGCCGGGACAGGCGCTGGGCGGCGCGCAGGGTGGTGAGGGAGGACTCGACGAGGCCGCGCAGCCGGTCGACGATCGAGCCGCGGTTGCGCTCCAGCTGGGCGAGTTCGTCGGTGAGGACGCGCAGCCGGGGTGCGAAGGCGGTGGCCCAGTTGGCGGCGTGCTCGGGCAGCGCGGAGGCGGGCAGTTCGCGGATCTGCTGGCGGGCGGGGGTGCGGACGGCCTCGTAGCGGGCGGCGTTGGCGTGCCGGACGAGGGCGTCGGAGGCGTCGCGGACGGCGAGTTCGGCGGAGGAGAGGTCCCCGGCGGCGGTGCGCAGGGCGCGCCGGGCGTCGGTGGCGGCCGTGCGGGCGTCGGGCAGCGCGCCCAGGTACGGCTCGGCGCTCTGGCCGTCCTCCTCCTGGTGGTCGCGCAGGCCGTCGCGCAGCTGGCCGGCGAGCTCGTCGAAGTCGGCGGCGGCCAACTGGGCGGTGTTGAAGGTGCGCTGGAGGTCGGCGTGGGCGGTGCGGGCGGCGTCCAGGGCCTCGCGGCGTTCGGCGAGCAGGCCGGTGGCGGTGCGCAGCAGGATCTGGGCGTGCTCGGGGTCGGCGGGGACGAGCTCCTCGGGCAGCTCGGTGTGGGCCTCGCCGTCGGCGGGGGCGGAGCGCTCGGCCTCGCCGCGCAGGCGGCCGAGTTGCTCGCTGGCGGCGGCGGAGCGGGCCTCGATGGTGGCGACGAGTTCCTCGGCGCGGGCGGCGGCGGCCTGGCGGGCGGGGCCGTCGGCGCCGTCCGGGCTGCCGAGGAGTTCCTCGGCGCGGGTGCGGACCTTGTTGGTGAGGCGGTCGAGTTCGGTGGCGGCCGCGGCCTCGTCGCCCTCGGCGCGGGCCTGTTCGGCGCGCAGGTCGGCGCCGACGCCGACCTTCTCGTAGAGCTGGGAGGCGGCGCGGTAGGCCTCGCGCAGGGCGGGCAGGGCGGCGGGGCTGGTCTCGGCCTCGGTGTCGGTCTGCTCGGCGGCGGGGATCTCGGCGCGTTCGGCGCGCAGGGCGCGGGCGGTGCGGCGGGCGTCGTCGGCGGCGCGCTGGGCGGCGCGGCGGTCCTCGTCGCAGGTGCGGGCGCGGTCGGCGCACAGGCTCTGGCGGCGGTCGCACTCGGTGGCGTCCTCGGCCAGTTCGCGCTGGCGGCGGGCCCAGGTGGCGCGTTCGCGCAGGCGGAAGGCGAGGCCGGAGAGGGCGTCGGCGCGGCGGCGGGCGCGCTGGGCGCTCTCGCGGTGCTCCTCGTGGGCGGAGGCCGCGGCGGCGTGGTCGGTCTCGGCCTCGTCGTGGTCGGCGCGCAGGGTGGCCAGGGAGGCGGCGGCCTGCTCGGCGTGCTCGCGGGCGGCCTCGGCGGCGGCGGCGAGTTCGGCGAGGGTGCCGGGCGGGCAGCTGGCGTGCCAGGAGGCGAGGCGGGCGGCGAGGGCGCGGTCGGCGCCGAGGCGGCCGGCGAGTTCGCGGATGTGCTCCTCGCGGGCGGCGGCGCGGGTGCGCAGTTCGCGGCGCTCGCCGTCGGCGGCGGACTCGTCGTGCATGGCCGGGTTCGGCGGCACGACGAAGAAGGGGCAGAAGGCGGGACCCTCGGATTGAGTGATCGGGGCGATCAGCGAGGCGGCGGCGCCGACGGCGACGGTGGAGCGGGGCAGCAGGGCGGCGGACTGCAGGGCCTCGCGGGCGCGCTCCAGCGAGGACGGGTCGGTGACGACGACGCCGTCGACGAGTTCGGGGCGGGCGGCGAGGATCGCCTCGTGGTCGGCCGGGTCGACGGACTGGGCGAGGTAGCGCCAGCCGGGCAGGGCGGGGATGCCGTGCTCGGCGAGGTACTCGACGGTGGCGAGCACGTCCGGGCCGGGCGGCAGCAGGCCGCCGTCGCCGAGGGCGGCGAGGATGCGGGAGTCGTCGGCGGCGGCGGTGCGCAGGTCGAACAGGGTGCGTTCGGCGGTGGCGACGGCCTCGTCGAGGAGTTCGCGCAGGTACTCGGCGTTGCGGTCGAGGACGGCGGGGGTGAGGAAGCCCGCTTCCTCCTCGGCCCCTTCCTGGTAGGGCGTGAGGGACAGCAGGTCGGCGAGGCGCTCCTCGGTGGCGAGCAGCGCGGCGGTGCGCTGCTCGGCGGCGAGGGCCCGGGCGGCGCCCTTGCGGGCGTCCCCGGCGCGCTCGGCGGCGAGTTCGGCGCGCCCGGTGGCGGCGGCGGCCTCGCGCAGCCGGGCCGCGGCGGCCTCGGCGGCCGTACGGGCCTGGGCGAGGCCGGCGGCGGCGGTCTTCTCGACGTCGGCGGCGTGCAGGGCGGCGCGGGCCGGGTCGATGTCGCCGTCCGCGTCGATGAAGCCGGCCTGGACGGCGGCCTCCGTCTCCTGCTCGACCTCGGCGAGGCGCTGGCGCAGGTGCTCGGCCTCGCTGCGGGCCTTCTGGGCGGCGGTGGCGGCCTCGGTGGCGTCGTTCTGCGCCTTGGCGCCGTCCTCCTGGAGCTCGCCGGCGCGCTGCTCCTCGGTGTCGGCGCGGGACTCGGCGGCCGCGGCGGCGGCTTCGAGGGCGCGGGCGAGGGCGGTGGCGGCCTGGGCGCGGGCGGCGAGGGCGGGGGCGGCGTCGAGTTCGGCCTCGCGGATGGCGGCGGCGACGCGGGTGACGCGGTCGGCGGCGGCGCGCTGGCGCAGGACGGCCTCGGCGGCCTGCCAGGCGGAGTGCAGGGTGCGGGCGTCGGTGAGTTCGCGGCGCAGGGCGGCGGCCTCGCCGGTGGCGGCGGCCAGGCCCAGGGAGGCGTGCCGGTAGGTGAGTTCGTCGACGATCAGGTGGTGCCGGGTGCGGTCGGTCTCGGCGGCGGTGACGGCGCCCGCGGCGGCGGCGACCTCGACGGCGAGGTCGTGGGCGCGGTCGCGTTCGGCGGCGGCGCGGGTGGCGAGGGCCTGGGCGAGGCGGCGGGTGCGGCGTTCGGCGGTGCGGTGGGCCTCGCGCACGCCCTCGCGGGCGGCGGTGGCCTCGGCGATGCGCTCCAGGAGGTCCAAGGAGCCTGCGGTGAAGTCGCGTTCGGCGGTGAGCTCGGAGCGCAGGCCGAGCTTGGCGGCGAAGCCGTGGACGAGGTCGGCGAGGCCGTCGGTGTCGCGGGTGTCGGTGACGGCGCGCAGCAGCAGGTCGGTGAAGTCGCTGTCGTGCTTGACGGCGAAGAGGCCGGCGGCCTCGCCCTCGTCAGCGTTCATCTCCCGCTGGTAGCGGAAGAGTTCGGGGTCGAGGCCGAGTTCGCCGAGGTGTTCCGTCCAGCGGTCGTGGCCGTCCTCGAAGACCAGGTCGAGGTGCGGGTGGGTCTTGCCGGCCTCCGACACGGAGTCGCGGAAGCCCTTCATGGTGCGGCGGCGGCCGCGGGCCTTCTGGTCGCCGGCGAGGCTGACGCGTTCGGCGACGGGCAGGGAGTCCAGCGTCAGGCCGGGGCCGGGGCGGAAGGAGTACCAGGTCTCGGCGAACTTGCGCGGGTCGGAGGAGACCTGGCGCCCGCGCCACTCGCTGACCTTGCCGACGACGATGAGTTCGCCGGTGACGGTGTGCTGCCACTCGAGGGCGACGTGGCCGCAGTCGTCGGCGAGGAGGAACTTGCGCAGCACGCCGGAACTGGCGCCGCCGAGGGTGTTGCGGTGGCCGGGGAGCATGACCGAGAAGATCAGCTTGAGGAGGACGGACTTGCCCCCGCCGTTCTCCAGGAAGAGCACCCCGGCCGGGGCGGGGCGGCGCACGGGGCCCTCGCCGTCCTCGCCGAACAGGCCGATCTGCTGCGGGGCCGGGTCGGCGACGGGCTCGCCGACGCCGCGCAGGTCGAGCACCGTGTCGGCGTAGCGGGCGCCGGCCGGTCCGATCGAGTAGAGGCGGACCCGGTTCAGCTCGTACATGTGCGGCGGTTCTCCGTGGCTTGCGTGACTGAGGGTGGATCAGAGCGAGTGGAAGGGCAGGCCGGCGTCGGCGACCAGGTCGTCGGCGGTGTCGGGCGGCAGGAGGCTGGCGGTGCCGTCCGAGACGGGCACGACGCCGAGGTCGAGCAGTTCGCCCATGGCGGCGCTGCCGGCCAGGTCGCGGACCTGGAGCTGGTAGCGGGCGGTGGTGCGGTAGGTGCCGCCGGAGTCGTCGGAGACCTTCTGCAGGAAGCCGGAGTCGACGAGGAACAGGACGGCCTTGGCGGTGATGCCGATGGTGGAGCCGGACAGGCGCCGGGCGTCCTTGGTGGCGCCGGTGGCGGTGCGGCGGGACCAGACGCGCCAGGCGGCCTCCAGGCCGGGGGCGTCGCTGGTCGGGTCGGTGTTGGCGCCCTCGGCGTCGGCCTGCTCCTCCAGGCGGCGGCAGGCCTGGCGGACGAAGGCGTCGACGCCGTTGACGGTGATCCGGCCCAGGTACGCGTCGTCGGCGAGGTCCTCGGGGCGGGGGAAGGCCATGGCGGCGACGGCGAGGTGGGCGAGGCCGTGCAGGAAGCGGTCGGTGGACTCGGAGGCGGCGCGGCGCGAGTAGTCGCCCATGCGGACGGCGAACAGCGAGTCCTCGGCGGCGGCGACGGCCATGCCGGCGCGCGGGGAGACCTCGAGGACGACCAGGCCCATGCCGGTGGCGATGGCGTCGGCGAGGCGGGCGAAGGGCGGGTCCTCGCGGTGGCGGCGGACGAGCTCGGCGTACTCGGCGTCGCGGGCGGGCAGCAGCTTGGCCTGGAGGCCGAAGGAGACCAGCCGGGCGGCGTCGGCGACGTCGGCGGGGGTGATCGGCGCGGGGGCCGCGGGTTCGCTCTCGCCCGCCCAGGACGTGTCGTGGTGGGTCGTCACGGGCGGTGCTCCTCGGGGCTGTTGCGGGTGGTGTCTGTAGGAGGGGGCCGGGCTCAGCCGGCGTCCTTGCGCTCGGCGGCCATGCCGGCCGCGTCGAGCAGGGCGCTGCCGACGATCAGGTCGGCGCCGCCAAACTCCTGGTCGCGCAGCGGGGTTCCGTCGTCGACGGCGAAGAGCAGCCGCTCCTCGCCCTGGCGGTAGGCGGTGCCGACCGGCGGGCTGGCGGCGTGCACGGCGAGCAGGGCGACGAGGTAGGGCAGCTCCGGGTCCTGGCCGCGGGCCTCGGCGAGCAGGCCGGACAGGCGCCGGGGGGCGTCCGGGGGCAGGTCGAGCAGCAGCTGGGCGGCTTCGAGCTGGGCCTCGGAGAAGCGGCTGTCGTCCGGGGTGGCGACGAGGTCCGGGTCGGGCAGTTCGGCGCCGAGGTGCTCGCGTTCGACGGGCGGGGTGAGCAGCAGGTCGACGAGGTCGGCGACGCGGACGGAGACGGGGGTGCGCAGGCCGGCGCCGTGGGCGAAGAAGGCGTCGGTGGGGCGCACGGCCTGCTCGACGGGCAGCCGCAGGACGGGGGCGAGCAACTGCCCGTACAGGTCGATGCCGCTGCGGGCGCCGGGGGTGGCGAAGGCCTGGCGGTCCTGTTCGGCGCGGAAGAGCGGGCCGGCCTCCAGCAGGCGGGTCTGGAGCTGGGTGTGACGGCGGATGCAGTCCTTGACGATGTCGACGAGCTCGGCGGCGCGGCGCTTGTGCTCGGCGTCCTCGGCCTCGTCGCGGGCCTTGCGGATGTTGGTGAGAATCGCGTTCTCGTGCCGGTAGCGGTCCGCGATGTGGTCCAGCGCCTCGTCGATGAGGTCGGGGATGGTCTGCATCCAGTCGACGGCGCGGACGTTGCGGCGGGTGGCCTCCAGGGCGCGGCGCAGCGTCTCGGCGTACTGGACGGTGCGGTAGCGGGCCTGCTCGGCGGCGAGCTGGGCGTCGGCCAGGCGGCCGCGGCGGATCAGCACCTCGAGCTTGACCTCGGCGGCGATCTGGGCGGAGGTGACGTCGGTGTCGAGCGCGCCGACCAGGACGTTGACGGCCTCGTCGGTGGTGCGCAGGTAGACGCCGCCGTCGGGGCCCGGGACCTCCTCGATCAGCTTGAAGTCGTAGTCGCGGCGCACGTACGCGCCGTCCGCGCCGAAGGTGCCGTAGACGGCGCGGAAGCCGCGGTCGACGCTGCCGACGTTGATCAGCGACTCGAGGACCCAGCGGGCGACGCGCTCGTGCTCGGCGGTGTGCCGGGCCGGGGCCTGGGCGGCGACGCGGGGCAGCATCCGGGCGAGGACTATGTCGCGGTCGGCGCCGGTGTCGAAGTCCATGTGGAGGGTGACGAGATCGATCGCGGCGAGGCCGACCTCGGCCATGGCGTAGCCGCCGTACTCGCCGGCCAGGTTGACCTTGCGGCTGTCCAGGTCGTGCAGCGGGGCGGTGCAGGCCAGCGCCTTGAGCCGGCGGGCGAGGCCCTCGTCGGCGGCGGGGCCGGGCGCGGGGCGCGCGCCGGGCACGGCGGCGCCGGCGGTCGGCCGGAGTCCGGGCTCGGTGGGCGGGTCTGCGATGGCGGTCACGGTGGACAAGATTAGGGGTTCGCACCGACATCGACCGAAACGGACCTCTGCGCAGGGGCATGTTGAACACGTTCAAATAGTGGGTCTAGAGTCGTGCCGTGCAGTCGGGACAAGGCCCGTACTGCGATTTCGGCACGCCGGGGCGACGCCCCGGCGTGCCCGGCACGGAGGTGTGCGCGATGGACGGCGACCCCACGGTCATCCTGCGGCGGACCAGGCGCTGGCTCTGGTTCTTCCTCGTCTGCCTGGTCCTCAGCGGCCTGACCGCCTTCCCCCTGGAGACCGAGACCGGGCTGCTGGTCGACCTCCTCCACGGGCCGGCCGCGCCGCTCGCCGAGCGCCTGCCCTCCGCCACGGCCTGGTTCGAGCGCGTCCACCAGGGCGTCGTCGAGACCAACGCGCGCTACCCCTTCCTCGCGTACGGCACCGACTGGCTCGCCTTCGCGCACCTCGTCATCGCCGCCGCGTTCTGGGGGCCGCTCAGGGACCCGGTCCGCAACATCTGGGTGATCCGCTGGGCGGTGCTGGCCTGCGGGGCCGTCATCCCGCTCGCCCTGGTCTGCGGGCCGCTGCGGGGCATCCCGGTGGTGTGGCGATTCATCGACATGTCGTTCGGGGTCTTCGGGGTCGTCCCGCTGCTGATCGTGCTGCGGGCCCTGCGCCCGCTGGAACGTTCCTTCGTGGGAGCACCGGCCGAACGCTGAACCGACGGGCCCGGCGGCGCCGCTCCCGGGCGCGCGCCGGGCACCGCGCGCCGATGGGTGCACCGGGGGTCGGCCGTGGAACACGGGCTTCATCCGCAGGCCCTACCATCTGGCTCAACAGCAGCTGGGAGGCGGACTGGCGTGGCCGACATGGTGATCGATCTCAATGCGGACCTCGGCGAGGGCTTCGGACGCTGGACCCTGACCGACGACGAGGCGCTGCTGTCCGTCGTGACCAGCGCCAACGTCGCCTGCGGCTTCCACGCCGGCGACCCGTCGACGATGCGCCGGGTCTGCGCGCTCGCCGCCGAACGGGGCGTGCGGATCGGCGCCCAGGTCTCCTACCGCGACCTCGCGGGCTTCGGCCGGCGCCGCATGGACGTGCCGCCGGAGGAGCTGGCCGACGAGATCGCGTACCAGATCGGCGCGCTCCAGGTCTTCGCGCTCGCCGCCGGCTCGCGGGTCTCGTACGTCAAACCGCACGGCGCGCTCTACAACCGGGTGGTCGACGACTCCGAGCAGGCCGAGGCCGTCGTCGCGGGGGTGCTGCGCGCGGGCGCGATCTGCGGCGGGCCGCTGCCCGTCCTCGGACTGCCCGGCTCCCGGCTGCTCGCGGTGGCCGAGGGCGTCGGGCTGCCTGTGGTCACCGAGGCCTTCGCCGACCGCGCCTACACCCGGACCGGCACGCTCGTCCCGCGCCGCGAGCCGGACGCGGTGGTGCACGACCCCGAGTCGGTGATCACCCGGGCGGTGGGCATCGCCCGCGACGGCTCGGTCGAGGCCTCCGGCGGCGAGCGCATCCCCGTCGCCGCCCGCTCCCTGTGCGTCCACGGGGACACCCCGGGCGCCGCCCAACTGGCCTGGCGCATCCGGGGGGCGCTCGCCTCGGCGGGCATCCGGGTGGAGGCGTTCACGTAACGCGCCCGGGGGCGGGGCGCTTCGCGCCCCCACGCGAGCGGCCCTGTGCGAGCGGCCCTGTGCGAGCGACACTCGGAGCGGCCCTACGCCAGCGCCCGCAGCACCTCCGCCACCGCCCGCTCGCGCGGGTCGAGGGCGTGGGCGCCGCCCTCGGCCACCGACCAGACGGCGTTCTGGAGCACCCGGGCGAGCGTCCAGGCCGCGGCCTGCGCGCGGTCGAGGGCGAGTTCGCCGGTGAGCAGGTCGAACCGGCGGCGCAGCGCGCGGGGGGCGTCGCCGGTGGCGCGCAGGTCGTCCCAGCGGTCGCGCAGGGCGGGCAGCAGCTCGAAACCGGGGTGCCCGGCCAGGGGCTTGGGGTCGATGGCCAGCCAGGGCGCCCGCCGGTCGCCGTCCGGGAGCGGGGCGAGGACGTTGCCGTGGTGGAGGTCCCAGTGGAGCAGCCGGTCGCCGGGCTCGGCGCGGACCTGCGCGAGGGCGGCGGCGCAGTCGGCGGCCAGCGCGCGCTCCGCCGGGTCGGCCAGCCCTGCTGCCGCCGACGGGGCGCCGCGCAGCAGCCCGTCCGCGATCAGGCCCAACCCCCGGACGCCGGGCGGCGCCTGACGTTGCGTCAATTCCCGTAGCAGTCCGGCGATCACGCGCAAGGAAGCCTCGACGTCGGGCAGGTCGAACAGAGTGCGGGAGGCGTCCAGGCGCTCCAACAGCATGGCGCCGGTGGACGGTTCACCGTCGAGCAGCCTCACGGCGCCGCGCCCGCCCCAGGCGTGCAGGGCGAGCGGTTCGCCCCGCGTCTCCTCGTCCACCTGCTGGAGCTTGAGCGCGGCGCGCGAGCCGTCCGCGCGGCGCACGGGCAGGACGAGCGCGACCACGCCGTGGGCGGGCGGGCCGTCCGGGCGCAGCTCCCAGCGCTCCATCGACTCCCGGGCCAGCGTGGGCAGGGCGCGGGCCCAGGCGAGCCCGCCGGGGCCGACGTTCTCTTCCAGGGAGGCCGCCAGCGCGGGCGGAACCTCGACGGCGTTCACGGGCGGGCCCCTTTCCGACGGTTCCGGTCAGCCTGGTTCGAGTGCGGAGGCTGCTGCCGCCGCGAAGCCCTCCGGGTTGTCGATCATGATGTTGTGCCAGCAGTCCGGCACGGCCGTCAGCCGCACGCCCGCCGCGCGCAGCCCGTCCGCCCCGGCCACTCCCCCGTCGGCCTCGGGGTACAGGTAGGCGCGCGGCAGGTCGAGGCCGAGCAGCGTCTCCCGCATGGTGGGCACGGTGGCCCGGGCGAGGTGGACGGCGCTGCGGTGGAGCGCCTCCGGGCCGGCCAGACGCATGGTGGCCCACCAGGACGGGCCGACCCGCTCGGCGAGCCGCCCGTACCCGCCGGCCAGGAACTCGGCCTCTCCGACGCTCGCGATGCCGCTGCTGCCGATACGCTCCGGGTCGGGGGCGATCGGGTCGAGGTTGGCGTCGACCAGGACGAGCCGGGAGACCAGCCGGGGGTGCCGGTGGGCGAGCACCACCGCCACCGCGCCTCCCATGCTGTGGCCGATCACCTCGGCGCCCTCGACCTCGGCGGCGCCGAGGGCCGCGGCGACGGCGTCGGCGTGCTCCTCCAGGGTGTACGCGCGGTCGGCGGGCCGGTCGCTGATGCCGAAGCCGAGCAGGTCCAGGAGCAGCGAGCGGCGCCCGGCGAGCAGCGGGTGGGCGGCGGCGGCCGCGAAGTAGACGGGCGAGCTGGCGCCGAGCCCGTGCAGGTAGAGCCGGGCCGGGCCGGCGCCGGGCAGTTCGACCCAGCGGATGCGGTCGCCGTTGGGGGTCACGATGGCGTCGCGCACGACGGGGCTCCTTCTCTCGTGGTGGCTCTCGTGGGGTGGCTCTCGCGAGGCGGATCTCGCGAGGTGGCGAGGGAACCATACCTCGAAGCCGAGGTATCCACGACTCGATATACCGACGCATCGAGGGACGGATCTGCGACAGTGGCCCCATGCTGAAACTCGCCATCCTCGGCTTCCTGCACGACCGCCCCCTCCACGGCTACGAGCTGCGCCGCCACCTCACCGCGCTCACCGGCCACGTCCGCCCGATCAGCGACGGCACCCTCTACCCCGCGATCAAGCGCCTGGAGTCGGACGGCCTGCTGGTACGCGAGACCGAGCCCGGCAGCGCCGCCGCCCCCCGGCACACCCTCCACCTCACCGAGGCCGGCCGCGCCGCCCTGCTCGACCGGCTGCGCGAGCCCGAGCAGGTGGACGTCAGCGACGAGAACCGCTGGTTCACCCTGCTCGCCTTCCTGCGCCACCTCGCCGACCCGGCCGCCCAGGCCGCCGTGCTGCGCCGCCGCCTGGCCTTCCTCTCCGAACCGGCCAGCTTCTTCTACGAGGGCGAACGCCCGCTCGGCGCCGAGGAGTTCGAGGACCCCTTCCGCCGAGGCCTGCTGCTGGTCGCCCGCGCCACCACCGAGGCCGAACTCGCCTGGCTGCACGCCACCCTGGCCGAGCTCGACCAAGCCCGTTGACACTGACCGGAATTCACCCTCGCAAACGCCTTCCGCCCTCCGCCGCCCCCGTGTTCCGATGGCCGTCATGAGCGACGACACGTACACGAGCAAGGAGCGGCGCCCCGGCTACGACGGCACGGGCCCGGGGGCGATCACGCCGGACGGCTGCGCGGTCGAGATGTGGATGCGCCTGCCGGTGGGAGACGGCCCGGACGTCATCGAGGCCGCCGTTCCGGCCGGCGCGACCGTCCTCGAACTCGGCTGCGGCGTGGGCCGGATGACCCACCCGCTGACCGACAAGGGCTTCACCGTGACGGCCGTCGACGAGTCCCCCGACATGCTGGCCCGGGTCCGCCCCGAGGTCCGCACGGTGCGCAGCCCCATCGAACGCCTCGACCTCGGCGAGCGCTTCGACGTCGTGCTGCTCGCCTCCTTCCTGGTGCACGCCGGGGACGAGAAGGTCCGCCAGGGCCTGCTGGAGACCTGTCGCCGGCACGTCGCCGAGGACGGCTGCGTGCTGATCCAGCGCGAGGGCAGCACGGCGCACAAGGACGTCCCCCGGGAGGTGATGGTCGGCCCGGACATGCTGGCCCGGGTCGCCTCCTCCACGCCGATCGGCGACGGCGTGAACTCCGTCCACGTCGAGTACGAGTTCCCGGACGGGAACTGGACGCAGACCTTCCTGTCCCGCCCGCTGACCCCCGAGAAGTTCGAGAGCGCACTGTCCGAGGCCGGGCTGCGGCTCGAGACGGTGCTGAGCGGCGACGGCACCTGGGTGCGGGCCCGTCCGATCCTCTGAGGCCCGCGGGCCGGAAAGGGCCCGGTGCGCAAAGGCCGATTAAAGGGTGGGCCAAGAACCGTCATCTTCACCCCGTACCATCGGCCGCGCGCCGGGCTCGCGCGCAGCCGCGTGCTGCGCGGGCCGCGGCGTCCGCACGCCCGCCCCCGACCCGCGAGGAACCGCTCATGCCGCACCCGCACTCCCGCCGCCCGATACGCCTGGCGGGTGCCCGGTGATCGACTGGTTCCACGGGGCCGTCCTCGGCCTGATCCAGGGGCTCACCGAGTTCCTGCCGGTCTCCTCCAGCGCCCATCTGCGGGTGTTCTCCGCCCTGTTGGGCTGGGACGACCCGGGCGCGGCCTTCACCGCGGTGACGCAGCTCGGCACCGAGACCGCCGTGCTGATCTACTTCCGCAAGGACATCGCCAGGATCGTCCGGACGTGGACGCTGTCGCTGTTCCGGCCCGCACTGCGCTCCGACCCGGACGCCCGGATGGGCTGGTTCGTGATCATCGGCACCCTGCCGATCGGCATCCTCGGCAAGGTGTTCCAGCACAACATCGAGACGCACCTGCGCGATCTGAGGATCGTCGGCACGACCCTGATCGTCTTCGGCCTCGTCCTGGCCTTCGCCGACCGGACGAGGGCGATCCGGCACGCGAAGCCGATCACCGACCTCACCCTCCCGCACGCGGGGATCTACGGCCTCGCCCAGGCACTGGCGCTGATCCCCGGGGTGTCACGCTCCGGCGGCACGATCAGCGCGGGCCTGCTGCTCGGCTACAGCCGGGAGGCGGCGGCCCGGTACTCCTTCCTCCTGGCGATCCCGGCGGTGCTCGCCTCGGGGCTGCTGGAGCTGTTCAAGATCGGCGAGGGCCCGGCCCCGGCCTGGGGGCCGACGATCCTGGCCACCGTGATCGCCTTCGCGGTGGGCTACGCGGCGATCGCCTGGTTCCTGAAGTACATCTCGCACCACAGCTTCCTGCCGTTCGTGGTCTACCGGGTGCTACTCGGCGTTCTGATCATCGGTCTGGTCGCGGGCGGCGTGCTGGCCCCCGACGCGGGGTCGGTGAAGTAGAACGGCGTTTCCATCCGCACCCCCGGATACGACGGTGGGGGGGGGGGCGGGCCGGGCCCCCCCCCCCCCCGGGGGGGGGGTGGGGGGGGGGGCCCGGCCCCACCGCGGGGGGGGGGGGGCCGCCCCCCGCCCCCGGCGGGGGGCGGCGGGCCCCCGGGCC
>NZ_JBIWOW010000047.1:0-35889 GCF_044767945.1 Kitasatospora sp. NPDC101183 | reverse complement strand
TTCCTTCAGGCCGCCTTCCAGCGGGCCCTCCGGGCGCTTCGTTCTTTCGTGTTTCCAGCTTATCAGATGTTTTCCGCTCCGTTTTCCGGAGTTTCTTTCATCCGATATGGCTTTCGCCTTTCGGCGCTCCCGAACTCTATCAGAGTTTCTCGGTCCGTTTTCCCGGTCCTTCTCGAATTCGAATTCGAGAACTTCCTTGGGGCTCGTCCCGTGGGGCAACCCGGAGAACATTACGCACCGGGCCGCCCCACGTCAAACCGAGCTCAGCAGGCCCCGAAACGGGGCCCGAAAGGGGCTCAGACCTCGACGACGACCGGCAGGATCATCGGCCGGCGGCGGTAGTTGTCCGCCACCCACTTGCCGATGGTTCGGCGGACGAGCTGCTGCACCTGGCGGGGCTCCAGAACGCCGTCGCTCGCCGAGCGGTCCAGTCCCTCCTGCAGCTTGGCGACGACGGGCCCGAAGGCGTTGTCGTCGATGCCGGAGCCGCGGGCCTGGATGGTCGGGCCGCCGACGATCTTGCCGTTGGCCGAGTCGACCGCGACGAAGACCGAGATGAAGCCCTCCTCGCCCAGGATCTTGCGGTCCTTGAGCGAGGCCTCGGTGATGTCGCCGACGGAGGAGCCGTCGACGTACACGTAACCGGCCTGCACCTTGCCGACGATCCGGGCGACGCCCTTCTCCAGGTCGACGCAGACGCCGTCCTCGGCGATGACCACCCGGTTGCGCGGAATGCCGGTGGCGATGCCCAGCTCGGCGGCCGCCCGCAGGTGGCGCCACTCGCCGTGCACCGGCATGAGGTTGCGCGGCTTGCAGATGTTGAAGAAGTAGAGCAGCTCGCCGGCCGAGGCGTGGCCGGAGACGTGCACCTTGGCGTTGCCCTTGTGCACGACCTTGGCGCCCCAGCGGGTCAGGCCGTTGATCACGCGGTAGACGGCGTTCTCGTTGCCCGGGATGAGCGAGGACGCCAGGACCACGGTGTCGCCCTCGACGATGCGGATCTGGTGGTCGCGGTTGGCCATCCGGGACAGCGCGGCCATCGGCTCGCCCTGCGAGCCGGTGCAGATCAGCACGACCTCCTTGTCCGGGAGGTCGTCCAGCTGCTTGACGTCCACGACCATGTTGCCGGGCACCTTGAGGTAGCCGAGGTCGCGGGCGATGCCCATGTTGCGGACCATCGAGCGGCCCACGAAGGCGACCTTGCGCTTGTACTCGTGGGCGGCGTCGAGCACCTGCTGGATGCGGTGCACGTGGCTCGCGAAGGAGGCGACGATGATGCGCTTGTCGGCGTTCGCGAAGACGTTGCGCAGCGCCGCCGAGATGTCCCGCTCGTGCGGGATGAAGCCGGGGACCTCGGCGTTGGTGGAGTCCACCAGCAGGAGGTCCATGCCCTCCTCCGCCAGCTTGGCGAAGGTCGGCAGGTCGGTGAGGCGGCCGTCGAGCGGCAGCTGGTCCATCTTGAAGTCGCCGGTGGCCACGACCATGCCGGCGGGGGTGCGGACGGCCACGGCGAGGGCGTCCGGGATGGAGTGGTTGACCGCGATGAACTCGCAGTCGAAGGGGCCGATGCGCTCGCGCTCGCCCTCCTTGACCTCGAGCACGTACGGGCGGATGCGGTGCTCGGCGAGCTTGGCCTCGATCAGGGCGAGGGTGAGCTTCGAGCCGATCAGCGGGATGTCCGGGTTCTCCCGCAGGAGGAACGGGACGGCGCCGATGTGGTCCTCGTGGCCGTGGGTGAGGACGATGCCGTCGATCTTGTCGAGGCGGTCCCGGATGTAGGTGAAGTCCGGCAGGATCAGGTCCACGCCGGGCTGCTCGTCCTCGGGGAAGAGGACGCCGCAGTCGATGATCAGGATGCGGCCGCCGTATTCGAGGACCGTCATGTTGCGGCCGATCTCGCCGAGACCGCCGAGCGGGGTGATGCGGAGGGCGCCCTCCTTCAGGGCCGGGGGCGCGCCGAGTTCGGGATGCGGGTGGCTCAAAAGACTCTCCTCACGACGCACGCCATATGCCCGGGGTCCTCCCCCTGGAGACATATGGCGTGCGATCTCAGTGTCGTTCTTCCTACTGGGTCTGTGCTCTCGCGCCTTCGGTCCGGTCCAGCGGCGGGCCTGTGGGGGCCCGGCGAGCCGGGGCGCGCACGTCGTGTCTGACTACAGGTGTACCCCGCCGGCGGCGAGATCCTGCTTCAATTTCGCGATCTCCTCGGGCGTCGCGCCGACCAGCGGCAGTCGCAGCGGTCCGGCGGGGAGGCCCTGGAGTTCCAGGGCGGCCTTGGTGAGGATCACGCCCTGCGTGCGGAAGATACCGGTGAACACCGGCAGGAGGCTCTGGTGCACGGCCGTGGCCTTGGCCACATCGCCGGCCAGGTGGGCCTCGACCATCGTGCGGATCTCGCCGGCGACGAGGTGCCCGGCGACGCTGACCACGCCGACGGCTCCGACCGACAGCAGGGGCAGGGTCAGGACGTCGTCGCCGGAGTACCAGGCGAGGCCCGAGCGGGCGATCGCCCAGGAGGCGGCGGCGACGTCGCCCTTGGCGTCCTTGTTGGCGACGATGCGCGGGTGCTCGCCGAGCCGGACGAGGGTCTCGTGGCCGATGGCGACGCCGCTGCGGCCCGGGATGTCGTACAGCATGACGGGCAGCCCGGTGGCGTCCGCGACGGCGGTGAAGTGCCGGTACAGGCCCTCCTGCGGGGGCTTGTTGTAGTACGGCGTCACGACCAGCAGGCCGTGCGCCCCGGCGGCCTCCGCCTGCCGGGCGAGCTCGACGCTGTGGCGGGTGTCGTTGGTGCCGACCCCGGCCACCACGTGGGCGCGATCCCCGACCGCCTCCACCACGGCGCGGACGAGCTGGGCCTTCTCGGCGTCGCCGGTGGTCGGGGACTCACCGGTGGTGCCGTTGACGACGAGGCCGTCGTTGCCGGAGTCGACGAGGTGCGTGGCGAGGCGCTGGGCGCCGTCGAGGTCGATCCCGCCGTCGGCGGTGAACGGGGTGACCATGGCGGTCAGGACCCGGCCGAACGGGGTCTGGGGGGTGGAGGTCGGAGCCATGCGTCCAAAGCTACTCGTAGGCGGTGGGGCGGCATCCATGCCGGTCCAGGGTTCGGACAGGTCAGGAGGGTCGAACGGCCCGGACAGTGGGATTCCGGTGCTGCCCGCTCGGGGGTTCGGTCAGCACCGGAATCCGTGTTCACGAATGTAGGGAGCGGTCACAAAAGCCGCAATCCAGACATGCCCGACACTCTGCCGGATGCCCGTCGTCCCAGGTCAGGGGGCGACCCGGCCGTGCGCCTCGAAAGCCGCATGGGTGAGCGGCATGAGCCGGGCCCACTGCTCCTCCATGCGCTCGGCGACCATCTCGATCTCGCGCTGCGGGAACGAGGGCACCGCCGAGTTCTCCCGCTTGGTGCGCAGCGACAGGAAGTGCATCAGCGAGCGCGCGTTGCAGGTGGCGTACATCGAGGAGAACAGGCCCACCGGCAGCACCGCGCGGGCGACCTCGCGGGCCACGCCGGCCGCCAGCATCTCCTGGTAGCGGGCGTAGGACTCGACGTACGCCGCCTCCATCGCCTCGGTGGTGGTCCGGTGCTGCTCGGGGGTGCCCTCGTGGAACTCGTACTTGCCGGGGCGGCCCTGCTGGACGAGCTTGCGGTCCTCGGCGGGGACGTAGAACACCGGCTCCAGCTCGCGGTAGCGGCCGGACTCCTCGTTGTACGACCAGCCGCTGCGGTGCCGGTGGAACTCGCGGAAGACGAAGATCGGCGCGCTGATGAAGAAGGTCATCGAGTTGTGCTCGAAGGGCGTCCCGTGCCGGTCGCGCATCAGGAAGTTGATCAGGCCCTTGGACTTCTCCGGGTCGGCCCGGACGGCCTCCAGGGACTGCTCCCCCGCCGTCGAGACGCGGGCGGCCCAGATGACGTCAGAGTCGGCGGCGGCGCTGCGGACCAGCTCCACCGTCACGTCGCTGCGGAAGGCGGGGGCCTTCTGTTCCTCGCTCACGCGGTACTACTCCTTGCGGGTTCGGTGCTGTGCAGCTTGATGGCGTGCTGCATGGTCTTGCGGGCGCGCGGGGTGTCGCCGGCGTCGGCGTAGGCCACGGCGAGGCGGAACCAGACGCGCCAGTCGGCGGGGTCGGCCTGCGCCTCGGCCTGGCGGCGTGCGAACACCGCGTCGGCCGAGGCCCGGTCGATCCGGCCCCCCTTGCTGCGTACGAGTTCGTCGACCGGCAGCCCGCCCTCCGCCTCCAGCTCGCGGGCGAGCCGCTCGCTGTCCCGGCCGAAGCGCGTGGTCTGGCGCAGGAACCAGACGCCGATCACCGGGATCACGAAGGCGCAGATCCCGATGCCGATGCCCAGCGGCTTGCCGGTGGCGATGAGTTGGACGCCCTCCCCGACGCAGACGAGGGCGACGAGCAGGAGCACGCCGGAGAGGACGAAGAAGCCGGTACGAGAGGTCATGCGGGGCTCACAGGTCCAGGAAGTGTTCGAGGCCGAGGGTCAGTCCGGGCGTCTCGACGACCTTGCGCACGCCCAGCAGGATGCCCGGCATGAAGCTGCTGTGGTGCAGCGAGTCGTGCCGGATGGTGAGGGTCTCGCCGGTGTCGCCGAACATCACCTGCTGGTGGGCGAGCAGGCCGCGCAGCCGTACGGCGTGCACCGGCACCCCGTCCACGTCGGCGCCGCGTGCGCCGGGCAGGCCGTGGGTGGTCGGGTCCTGCTGCTTGGGCCGGCCGGCCTCGGCGCGGGCCGCGGCGATCAGCTGGGCCGTGCGGGTGGCGGTGCCGCTGGGGGCGTCGGCCTTGTTGTCGTGGTGGAGCTCGACCACCTCGACCGACTCGAAGTACTTCGCGGCGATCTGCGAGAAGCGCATGCCGAGGATCGCGCCGATGGAGAAGTTCGGGGCGATCAGCAGGCCGAGCTCGGGGGCCTCGGCCAGCCAGCCGCGCACCGTCGCGAGGCGCTCCTCAGTCCAGCCGGTGGTGCCGGTGACCACGTGGACGCCGTGGTGCAGGCAGAAGTCGAGGTTGCCCATCACCGCGTCGGGGTGGGTGAGTTCGACGGCGACCTGGGCGCCGGCCCGGGTCAGTTCCTCCAGGTCGGAGCCGCGGCCGAGGGTGGCCACCAGCTCCAGGTCGGGGGCGGCCTCGACGGCCTTGACCGCCTCGGAACCGATCCGGCCCTTGGCCCCGATCACGGCGACACGCAGCGTCATTGCGAAAGTCCTCTCAGCGGAACTCGGTGACGGAACTCGGTGGATGACTCGGACGACTCGGATGACTCAGACGAGCAGGTCGGCGAGCTTGGCGGCCCGCTTGTCGTTGACCGGACCGATCAGTGCCAGGGACGGCCGGTACGCGCCCAGCACATCACGGGCGACCGCGTGGACGTCGTCCAGGGTCACCGCCGCGATCCGCTCCAGCATCTCGTCCACGGACAGGTGGTGCCCGTAGCTGAGTTCGGCCTTGCCGATCCGGTTCATCAGCGAGCCGGTGTCCTCCATGCCGAGCACGGTGGAGCCGGAGATCTGGCCGATCGCCCGGTGCAGCTCCTCCTCGGTGATGCCGTCGGCGACCACCTTGGCGAGCTCCTCGCGGCAGATCCGCAGCACCTCCTCGACCCGCTTGGGCTGGCAGCCGGCGTAGATGCCGAACAGGCCGCTGTCGGCGTAGGACGAGGAGTACGAGTACACCGAGTACGCCAACCCGCGCTTCTCGCGGACCTCCTGGAACAGCCGCGAGCTCATCCCGCCGCCCAGGGCCGCGTTGAGCACGCCCATCGCCCAGCGGCGCTCGTCGTGCCGGGGCACCCCGGGGACGCCGAGGACCAGGTGGGCCTGCTCGGTCGAGCGGTTGAGCACCTCGACCCGGCCGGCCGTACGCAGCGCCCTGACGCCCCGGCGGGCCTCGGCGGGCGCCGCGGTGGAGCGGGCGAGGACGGGCGCGAAGGCCCGCTCGACCTGCCGGACGACCTTGCGGTGGTCCAGGTTGCCGGCCGCGGCGACGACGAGGTTCTCGGGGCGGTAGCGGCGGTGGTAGAAGCCCGCGATCTGGTCCCTGGTGAGGGAGTTGACGGTCTCCTGGGTGCCGAGGATCGGGCGGCCCAGCGGGCCGGTGCCGTAGATCGCCTTGGCGAACAGGTCGTGCACCACGTCGCCCGGGTCGTCCTCGGCCATCGCCATCTCCTCGAGGATGACGCCGCGTTCGGCCTCCACGTCCTCGGGGCGGATGAGCGAGCCGGTGAGCATGTCGCAGACCACGTCGACGGCCAGCGGCAGGTCGGTGTCCAGCACCCGGGCGTAGTAGCAGGTGTTCTCCTTCGCGGTGAAGGCGTTCATCTCGCCGCCGACCGCGTCCAGGGCCGCCGAGATGTCCAGCGCGCTGCGCCGCTCGGTGCCCTTGAAGAGCAGGTGCTCCAGGTAGTGGGTGGCGCCGCCCAGTTGCGGGGTCTCGTCCCGCGAGCCGACGCCGACCCAGATGCCGAAGGTCGCCGACCGCACGGTCGGCAGGGTCTCGGTGACGACCCGCAGGCCGCCGGGCAGGACGGTGCGGCGCACGGTGCCGGCGCCGTCGACGCCCTTGAGCAGGGTCCGGGTCGAGCCGGGACGCTGCGTTACCGCCGGGGCCTGGGCCACGGGGGGTACCTCCAGAGGAAACGCACGTGGAAGGGCACGTGCGGACGAACGCGTGAACCAACGGGACGCGTGGACAACAGGGTGCGGCCCGCACGCCGGGAGGCGTACGGGCCGCAAGGATCAGCTAGCGGCGCTTCACTCGGAAGCGGCCTCGCCGCCCTCTTCGCCCTCGACGACCGGGATCAGCGAGAGCTTGCCGCGCGGGTCGATCTCGGCGATCTCGACCTGCACCTTGGCGCCGACGCCGAGGACGTCCTCGACGTTCTCGACGCGCTTGCCGCCGGCCAGCTTGCGGATCTGCGAGATGTGCAGCAGACCGTCCTTGCCCGGCATGAGCGAGACGAACGCGCCGAACGTCGTGGTCTTGACCACGGTGCCCAGGTAGCGCTCGCCGACCTCCGGCATGGTCGGGTTGGCGATCTGGTTGATCGTGGTGCGGGCGGCCTCGGCGGCCGGGCCGTCGGCGGCACCGATGTAGATGGTGCCGTCGTCCTCGATCGTGATCTCGGCGCCGGTGTCCTCCTGGATCTGGTTGATCATCTTGCCCTTGGGGCCGATGACCTCGCCGATCTTGTCCACCGGGATCTTGATGGTGATGATGCGCGGCGCGTTCGGGGACATCTCGTCGGGCGAGTCGATGGCCTCGTTCATCACGTCGAGGATGTGCAGACGGGCGTCGCGGGCCTGCTTGAGGGCCGCGGCCAGCACGGAGGCCGGGATGCCGTTCAGCTTGGTGTCGAGCTGCAGCGCGGTGATGAAGTTGCGGGTACCGGCGACCTTGAAGTCCATGTCGCCGTACGCGTCCTCGGCACCGAGGATGTCGGTCAGCGCGACGTAGTGGGTCTCGCCCTCGATCTCCTGCGAGATCAGGCCCATGGCGATACCGGCGACGGCGGCCTTCAGCGGCACACCGGCGTTCAGCAGCGACATGGTGGAGGCGCAGACCGAGCCCATCGAGGTGGAGCCGTTGGAGCTCAGCGCCTCGGAGACCTGGCGGATCGCGTAGGGGAACTCCTCGCGGGTCGGCAGGACGGGGATCAGGGCCCGCTCCGCCAGGGCGCCGTGGCCGATCTCGCGACGCTTGGGGGCGCCGACGCGACCGGTCTCGCCGACCGAGTACGGCGGGAAGTTGTAGTTGTGCATGTAGCGGCGACGCGTCTCCGGGGAGAGCGTGTCGAGCTGCTGCTCCATCCGGAGCATGTTCAGCGTGGTGACGCCCAGGATCTGGGTCTCGCCGCGCTCGAACAGGGCCGAGCCGTGGACGCGCGGGATGGCCTCGACCTCGGCGGCCAGGGTGCGGATGTCGGTGACACCGCGGCCGTCGATGCGGACCTTGTCCTTGATGACGCGCTCGCGGACGACCTTCTTGGTCAGCGCGTTGTAGGCGGCGCTGATCTCCTTCTCGCGGCCCTCGAACTCGGGGAGCAGCTTCTCGGCGGCGAGCGCCTTGACGCGGTCGAGCTCGTTGTTGCGCTCCTGCTTGCCGGCGATGGTGAGGGCCTGGGCCAGCTCGTCCTTGACGGCGTCGGTGAGCGCGGCGAGCACGTCGTCCTGGTAGTCCAGGAAGACCGGGAACTCGGCGGTCGGCTTGGCGGCCTGGGCGGCCAGCTGCGACTGCGCGGCGCACAGCACCTTGATGAACGGCTTGGCGGCGTCGAGGCCGGAGGCCACGACCTCCTCGGTCGGCGCCTCGGCGCCGCCCTCGACCAGCTTGATGGTCTTGTCGGTGGCCTCGGCCTCGACCATCATGATCGCGACGTCGCCGTCGGCCAGGACGCGACCGGCGACGACCATGTCGAAGACGGCCGACTCCAGCTCGCTGTGGGTCGGGAAGGCGACCCACTGGCCCTTGATCAGCGCGACGCGGACGCCGCCGATCGGGCCGGAGAACGGCAGGCCCGCCAGCTGGGTGGAGGCGGAGGCCGCGTTGATGGCCACCACGTCGTACAGGTGGTCGGGGTTGAGCGCCATCACGGTGCAGACGACCTGGACCTCGTTGCGCAGGCCCTTGACGAAGGACGGGCGCAGCGGGCGGTCGATCAGGCGGCAGGTGAGGATCGCGTCCTCGGAGGGCCGGCCCTCGCGACGGAAGAACGAGCCGGGGATGCGGCCCGCGGCGTACATCCGCTCCTCGACGTCGACCGTCAGCGGGAAGAAGTCGAAGTGCTCCTTCGGCTGCTTGGAGGCGCTGGTGGCCGACAGCACCATGGTGTCGTCGTCCAGGTAGGCCACGGCGGAGCCGGCGGCCTGACGGGCCAGGCGGCCCGTCTCGAAGCGGATGGTACGGGTGCCGAAGGCGCCGTTGTCGATGACGGCCTCGGCGTAGAACACGTTCTCTTCCACCTGGAAGATCTCCTCTTTCGTACGTCTCCGGGAGAGCGCCCCCGCGTCCTGCCTGCGGTTGGCCCGGTGGCCCTCCCCTTCTGGGAGGGCGGCAGTCGGGCCGGTCTTCGATCGAAGCCTCCGGTGCGCCCCGCTCGTCTGCGGGGCTTCCGGGGGCCACTACCGAGGACCGGCGGCTAACGACTGCCGGGCCGGGTGGGCGGTCCGCGTCTGGACGCTCTCTCGGATGCGGGCGGCTTCCGTTTGAAGCCTTCGTCCCGCGGGGGTTGGGGTCCTTCTGCCCGGTGGCGCGCTTGCTGCGCCATCACCCGGCATGCCCACAACCCTACGGTGCAATCCTCGGCCACCTGGGGAGGTGCGCGCGAGTTGTTATGTGCGGGCGCCGCGGCCGAGCGGCCGCGGGATACGCGCGAGGGGCGGCTCCCCGGTGTGGGGAGCCGCCCCGTGCGGCGGTCTTAGCGGGCGCCACCGGCGGCACCGCGGCGGATGCCCAGGCGGTCGACGAGCGTACGGAAGCGCTCGATGTCCTTCTTGGCCAGGTACTGCAGCAGGCGGCGGCGCTGGCCGACCAGGATCAGCAGGCCACGGCGCGAGTGGTGGTCGTGCTTGTGCATCTTGAGGTGCTCGGTCAGGTCCGAGATGCGACGGGAGAGCATGGCCACCTGGACCTCGGGGGAGCCGGTGTCGCCCTCCTTCTGGCCGAACTCGGCGAAGATCTGCTTCTTGACGTCAGAGGCGAGAGCCACTGCAACTCCTTCAGGGTCTACCGAGCGGTCCTGGTCGACAGCACAGGACTCAACGAGAACTCGGTGTCGAGAGCGCGTCCGGCGGTCGGCGCCCTGGGGTGGAACGGACACACGGCTGCGCTCGAAGGCCAAGCGTACCAGTGCGCGCTCAGCCCGTGGCGCCCCGGACCAGGCGGTAGACGTCGAGCACCGCGAGGGCGAGGGGGACGAGGGCGATCAGGGTGAGGCTGTCGACGAGGTCCAGCACCCGGCCCCAGAAGGGGGAGACGCCGCTGCGGGGCACCACCAGGGCGATGGCGACGAGCAGGGCGGCGCCGAAGGCGATGGAGGCGCCGAGCCAGACGGTGCGCAGGTCGAGCGCGGTGGTGGAGCCGGCCGCGCGCAGCAGGAACTGCGGGGTGTGCAGGGACAGGCCGACGATCAGCAGGCACAGTCCGAGCAGCCCGGCGGCGGTGAGGCTGAGCACCTGCGCGGTGTAGCGGAAGAGCCGGGCGCGCAGCATGGTGGCCAGGCCCAGGGCGAGGGCGAGCAGTTCGGGGTAGGTGCGGTCGGTGAAGGCGAGGACGGCGCTCGCGCCGACGACGACGGCGGCGCAGCCGCCGACCAGGCCGACGAGCACCTCGTGGCCGCGCCGGGCCTGGTGGGCGATCCGCTCGTACTGGACGGCCTCGGCGCGCTCGGCCTCCTCGTCGTAGTCGCGGCTGCGGGTGCGGCTCTGGCCGGGGGCGCTGAAGCCGACGGGCAGGCGGGCGAAGCGGGCGGAGAGGCTGGGCAGGAAGCCGACGGCGGCGACGGCGGCGACCCCGGTGACGGCGGCGATGTTCCCGGCGGGGGTGCGCGGCATCAGGACGGCGGTGAAGGTGGCGAGCGAGCCGGCGGCGGCGACGAAGGCGGCCGCGACGAACACCGCGTCCTTCTCGGGGAGCAGGCCGACGAGCAGGACGGCGAGGATCAGCACGGCGACGCAGCCGGCCAGGAACTGGAGCCGGCCGGGCCCGTCCCCGTGGTGGGCGACGGGGAGGATGCCGCTGCCGGCGATCAGGGCGTGCGGGAGGGCGCCGAGGCCGAGGGCGAGAGCGGCGTGGGCGTCCTGGTAGACCCGGGCGCGGACGCCGGCGAGGGCGGTGAGGACGACGGCGGTGACGCCGGCGAGGACGCCGGGCAGGCCGTGCATGTCGTGGCGCAGGTCGGAGAACCAGAGCGCGAAGCCGAGCAGGGTGAGCAGGACGCCGGCGCCGATCAGGCCGAAGGCGCGCATGAGTTCGGCGGTCCAGAAGCGGCGGTCGGCCTGGACGGCGCTGGCGATGGCGTCGGCGACGTCGTCGTAGACGGCCGGCGGGAGGGACTCGGCGAAGGGGCGCAGCGCGAGGAGGTCGCCGTCGCGGACCTGCTGGGCGGCGAGCGGCAGGCCGCTGTCGAGGACGGTGCCGTCGCGGCGTACGAGGTGGAAACCGGTGGGGGCGCCGTCGGGCTGGCTCTGGTTGGCCAGGCGCAGCACCTCGGGGTAGACGTCCGCGAGGGGGACGTCCTCGGGCAGGGCGACGTCGATCCGGCGGTCCGGGGCGACGACGGTGACCCGGCAGTAGCCGGTCGCGGCTGGGCTGGTCACGGCCGCCCCCCGATCCTTCGACGCGCTGCCCTTCGACGCACTGGTCGCTCCCCCTCGTTGACGGTGCCGCGGCTCGGCGGCGCTCGGTACGGCTGCTGCGCGGCGGCGGTGCGCACCGGGGTGAACCGGGCGCGCCGGGCCGCGAGTTGGCGCGGCGTTACCCTACCCGTTCGGTTCGTGCCCGGGCCGGGTGGTCGCGGGCCGGGGCCCGGGTGCCGGCGGACGGTGCGGGGGCGACCGTTAGGATCGGCCCCTGCGCGTGGGGGCGGGGCCGGTCGTCCGAAGTCCCGTACGAGCCGTACGAGTCCAGTTGCGTGAGGGCTGATTCCGAAGTGATCGATCGACGCCGCGGGGTGGATGACACATGGGTGTGATCACGGTCAAGCGCCCGGCCAGGGCCTATCCGCCGGCGGTGCCGGACGATCCGGTGGCGCTGGAGAGCCCGCCGGAGATTCCTCGGCACGGCGGCGAGGACTGGCTGATGAACATCCTGCCCATGCTGGGCATGGGCGGTTCGGCGGTGTTCTTCTTCGCTCCCGGCGCGCAGGCCGCGATGAAGATCATGGGCGGCCTGATGGTCGTCTCGACGCTGGGCATGGTGCTGGCGCAGGTCGTGCGGGCGCGCAAGGGCGGGTCGACGGCGCTGGCGGACGAGCGGCGCGACTACCTCAAGTACCTGCAGCAGATGCGCCGGCAGGTGCGGAGGACGGCGGAGAGCCAGCGCGGTGCGCTGCTGTACCTGAACCCGGCGCCGGACCAGCTGTGGTCGATCGTGGCGGACGGGCGGCGGCTGTGGGAACGGCGGTCGGGGGACGGCGACTTCGCGCAGATCCGGGTGGGTCTGGGGCCCGTCCAGCTGTCGACGCCGCTGGTGGCGCCGCAGACCGCGCCGAGGGACGAGCTGGAGCCGCTGTCCTCGGCGGCGATGCACTCGTTCCTGAAGGCGCACGGGACGTTGCAGGACCTGCCGCTGGCGGTGTCGCTGCGGGCGTTCTACCACATCACGGTGTGCGGGGACCCTGACTCTGTGTACGGCAACGTGCGGTCGGTGATCGCCCAGTTGACGACCCTGCACTCGCCGGACGACCTGCTGGTGGCGGTCGCGGCGGCGCCGGGCGCGGCCGAGGAGTGGGAGTGGACGAAGTGGCTCCCGCACAACCAGCACCGCAAGGAGGGCGACGGCGCGGGTTCGCGCCGGCTGACGGCCCACGACCTGGGCGAGCTGGAGTTCCTGCTGCAGGACGAGCTGGCGGGCCGCCAGCGGTTCGTCCGGGACGCGGCGCCGCAGTCGGACCAGCCGCACCTGGTGGTGGTGATGGACGGCGCGGCGGTGCCGCAGGACTCGCTGCTGGCGAGCCCGGAGGGGCTGCAGGGCGTGACGGTGATCGAGGTCGTGCCCGGTGAGGTGGACGAGCCGAGCGGGCACCTGATGGTGACGGTCACCTCGGAGGAGCTGGTGCTGCGTTCGGCCTCGGGGGCGACGTACACCGGCAAGCCGGACCTGCTGTCGACCTGGCAGTCGGAGGCGCTGGCGCGGCAGTTGGCGCCGTACCGGGTGTCGGCGGGCGGGGACGACGAGCCGCTGCTGTCGAACCTGGACTTCACGGACCTGATGAACTCGGGCGACCCGGGCTCCTTCGACGTGGCGCGCAGCTGGCGCACGAGGGCGCAGCACGAGCGGCTGCGGGTGCCGATCGGCGTGGGCGCGAACGGCGAGCAGGTGTACCTGGACATCAAGGAGGCCGCGCTGGAGGGCATGGGCCCGCACGGCCTGTGCGTGGGCGCGACCGGCTCCGGCAAGTCGGAGCTGCTGCGCACGCTGGTGCTGGCGCTGGCGATGACGCACTCCTCGGAGACGCTGAACTTCGTGCTCGCCGACTTCAAGGGCGGCGCGACGTTCCTGGGCATGGCGGACATGCCGCACACCTCGGCGGTGATCACCAACCTGGAGGGCGAGCTCACCCTGGTCGACCGCATGCGGGACGCGATCGAGGGCGAGCTGCACCGCCGCCAGGAGCTGCTGCACCGCTCGGGCAACTACGCGAACATCCACGAGTACGAGCGGGCGCGGGCGGCGGGCGCGGCGCTGGACCCGCTGCCCTCGCTGGTGCTGATCATCGACGAGTTCTCCGAACTGCTCACCGCCAAGCCGGACTTCATCGAGATGTTCATCCAGATCGGCCGGATCGGCCGCTCCCTGGGCGTGCACCTGCTGCTGGCCTCGCAGCGTCTGGAGGAGGGCAAGCTGCGCGGCCTGGACACGTACCTGTCGTACCGGATCGGTCTGCGGACGTTCTCGGCGGCGGAGTCGCGGGCGGCGATCGGCGTGCCGGACGCGTACCACCTGCCGCCGGTGCCGGGGGTGGGGTACCTGAAGTTCGGCGAGGACGTGATGGACCGGTTCAAGGCCGCGTACGTCTCGGGGCCGTACCGGGCGCCGGGGCAGCAGCGGGCGACGGGCGGGCGGCGGCTGAACGCGCGGCCGGTGGAGTTCACGGCGGCGTACGTGGACCTGCCGCCCCAGGTGGTGGAGGAGGCCCCGGCGGCGCCGGAGCAGGACGACGCGCTGGTGGACACGGTGCTGGACGTGTTCGTGCAGCGGATGACGGGCCAGGGCCCGGCGGCGCACCAGGTGTGGCTGCCGCCGCTGGAGGACGCGCCGAGCCTGGACCACCTGCTGCCGCCGCTGCAGGTGGTGCCGGAGCGCGGGCTGACGGCTCCGGGGTACCCGGGCGGGCGGCTGCGGGTGCCGATCGGCGTCGTGGACAAGCCGCGCGAGCAGAAGACGGACATCCTGGAGGTCGACTACTCCGGGGCGGCGGGCCACGGCCTGGTCGTGGGCGGTCCGCGCTCGGGCAAGTCGACGGTGGTGCGCACGATGGTGTCCTCGTTCGCCGTCACCCACACCCCGCGCGAGGCGCAGTTCTACCTGCTGGACTTCGGCGCGGGCAGTTTCGGCTCGCTGGCCGGGCTGCCGCACGTCGGCGGGGTGGCCGGGCGCCTGGACGTGGACAAGGTGCGCCGGATGGTCTCCGAGGTGCACGGGGTGCTGAACCGGCGCGAGGAGCTGTTCCGGGCGACCGGGATCGACACCATCGCGACGTACCGGGCCCGCCGGGCGGCGGGGCACCTGCCGGACGAGGCGTTCGGCGACGTGTTCCTGATGATCGACGGCTGGAACACCTTCAAGCAGGAGTTCGAGGCACTGGAGCAGGTGATCGCCGACATCGCGCAGCGCGGTCTGGGCTACGGCGTGCACCTGGTCGTCACGGCGGCCCGGTACGCGGAGGTGCGCCCGGCGCTGAAGGACCTGCTGCAGAACCGGGTGGAGCTGAAGCTCGGCGACGCGATGGAGTCGGAGGTGGACCGGCGCACGGCGCAGAACGTGCCGGCGCTGGCCGGGCGGGGCATCACCCCGGAGCGGCTGCACTTCCTGGCGGGCCTGCCCCGGCTGGACGGCGCCTCGACGGTGGAGGACCTCCAGGACGGGGTGGCCGCGATGGTCTCCGCCGTCGACGGCGCGTGGCAGGGCCCGCGCGCCCCGCAGGTGCGGATGCTGCCGGCGGTGCTGGACGGGACCGCGCTGCCGAAGGGCTTCGAGCACCCGGAGCGCGGGGTGGCCTTCGGCGTGGACGAGGCCGAGCTGGCGCCGGTGTTCGTCAACTTCGAGACGGACCCGCTGTTCATCGTGTTCGGCGACACCGAGTCGGGGAAGTCGGCGGTGCTGCGGCTGCTGATCAAGCAGATCACCGAGCGCTACACGCCGGACCAGGCGGGCATCGTGGTCGGCGACTACCGGCGCGCGCTGCTGGGCACGGTGCCGCCGGAGTACCTGGTGGAGTACGCGGCGGCGCAGCCCGCCATGGCGACGATCGTCGACATGCTGCGGGGGGCCTGCGCCCGCCGGCTGCCGGGCCCGGACGTGACCGCCGAGCAGCTGCGCAACCGCAGCTGGTACAGCGGCAAGGACATGTTCGTGATCGTGGACGACTACGAGCTGGTCGCGACGAGCTCGGGCAACCCGCTGGCGCCGCTGGCGGAGTTCCTGCCGTTCGCCCGGGACATCG
Organism: Kitasatospora sp. NPDC101183; assembly: GCF_044767945.1. Lineage (NCBI taxonomy): Bacteria > Bacillati > Actinomycetota > Actinomycetes > Kitasatosporales > Streptomycetaceae > Kitasatospora > Kitasatospora sp. NPDC101183. The sequence continues at coordinate 20,492 of NZ_JBIWOW010000047.1, read as the reverse complement.
GCCTGCGGGTGATCGTGGCGCGCAGCGCGGGCGGTGCCGGGCGCTCGCTGTACGAGCCGGTGATGCAGCGGATGCGCGAGCTGGGCGGGCAGGGCGTGGTCCTGTCCGGCAACCGGGACGAGGGCGCGCTGCTGGCCAACGTGCGGCCGCAGGCGCTGCCGCCGGGGCGCGGGGTGTTCGTGTCGCGCCGGGTGACCGCCGGGCAGATGGTGCAGACGGGCTGGCTGCCGGTGGCGTGAGCCTCCGCGACTGGGGCCGCTGTCGGTGACGCAGGGTGATCGAGGGGTCGGGCTCCGAGGAGTCCGGCCCCTCCGGCGTCCCAGGTGCCGAAACGTTACCGGGATATTTCGGGGCACGGGCTGCGGTTCCCGTACCCGGCGGGGCTGGTGCGGGGCCCGGCGAGGCGCCCGTCACCGCATGTTCATGCGCTCGTGTGCAACGGATTCCGCAGCGGTTCCGCCGTTGACGCGATCTGTACGCCCAAGGTTCCATTGCGGCCCGGGAGCGCACTGACCAGAACCCGAGCAACGAGCCAGCGGAGGCGATACCGCTCCCTTCCCAGGACCGCACAGCCGATCGGAAGCCCCATGACCGACACGCTTCGCCCGCCACACTCCGTAGCCGACACGGCGACCGGGGCGGCCGCACCCCAGCAACTCAAGCGCTCGATCGGCGTCGTGGGCGGCACCCTGCTCACACTGTCCTGCGTCACCCCGGCGTCGACGCTGTTCGTCATCGTCCCGGAGCTCTTCTCGAGCATCGGCAGCGCCACCGTGCTGGCGATCGCGATCGGCACCGTGCTGTGCGTGGCCGTGGCCTTCTGCTACTCCGAGCTCGGCACCCTGATCCCCAGCGCCGGCGGCGAGTACGCGATGGTCGGCACCCTGGCGGGGCGGCTGATGGGCTGGCTGGTCTTCGTGCTCTCGCTGATCGTGGTGATGATCGTCCCCTCGGTCATCGCCCTGGGCACGGCGGACTACCTGGCGCCGGTGCTGCACCTGGACAAGGCGATGACGGGCGCCGCGGTGATGCTGGCCGCCACCCTGGCGGGCCTGCTGGACCTGCGCGCCAACGCCTGGATCACGGGCGTCTTCCTCGTCCTGGAGGTCATCGCGGCCGGCGTCGTCGCGGTGCTCGGCTTCTCGCACGCCAACCCGGACGCGCCGAGCATGCTGCACGGCGTGGTCGCCGGGGACAACGGCGCCGTCACCACGGTGAGCGTGGGCGCCATCGTCGGCGCGCTCGGCATCGCCCTGTTCATCACCCAGGGCTTCTCCACCGCCGTCTACCTCTCCGAGGAGATGGAGAACCCGCGCCGAAACGTCTCGCGCACCGTGCTGTGGACGCTCGGCATCTCCTCCGCGATCATCCTGATCCCGGTCGCCGCGATCACCGTGGGCGCCCCCGACCTGCAGACCCTGACCGCGGGCGACCTGCCCGCCATGGTCACCGCGTGGAGCAACTCGGCGGTCGGCACCTTCATCAGCCTGTGCGTGGCGCTGGCCATCATCAACGCCGGCATCGTCATGGTCATCCAGAACTCCCGGGTGCTGTTCGCCTCCGCCCGTGACAAGGCCTGGCCGGAGCCGGTCAACAAGGCCTTCTCCACCCTGGGCCGCTTCGGCTCCCCCTGGGTCGCCACCCTGGCGGTCGGCCTGCCCGGCGCCGCGCTGTGCTTCGTCAAGGGCGAGCTGCTGAGCAACATCACCGGCGTCGCCGTCACCGGGATGTACCTGCTGGTCGCGATCGCCGCGCTGCTGTCGCGCCGGGCCCACCACAAGCACGCCGCCGCCTGGCGGATGCCGCTGTGGCCCGTCGTCCCGGCCGTGCTGGTCGCCGTGCTGCTGTACGTGATGACCAAGCTGGACGCCGAGCCCCTGCTGTGGACGGGCGGCATCACCGCCGCCGCCACCCTCTACTGGCTGTTCTACCTGCGCCCCCGGCAGGACACCCGCTGGGTGATCAGCCTCCCCGAGGACCAGCGGAACTAGAGCCACACCCCTCCCCCACACGGCGGTGCCCCGGGCCTCCCCCAGCCCGGGGCACCGCCGCTCTTCGTGGGGAGCGTTACTTCTTGAGCTTCCAGTCCGGGCCGAGGGCGATGACCTTCATCTGCTCGTCGGTCAGCACCGGGGCGGGGCGGGTCGCCGGGGTCTTCTGGGTGCCGCTGTTGAAGGAGCTGATCACCACCCGCAGGCCGTCCGGGTGGAGGGTGTCGACCGTCCACATGCCCGGGTTGCCGCCCTCCTTGCGGATCAGCACCTTGGTGCCGTCGGGCAGGGTCTGGGCGCCGGCGTACATCGTGGGGTCCTGGCCGCGGCTCCAGTCCTGCACGTTGAGCTGGACCAGCGACTTGCCCTTGCCGTCGTTCAGCACGAAGTTGGCGTAGCCCTCGCCGTCGGCGGAGACCTCCGTCTCCTTGAGGCCGGCCGGCAGCAGCTTGGCGGTGATGTCCAGGATCTCCTGGGCGGTGTACTCCTTGCTGGTGTCGCGCGGCTTGACCGGCTTGGGCTCGGGGATCGCGGCGACGACCTTGTCCCACGACCTGTCGGTCACGATCGCCTGGAGCTGCGCCGGGCTGAGCGGCGGCTTCGGACGGCTGTCCGGCGAGCCCTTCTCGGCCGCGGAGTTCCACTCGGACAGCTCGATCTGGCGGCCGTCCTTGCCGATCAGCTTGGCGTTCCACCACTTGGTGCTGACGTGCCGGTCCGGGTACTCGTAGCCCTGGAGGACCGTCAGGGTGCCGCCGTCGACCTTGATGGTGGTGCAGTCGTCGTACGGGACGAGCTTCTTGTCCGGGCAGACGTTCTGCGCGCGGTTCGGGTCGTTCTCCGCGAGGCGGGTGATCGAGATGCCCATCGCGGACTTGCCCTGGCCGTCGTCGAAGACCAGGGAGGCGACCGCGTTGACGCCGGCGCCCTCCGGCTTGCCGGCCGGCGGCTCGGTGCCGGTGCCCGTGCCGTTGGTGACCTGGCCGGCGGGCAGCAGCGCCTTGAAGGCCTCCAGCACCGCGGCGCCGCTGACCGGGGGCGCCGCGGTGGGCTTGGCGGCGGCGGAGGGCGCGGAGGCCGGGGAGATCCCGGTGGCCGGCGGGGTGTCGGAGGCGGCGGCGACGACCGCGGCGCCGTCCTTCGGCTGGGAGCCGGTGAGGTAGACGGCGCCGCCGCCCACCAGGGCCAGCGCCGTCGCGGTGCCGAGCACGGCGGCGGTGGACCGGCGGCGCCAGCGGCGGCGGCCGCGCTCGTAGCCGCCCGCCACCAGGGCGGCGCGGTCGGAGCCGTCGGGGGCGAAGCCCTCGCCGGAGCGGCTCATGGCGACGATCAGATCGTCATCGAACTTGTCGGATTCAGACATGGCTGGTCACCGTCTCCTCGGTTCAGGGGTGGTGGGGTCACGGGTGGTACGACGACGGACGGCGCCGCCGCGCTTCGCGACGGGCCTCACGACGGGTTTCGGAACGTGCTTCGCGACGGGCTTCACAACGGACTTCACAACGGGCTTCACAACGGGCTTCACGACGGGCCTCAGCGGACGGCGAGTTCGTCCAGCGAATCGCCGAGCAGGGTGCGCAGCCTGGCCAGTGCGCGGGTGGTGCGGGTGCGGACGGCGCCGGAGGAGGCGCGCATCGCCTCGGCCGTCTCCTCGACGCTGCGGTCCTCCCAGAACCGCAGCACCAGGACGGCCCGGTCCTTGGCCGGGAGCCGGCCGAGGGCCTCGATCAGGGTCAGCCGCAGGGCGCTGTCCCCGTCCTCCCGCCCCTGCGGCTCCGGCAGGTCGCCGGTGGGGCGCTCGCTGCTGGAGCGGCGGCGCTGCTGGGAGAGGAAGACGCGCACCATCACGGTGTGGGTGTAGGCCGCCGGGTTGTCGATCCGGCCCCTGCCCCCGGTGAAGGCGCTGCGCCGCCACAGCACGTACATCCGGCCGAGGGCCTCCTGGACGAGGTCCTCGGCGTAGTGGGTGTCGCCGCTGGTGAGCAGGCAGGCCGAGCGGTAGAGGTGGCCGGTGCGACCGGAGACGAGCTCCAGGAACTCCGCGTCCTTGGCCTCCCGGCCCCTGACCCACCCCATGCCACCGCTCCCCCGCCGTCCGCGTGCTCTGACACCTCTAGGACGTGGTGAGCGGCAGGCGGTGTTACAAACCTATTCGCCGGCCTGTCCGGCGGCGCGGCGGCGGTGGTCGCGCAGCACCACGCCGCCGCCGATCAGCAGGGCCACCAGCAGCGCGCCGACGCCGAGCACGTACGTCGCGGTGCGCCCGTCCCGGTCGGCCCGCGTCTCGCCCAGGCCCACCGGCCGCGGCAGGATCGGGGCGGCGGCCAGCTGCACCGGGGCGTCCTCGGCGGGCGCGGACGGCGCGTCCGCGGGCGCCTTGACGACGGCCTTGACCGGGTCCACCACGCCCCAGCCGATGAAGCGGTTCGGGCCGCGCTCGGTGCGCTGGGCGCTCTGCTCGATCCAGGCCCGCACCTGGGCGGCCGACCAGGTCGGGTGGGCGCCGACGAGGAGCGCGGCCAGCCCGGAGACGTACGGGGCGGCGAAGCTGGTGCCGCTGTCCACGCACTGGCCGCCGCCGGGGACGGTGGAGAGCATCTCGACGCCGGGGGCCGCGACCTTCACGAAGGCGCCGAACTGGGAGAACGGCGCGCGCTCGTTGTTGCGGTCGGAGGCGCCGACGGCCAGGACGGTCGGGAAGGCGGCCGGGTAGGTGTCGCCCTCCTTGCCGTCGTTGCCGGTGGAGGCGACGATCACGGCCCGGTGGTCCTCGGCGTACTGGACGGCCGCCTGGAGGTCCGCGTAGCCGCTGAAGCGGGCGTCGCCCGCGCCGCGCACGTCCTGGGAGATGTTGACGACCCGGGCGCCGTGGTCGACGGCGTAGCGGATGGCGGCGGTGAGGGAGGCGACGTCGCCGTGCCCCTCGGCGTCGTTCTGGCGGATCGACAGGATCTGGGCGTCGGGGGCGAGGCCGACGAAGCCGGTGCTCGCGCGCGGGCGGGCGGCGATGATGCCGGCGACCTTGGTGCCGTGGCCGACCGGGTCCTCGACGGACCTCCCGGGGATCGGGGTGTTGTTGTTCTGCTTGTCGACGAGCAGGTTGGGGCCCTCGTCGACCTTGTCCCTGAGCTGCGGGTTGGTGACGTCCACGCCGGTGTCGATGACGGCGACCTTCACGTTCCGGCCCGTGGTCGCCCCGCCCTGCCACAGCTCGTCCAGCAGCAGGCGCTGCAGGGACCAGGGGACGGTCGGCACCTCGGGCGCGGGCTTGGGGCAGTCGCCGGCGGCGGCGATGCCGGGGCCGTCCGCGTGCGCGGGGGCGGCGAGCGGGCCGCCCAGGACGGCGAGCGCGGCCAGTGCCGCGGCGGCCCTGCGGTAGCGGTGTCCAGGCACCCTGCCACTCCTCAATGTCGTCCTCCCCCGTCCCGCGCGTCGGGGGCGGGCGCCCGTGAACCGGGTGCCCGCCCCCTGCCGTGTTCCCGTCCGGGAACGCCGGATCAGCCCTGCCAGAGCTTGGCGTTGGCGTCCTCGGTGTTCTTGTACTGGATCGCGGCGGACTCCAGCGAGGACGCGATCTGCCCGCAGACGGTCTGGATGTGCGCGGCCTTCGTGTCCCACTGCGTCTGGTGGGCCTGGTAGCCCTCCTGGGCCGCACCCTGCCAGCTCGCGGCGATGCGCTTGACGTCGCCCTTGAGGTCGTTGAGCAGGTGGTCGATGCGCGAGGCGACGCCCTTCACCTCCTCGGCGGCGTGGTGGACGGTCTGGAAGTTGACGAGGATGTGGTCGGTCACGATGTCTCCCTTGGACGAGGTGGGGCGCGGCGGTGGGGGTGCGGAGGTCAGCCCTGGGCGGAGGTGAACTGCTGCGACTGCTCCGACTCGGTGCGCGCGTACTGCTGCGTCGTCCGCTCGATCGCTTCCTGGATCGCGTGGAGGGACTTGTTGAGCGCCGCCACGTCCTCGTTGAACGAGTGCTGCAGGGTGGTGTAGGCGGTGGCCGCCTGGCCCTTCCAGCCGCTCGTGATGTTGGTGACGGTGTTGGTGAGCTTGGTCTGCTCCTGCTGGATCTTGTGGATCGCCTCACCGATCCGCTTGGCGAAAGCGGTCATCTCCTGCGCGGTCATCGTGAACTGACCAGAAGCCATGCTCCACCGTCCCCCATGAGAAACATCCTGTATACGGACGGGCCCGGAACGGCCTGCCGTGGCATCACCCGTGTGATGTCCAGGAGCACTGTAGTCGGCATACGCAGCTCGCCCAACACCGATTGGTCGAGCAGTTACCAGACCATGACACTGGTGCCAACTCCTGTGCCCCGCCTGGCCGATCAGCTGATCGGTCAGGCGTTCTGCGGCTGCGCCGCGCCCTTCGCCGTCAGCGGCGGGCCGGCCGGGACCAGGTTCGACCACCTGAGCGGGACGGGCAGCGCCTGGACGCCCTGGTAGCCCAACCGCGCCTGGTTGCCGCCCGGTTCGTCCTGCTGCTGCGGCGCGCCCTGCTGCTGGTCGCCCGCCCCCGGCGTGGGCTGGGCCGTACTCGGCTGCGGCGAGGGCGACTTGGCGGCGCTCGGCCCGCCCCCTCCGTCGCCGTTGGACGGCACCGAGTAGCGCAGCCCCGTCTCGGTGATCAGGAAGTCCGTGCCGGAGCCGCCCGCCTGGGCGTCCACCGCCCGGTAGAAGAGGCCGTGACCGGGCGTCACGTACGCGGCGCCGGCGCCGTTGTTGTACGGCGCCGGGTAGGCCGGGCCCGCCCAGACGCTGCGCCTGGCGGTGCGGCCGTCCTCGGCGACGCCGTCGTAGGTGCTGCACACCACCAGCCGGCGCTGGGACTCCTGGGGGTCCTTCCAGTTGTTCACCGGCGCGCCCGTGCGCAGCGGCCAGTCGTCCCCCGTGCCGGGCAGCTTGACGTCGCCGCCGCGCAGGGACTGGTCGGCCGGGGTCATCGCGTCGCTGCGCGGCTGCTTGTCCTGGTCGTACTTGTAGAGCATCCCGTAGGCCGGGTTCTGCCGGATCAGCTCCGCCTGGAACGCCGTGACCACGTAGAGCTGGTCCTTGCCGACGACGTAGTGGCGGTCCTGGTAGTGCACCAGCCGCCCGACCCTGCGGTCCGCCGGATTGTCCAGCTCCACCCTGGAGTTGGCGCCCGGGGTGTCGGCCACGTCCTTGAGGTCCGGGAAGGTGATCGGCGTCCCCGGGACGAGGGTCTCCAGCCAGTCCCGCTTGACCCGCTGCGGCACCGCGTTGGGCCCGAACACCGCCGTGACCAGTGACTTCCGCTCCGTGTCGCTGGACTGCGGCGTGCCGATCTCGTGCCGGCGGCCCTGCGCGTCCACCAGGAACACCGGCGCGGCCGCCTGGCCCGCCGCTCCGGTGGACACCTGCTGGTCGTCGGCCTGCTGCACCAGCAGCAGCTGGTCCGGGGAGAGCATCCGGTCCTTGGCCGCCAGCGCGTCCGCGTCCTGGCCGGCCGCCACGAACACCGCCTGGTTGACGGTCGCCTGCTTGTCGTCCGAGCCCGGGCGGTCGCAGACCGACCACTTCATCGACCGGCTCGCGTTGTCCTTCGTCGGCAACTTGTCCGGCGCGTACGGGATGCCGATCGTCGGGCCGTGGTTCGGGTAGCGGTCCAGGACCCCGTCGTCGACGACCACCACCTGGGCGCCGGCCGGCAGCACCAGCCGCGCCGAGGACATGTTCAGCACCTGGTGCAGGCGCTTGGTCCTCCCGTCCGGGTCGGTCAGGATCACGTACCGGGTCGTCGAGGTCTTGCCCTGGATGATGGCCTTGCCCTCGTCCCAGTGCAGCGGCGCGCTCGGCTTGAACACCCCCCAGACGCCGAAGCCCGCGACGATCACCGCCCCCGCCAGCACACTCGGCAGCACCGCCTTGACGGGCCGCGGCGCGTCCTCGTCGCTGCCGCCGCCCGAGGGCAGCAGGAACGCCCCCACCGTGCGCTTCCTGGCGAAGGTGTACGCGTTCAGCTCGTCCCGGCGCGATGCCATGTGCTCGTCGTCCCCCTTGTCGGACTTGCCTGTTGGGCCTGTCCCCTGACGGCCCGGCGCCCCGCCCCCGTGCTCCGCACCCGCCGGGCGACCGGCTGGATCTGAAAGCGAGGGCCCGAACCCTCTACGATGCGGCAGCGGACGGTGAGTACGGTACGGGTACGGTCCACGAACCAGCCAGCCGGGCCGCGACATCCGAGTCAGAGAGGGCCACCGGGGGATGCCTAGCCAGACCGCTCGACGACGCCGCGACACCGAAGGGGAGGAAGGGCCGCCCCGCACCGGTCGGTCGCGGCGCGGCGGCCGGGGCCGGGCCACGCCCGAGCGGGCCCCCGCGCCCGCCGCCGCACCGGCGCCGGGCAGCGGCGCGGGGCCCGTCAGCGTGCGGATCAACCCCCGGCCGGGGCTGCTGGGCGGCAGGTTGAGGCTCCACCAGCTCGTCCTGGTCGAGGTCGCCGCCGCCCTCGTCGCGGTCGGCTGGACGATCAGCCGCCCGGTCGCCGCCGGGTTCGGCGCCGTCTCCCTGGTGCTGCTCCTGCTCGCCGTGGTCCGGCTGCGCGGCCGCAGCCTCCCCGAGCTGCTGCGGGTGCGCTCCGACCTCAAGTCCCGCCGCCGCCAGGCCCGTACGCTGCTGCCGCCGGCCGGAACCGACCCGGCGCTGGCCCCCGTGCTGGAGCTCGAACCCGCGCTGCGCACCTGCACCCACGCCACCGAGGCCGACCTGGGCGGGCGCCCGGTGCGCCGCGAGACCGGCATGGTCGGCGACGGGACGTTCCTGACCTCGGTGCTGCTCGTCCAGGCCAAGGACCAGCCGCTGCGCCCGGTGCGCACCGCGCTGCCGCTCCCGCTGGACGTGATCTGCTCGGCTCTGACCGTCGACGACATCGCGCTGGAGTCCGTGCAGCTCGTCCAGCACACCCAGCCCGCCCCGGCCAAGCACCTGCCCGAGCAGTCGCTCGCCGCCCGCGCCTACCGCGAACTCCCCGACGGCACCGCCACCCCGGGGCTTCGGCTCACCTGGATCGCGCTCAAGCTCGACCCCGAGCGCGCCGCGGCGGCCGTACGGGCCCGGGGCGGCGGCGAGGAGGGCGCCCGCAAGGCGCTGCAGCGGGTGACCGACCAGCTCGCCGGGCGGCTCAACAGCTCCGGGTTCAACGCGACCGTGCTGGACGAGCGCGAGCTCATCGCCGCCCTGGCCATCTCCACCTGCGCCAACCCGATCGCGGTCGCCGGCCGCCAGGGCACCGGCAGCGGCGGCGGCACCACCCGCCGCACCCAGGAGGGCAACCGCTTCTGGCGCATCGACGACCGCTGGCACAGCACCTACTGGGTGTCCCGCTGGCCGCAGTTGGGCCGCCCCGGCGGCGCCCCCGGCCGGATCGGCGCGCCCGACCTCGTCAACCTGGTCACCGGAGCCGCCGCCCTGGCCGGCACCTTCAGCCTCACCGCCGGGCACGGCACCGGCGGGTCGGTGACGGTCAGCGGGCACCTGCGGGTCACCGGGCGCACCGAGGACGAACTCGGGGACCTCGGCCGCCAGGTGGAGACCAGGGCGCAGAGCGCCGGCCTCGGCCTCGTCCGGCTCGACCTGGAGCAGGCCCCCGGCGTGCTCGCCACCCTGCCGCTGGGAGGAGCGTCCTGATGGCGTACCAGACCCACCCCTCCCCCGACCCGACGCCGGGCGCCGAGCGCCGCCGCGTCCGGCCGCGCGTGCTGCCCGGGTTCGGGCTGCGCGGCCCGCGCCGGGAGAAGCACGTGCTGGAGGCGGGCGACCTCGCGGCGATGGCCTTCCCGGTCGGGGACGACGGCGTGGTGATCGGCGTCGACCCGCAGGGCCTGCCCGCCGTGCTCGGCCTCTTCCGCCCCAGCGCGTACGACCTGGTGCTGGTCGGCGGCGTGTGGACGGCGCAGGTCATCGCGCTGCGGGCGGCCGCGATCGGCGCCCGGGTCGCGGTGGAGACGGCCCGCGCGCAGCTGTGGGGCCCGATGGCGCAGGCCGCGGGCGGCGGGCAGCCGTGCGTGACGGTCCACCAGGTCGGACGGCTCGGCCCGCAGGGCGCCTCCGTCGCCTCGCCCGTCCTGGTGGTGCGCGACCTCGGCGCCCGCCCGCCGCGCAGCCGGCTCTCCGCCGCGCCCTGGCAGACCACGCTGACCCTGCTGCCGTACCTGGGCCCGAACGCGGCCCGGGTCCTCAACGCCGCCGACCTCGTCGGCGTGCAGCGGATCTCCCCGCAGGAGGCGGAGCTGACGGGCCGGGTGCTGTCCCTGCCGCCGGAGGACGTGGCGGCGCTGCCCACCCTCGGCGACGACCTGACGCTGTGGGCCACCCGGATGCGGCGCCAGTACGTCCGGGCCGTGGCCGGGCAGGCGGAGCAGCAGGTGCTCGGCGGGCCGCGGCGGATGGACTGACGGTGCCACGGACCTCGGCCGCCTTCTTCGGGGGTTGCCGTACGGCCTAGTCTTTGTTGCGGCAACGGCACCGCTGAACTAGCGGCGGCGAACACGAGGGAGCCCCAGTGAGCAGCGATCGGGACGGCGTCTACGTCGGCGACAACGCGGCGGAGGACGAGGACGACTGGTCCGACGCGCCCGATTACACTCCCCCGTCCTGGTACGTGCAGACGGAGACGGCGGGGGCGGCTGCCGCTCCGACGCCTCCCGTCGTTCCGGTTGCTCCGGTTGCTCCGGCCGTCGAGGCGGTTCCGGTTCCTGCGCCCGCCCCGGTGGCGGAGGCCCCCGTGCCCGCCCCGCCGGTGCAGGCCGAGGCGCAGCACGTCCCGTTCCCCGCGCCGCAGCCGCCCACCGCTCAGGCCGAGCCCGCCCCGCCCACCGTCGTCCCCCCGGCCGCGCCGGCGGCCCCCGCGGCCCCGGTCGCGCCGCTCGCCCAGGCGCCCGCCCGCATTCCGGGGCCCGCCGCCGAGTGGCAGCCGCAGGCCACCCCGCTCTGGCCGGGCCCGGAGGCTGCGGCCCAGCCGCTGCCCCAGCCCCAGCCACCGGCCCAGCCGCTGCCCCAGCCCGTCCCGGCCCCGCAGCCGTACCCGGCCGTCGGCGCGCCCGCCCAGCCGGGGCCGCCTCAGCAGCCCTGGGCCGCGCAGCCGCCCGTGCCGCAGGCCCCGCAGGCCGTACAGCCTCCGCAGCCCGCGCACCCGCAGCCTCCGCTGGACCCGCAGGCCGCCTGGGCCGTGCAGCCGCCGCAGCAGGCCGCGCACCCGCAGCCCCCGGTGGACCCGCGCCAGGGCGGCTGGCCGCAGCCCGCCGCCTACCAGCAGCCCGGCCAGCCCGTCGCCCCCGGCCAGCCGCAGCCCCCGCAGCCCTGGGCGCAGCAGCCCCCGGCCGCCGCGCAGCCCGCCGCGTTCCAGCAGGCCGCCGCCCCTCAGCAGACCGCGCACGGCGCTCCGCTCGGCTACACCGCCGCCGTCGAGCTGTCCTCGGACCGGCTCCTGCGCAGCCAGCCCAAGCAGCAGCGCCAGCAGCCCCGCTTCCAGTTCGGCGGCAAGGCCGCGGCGGCCGAGAAGGCCCGCAGGCTGGAGATCATCCGCACGCCGGTGCTGAGCTGCTACCGGATCGCCGTGATCAGCCTCAAGGGCGGCGTCGGCAAGACCACGACCACCACCGCGCTCGGCGCGACCCTGGCCAGCGAGCGCCAGGACAAGGTGATCGCGATCGACGCCAACCCGGACGCGGGCACCCTGGGCCGCCGGGTCAAGCGCCAGACCGGCGCGACCATCCGCGACCTGGTGACGGCCATCCCGCACCTGCGCAGCTACATGGACATCCGTCAGTTCACCTCCCAGGACCTCAACTCGGGCCTGGAGATCCTGGCGAACGACGTCGACCCGGCCGTCTCGACGACCTTCAACGACTCGGACTACCGCCAGGTCATCGACGTGCTGGGCCGCCAGTACCCGATCATCCTGACCGACTCCGGCACCGGTCTGCTCTACAGCGCGATGCGCGGGGTGCTGGACCTCGCCGACCAGCTGATCATCGTCTCCACCCCCAGCGTGGACGGCGCCTCCAGCGCCTCGACCACCCTGGACTGGCTCTCCGCCCACGGCTACGCCGACCTGGTGCAGCGCAGCATCACGGTGGTGTCCGGGGTGCGCGAGACCAGCAAGATGATCAAGGTCGAGGACATCGTCGCGCACTTCCAGACCCGCTGCCGCGGCGTCGTCGTGGTGCCCTTCGACGAGAGCCTGGCGGCCGGCGCCGAGGTCAACCTCGACATGATGCGGCCCAAGGTCCGCGAGGCGTACTTCGAGCTGGCCACCCTGGTCGGCGAGGACATCGTCCGGGCCCAGCAGACGGCCGCCCAGCAGTCCGGCTGGCAGCAGCAGGCGCAGCAGGCGCCCTACTCCCAGCCGGGGCAGCCGGGACAGCCCGGACAGCCGCAGCCGTACGGGGCGCCCCAGCAGCAGCCCGCGCCCGGTGCGCCGTGGGGGCCCCAGCCCGGCCAGGCGGCGCCCCAGCCCGGCTACGCCTGGCCGCAGCCCCAGCAGGCCCAGCCGTACGCCGACCCCCAGCCCCAGCCGTACGCCGACCCGCAGCAGCAGGCCCCCCAGCCCCCGCCGCCGCCCGGGTACGGCTACCCGCAGCCGCCCGCGCACCCGTAGGCACGAGGAAGGGCCCGCCGGACACCCGGCGGGCCCTTCCTCGTCGCCCCGGCGCTCACACGCCGTCGGTCAGCTCCCGGGCGCGCTTGACGTCGTCGGCCATCCGGTCGAGCAGCGCGTCGATGGAGTCGAACTTCTCCATCCCGCGCAGGTAGGCCAGGAAGTCCACGGCCACGTGCAGCCCGTACAGGTCCAGGCCCACCCGGTCGATGGCGTACGCCTCGACGGTGCGCGCCGTGCCGTCGAAGGTCGGGTTGGTGCCCACCGAGATCGCCGCCGGCATCCGCTCGCCCTCGGCCGTCAGCCAGCCCGCGTAGACGCCGTCCGCCGGGATCGCGCTGTGCGGCACGGTCTCCACGTTGGCGGTCGGGTAGCCGAGTTCGCGTCCGCGCTGCGCTCCGCGCACCACCACGCCCTCGACCCGGTGCGGGCGGCCGAGCACCTCGCCGGCGCCCGCCATGTCCCCGCTGCCGACGAGGCGGCGGATCAGGCTGGACGAGAACGGCTCGCCGTCCCCGGCGGTGCCGCACACCTGGAGGTCGACGACCTCGACCTCGAAGTCGTCGGCCCGGCCCAGCTCGGCGAGCAGGGCGACGTCCCCGGCGGCCCGGTGCCCGAAGCGGAAGTTGGGGCCCTCGATGACGACCTTGGCGTGCAGCGCGTCCACCAGGACCTGCTGGACGAAGGTCTCCGGGGATTCCTGGGAGAACGCGGTGGTGAAGGGCAGCACCAGCACCGCGTCCACGCCGAGTTCGGCGATCAGCTCGGCGCGGCGCGGGTGCGGCGCGAGCAGCGGCGGGTGGCTACCCGGGCGGATGACCTCGCGCGGGTGCGGGTCGAAGGTCACCACGACCGAGGGGAGGCCGAGTTCGCAGGCCCGCTCGACCGCCCGTCCGATGATCAGCTGATGCCCGCGGTGGACCCCGTCGAACGAGCCGATGGTGACGACGCCGCGCCCCCAGTCACCGGGGATCTCCTCCAGGCCACGCCAGCGCTGCACCCGAGTGCTCCTTGTTCCGTACGGTGCGTACCCTCGGTACGCTCAAACGCTCAAAACCCGAACCCCTATAGCGTGCCATGCGCCTGCCCGGGCTCCGGCACCGGAATGCGGGTTGGGCGCATCACAGGCCCGAGCGGCTCCCGCTCGGCCTCGGCCGCGGCGTACCGGGGGTCGCGCCCGGCCGCGACGAGCGCCCGCAGCCGGGCCAGCCGGGGGCCGTCGGGCGCGGTCGGGGCGGCGTCGCGGGGCCAGCGGGCGAGCAGGGCGGCGAAGGCCGCCGAGCGGACGGCGCAGCGCACCAGCAGCTCGTCCGCGCCCGGCAGCCCGGGGGTCGCCCGGGCCAGGACGGCGCGCACCCGGGCCGGCTTCTCGGCCGCGCAGTACTCGGCCAGCCGTTCGACGGCGGCGGTGAGCACCAGCTCGTCCGTCTCGGCGGCGAGCAGGTCGTCCAGCAGCTCGCAGCGCAGCGCGTCCGCCGCCGGCTCGGCCACCGGTACGGACAGCGCCTCGGCGAAGGGCCGGCGCACCTCGGCCGTCCGGGCGCCGAGCGCGGCGGCGAGCAGCATCCGCAGCTCCAGCCGGGCGGCCGGGCCCGCTCCCCCGCCCGCCAGCCGGCGGCCGAGGTAGTCGACGGCCACGGCGCGGGCCCGCTGCGGGTCGGCGCGCAGCAGCCGGGCGGCGAGGTCGGCGCCGCGCCGGGCGGCCCGCGGGGCGCGGGCGTCGGCGAGCACCCGCAGCACCTCCCGGTCCGCCGGGAGTTCGGCGAGCGCGGCCAGCACGGCCTCCGGGTCGCTCTCCAGGGCCGGGGCGAGGGCGCGCGGGGTGAGGAAGGCGTCGCCGCCGGCCCGCAGCAGGGCGAGCGCGGCGGGCAGGTGCTCGGCCCGGGTGGCCGGGTCGGCGACCAGCAGGGCCAGTGCGGCGCCGTGCAGCCCGGGCTCCTCCTCGCGGGCGAGCAGGGTCAGCGCGCCGTAGCGCAGCAGTTCGGCCCCGGCCCCGGCGGCGTACGGGGCGGTGCGCAGCGCGTGCACGGCGGCGGCGACGTGCCGTTCGGGCCGCCGGTCGTGGCTCCAGCGGTCGACGGCGCGGCAGAGCGCGGAGGGCTCCTCGGCGGCGAGCACCGTCAGCAGGGCGTCCGCCCGGGGGTGGGCCGCGTCGGCCAGGGCGTCGGCCAACTCGTCCAGGCCGAGCCGGCGGTGGGCGTACAGCAGCTCGTGGGCGAGGTCCGCCGAGCGGCCCTCCTCGAACCAGCCGCACAGCAGCGGGAACACCGCCGCCGGATCGGCCCGCAGGCGCTCCGCCACGGTGTCCAGGAAGCCCCGGTCGACGGCCGCCAGGGGCCGCAGCAGGGCGATTTCGGCCTCGACGGGCAGCCCGAGGCCGGTCCAGAACGCGGGGCCGAAGCGGCCGGGCCCGTCGGCGGGCAGCGCGGCCCACCCGCCGGCCGCGGCAGCGCGTTCGGCGATGCGGCCGGCCAACCGGCCGAGCAGGTCGCGGTGTTCGGCCGGGTCGGGGCTCATGGCCAGGGCGTCGGCCAGCAACCGGGCGGACCACCAGGCGGGTTCGCTGCCCGCCGGCCGCAACTCCAGGGCGCGGGCGAGCCGGTGCAGCCACGGGTCCAGGGAGGCGGCGCCCCAGGTGTCGGCGACCCGGGTGAGCGCGGCGGCCACCGGGCCGATCCGGTGCCGGGGGACGGCGTTGGCCGCGTCGCCGGGCCGCACGTCCTCCACCTCGCCGAGCAGCAGCCGCAGCGCCGCGTCCAGGTCCAGGTGCAGGCCCTGCAGCCAGTCCGCGAACTCCCCGTGCGCGAACCGGAATCCGGGCCCGGCGGGGGCGAACAGGCCCTCGGCGAGCACCGCCGCCCCCCAGCCGCCCTCGGCCGGGAACAGCTCCTCGAAGGCCTCCCGCCCCAGCGCCCCGGCCTCCGAGCCGCCGAGCATCCGCCGCGCCGCCTCGTGCACCCGCCCGGCCACCGCCGCCGCGAGCCTGCGCACCCGCCCCGGCCCCGGCTCGGCGGGCCGGGCCGCACCCCGGCGGTGGGCGCCGCGCCCGCGGCCGCTCCCGGCCAGGCGCCGGGCCGTGCGCAGGCACAGCAGGTCGAGGTGGGCGGAGAACAGCTCCCCGCGCCGCGCCGGCCCGCCCCGCACGCCCTCGGCCCACAGCTCCCCGGCGAGGCGGACGGCCAACGGGTGCCGGGCGTCCGCGCCCCCGGGTCGGCCCGGCGGCAGCCCGTAGCGGCGGCGCACCCGCTCGGCGGCCTCGGCCGGCAGCGGGCCCAGCCGCCACCCGGCCAGGGTCGGCGCGCCCGGCCCGCCGCCGTCCATCCGTACGGTCGGGGCACCCGCGAGGTCCCCGTCCGGCGCGGGCTCCTCCCGCAGCGGCCCGGGGCCGGGCCCGCTGCGCCAGGGCCGCTCGGCGAGGCGCTCCCAGGTCTCCTCCCCACAGGCCGTCAGCAGCCGGGCGCCGCAGCCGGTCAGCCACTGCCCCGCGCCGTACAGCCGGCCGGGCTCCAGCGGGACGGGCGCCTCCTCGGGGCCGTCGAGGACGATCAGCAGCGGCCGGCCCGCGGCGGCGCACAGGGCAGCGGCCGGTTCGGGCGCGGGCGCCGGGACGCCGAGGGCGGCGGCGCAGGCCGCCAGGGCCCGTTCGACGGGCTCGGCGAGCGAGCGGTCCCCGGCGCGCAGGTCGGCTCCGCGCAGCCACAGGGTGGGCAGGCCGTCGGCCGCCCGGCGCAGGGCGAGGGCGGCGAGTTCGGTGGAGCGCCCGCTGCCGGGAGGGCCGACCAGCGCGGTGACGGTGGACTCCGGCTCGTCCCGCGCCGGGCCGTCCGACCGATCGACCCGGTCGGCGGCCAGGCCCGCCGCCCCGGGGGCGGCGGCCAGCTGCGCGGCGGCCAGCCGCAGCACCCCGGCGAGGTTGAGCGCGGGCCCGTACCCGGGCACGGCCGCCGCGTTGCGCGCCAGCAGCTCCGCCAGCGCCCCGGCGGCGGGGAGCGCGCCGCCCCCGGCGGGCACGGCGGGCAGCGCGCCCCCGTACCGCGGCGAGCGCAGCCCGGGCGCGGCCAGGGCCACCACCGCGCCGCTGCGGGCGTCCAGCACCGGCGCCCCGGCGGGCACCTCGCCCCTGCGGGCCGTCGGCACGTCCAGCAGCAGCACCCCGCCGACGGCCCCGAGCAGCCCGCAGCGCAGCGCGACCGTCCGCTCCCCGTCACCGACCGGTACGGGCAGCAGCAGCTCCTGCCCTCCCACGGCGGCGGCCACCGGCAGCGGCGGCACCGGCAGCCCGCCGACGGCCTCGGTGCGCAGCAGCGCGAGCCCGTGCGCGGGCAGCGGCAGGACGGCCTCCGGGCCGAGCACCCTGGTCTGGCCGCCGGGGGTGTGCAGCACGAGCCGGTCCAGCCCGGCGACGGCCTCGTCGGCCGTCAGCACGGTGCCCTGCGGGTCCGCGACGAACCCGAGCCCGTGCAGCCGCCCGTCGAGGTCGCGGATGTGCAGCAGATGGCGCCCCGGATCGCCCTCGTGCCAGCCCGCCATGACCCGCCCCCTGTCGCTCGCCCGTCCACCGCCCGGAGCCTGCCCACCGCCCCGGCGGCCCGACCGCGCCTGCGCCGCTCACCACCGGCGTTCACCTCGCGCGCTCCCCCGCCCGGGTGAACCTCGTCCGAAAACGACCAGGCCCCCGCCGGAAGGTTCTCCGGCGGGGGCCTGAACTCCCTGGTCGGTCAGCCGACGAAGACGGCGACGGGCTTCGCCTGCCCGTCCTTCTCCTCCACCAGCGCGAGGAAGCGCCCGTCCGGCCCGAACACCGCGATCGGACCGTCCACGCCCATCCCCGGCGCCTTCAGCCGGGAGCCGTGCGAGAGCTTCTCGGCGGAGGCCTCGTCCAGGTCCCAGCGGGGGAAGGCGGCGTCCGCGGCCTCGCCGATCGGCAGCACCTCCAGCTTCTCTTCCAACTGCTCCAGCGTCCGCGCCGACTCCACCCCGTACGGCCCGACCCTGGTGCGCCGCAGCGCCGTCAGGTGCCCGCCGACGCCCAGCCCGGCGCCCAGGTCGCGGGCCAGCGCCCGGATGTAGGTGCCGGAGGAGCACTCGACGGTCACGTCCAGGTCGATCACCGGCGTCCCGTCCTCGGCGACGGCCGACCGCTGCGCGTGCACGGTGAAGGAGTGGATCGTGGTCGGCCGGGCGGCCAGCTCGAACTCCTCGCCCTCACGGACGCGCGCGTACGAGCGCTTGCCGTCGATCTTGATCGCGCTGACCTTCGACGGGACCTGGAGGATCTCGCCGGTGAGCGCCGCGATCCCCGCGTCGATCGCCTCCCGGGTCACGGCGTCGGCCGGGGCGGAGGCGGTGACCTCACCCTCCCGGTCGTCGGTGACCGTGCTCTGGCCGAGCCGGATGGTCGCCTCGTACGTCTTGGCGGTCAACATCAGGTGGCCGAGGAGCCGGGTGGCCCGCTCGACGCCGATCACCAGGACGCCGGTGGCCATCGGGTCCAGCGTGCCTGCGTGGCCCACCTTCCGCGTCCCGGCCAGCCACCGCATCTTGGCGACGACCCCGTGGGAGGTGATGCCCTCGGGCTTGTCGACGATCACCAGGCCGTCCGGGCCGGTGCCTTTGCGCTTCATCGGGTTCTTTCTGTCCAACTCTGTCCAACGGCATTCGCAAGTGCTCAAGTTACCGGCCGCAGCGCGCCCCGGAACCGCTCGACCACCTCGTCGACGCCCTCCCGGGTGCTGAACCCGGCCGCGAAGACGTGCCCCCCGCCGCCGAGTTCGGCGCAGGCGGCGGCCACGTCCACCACGCCCTTGGAGCGCGAGGAGCCGCGCAGGGTGCCGTCCGGGTCCTGCTTGAGCACCAGCGCCACCTCGGCCTCGGCCGGGCGGCGCAGGATGTCGATCAGCCCCTCGATCTCCTCCACGGTGACGCTGAACAGCGCCAGGTCCTGGTACGGGACCCATGTCCAGACCAGGCCCAGCCCGCCGGCCGCCTCCGGCTCGTACACGGCCCGGTCGAGGGCGGCGGCGAGCACCTTGAGGTAGCCGAAGGAGGAGGTGTCCCACAGCTGCCGGGAGATCAGGTCGTGCCGGATGCCGGTGGCCAGCAGCCGCCCGGCGAGTTCGTGGGTGGCGGGCGTGGTCGCCCGGTACTTGAAGCTGCCGGTGTCGGTGGCGACCCCGGTGTAGAGGCAGGTGGCCAGCTCCTGGTCGAGCTCCACGCCGAGGCGGCGCAGCAGCTCGTCCACCAGGACGGCGGTGGCCGGCGCGGCCGGGTCGATCAACTGGTGGGTGCCGAAGCCCGGGTTGGAGGCGTGGTGGTCGACGACCACCAGCACGGGCGCGGCGAAGGCCTTGTCGTGCAGCAGGCCCAGACGGCTCTGCGCGGCCACGTCGAAGCAGAGCACCAGCTCGGGGACGTCCGGCACCTCGGAGGCCGGGACGATCAGCTCCTGGCCGGGCAGGAAGGCCAGCGACTCGGGCACGATCTGCGGGTCGTCCCCGAAGGAGACCCGCACCTCCTTGCCGAGCGCCCGCAGCGCCAGCGCCGCCGCCAGGGAGGAGCCCAGCGCGTCGCCGTCCGGGCAGATGTGGCAGATCAGGTCGATCGAGCGCGCCCGGCCGATCTCCGCCACCACCTGCTGCCAGACCAGCTCGAAGCCGCTCTCCTCGGTACGCGGCCCGGGGAGCGCCGCGAGGGCACCCTCCACCGTGCTGGTGGAGGACGCCCCCGTGGTCGATCCGGCTCGGGAGGCGGCCCGAGCCGGCTCACCCGCCATGACTACTCGTCCTCGTCGTCACGCTCGGACGCGGGGACCTTGTACGGGTCCGCGTCACCGGCGTACGCCGCGCCCGCGGCGGTGGTGCGCACCGCCGCGTCGATGGCCTTGGCCCGGTCGAGCAGGTCGTCGATGTTCCGGGCGTTCTCCGGCAGCGCGTCCGCGACGAAGGTCAGCGTCGGGGTGAAGCGCACCCCGATCTTGCCGACCTCGGAGCGGATGACGCCCTTGGCGCTCTCCAGCGCCGCCGCCGTGGCCTCGCGGTCGGTCTCGTCACCGAAGACGGTGTAGAAGACGGTGGCCTCGCGCAGGTCGCCCGTCACCCGGGTGTCGGTGATGGTCACGAACCCGAGCCTCGGGTCCTTGATCCGGCGCTCCAGGGTCTGGGCGACGACCACCTGGATGCGGTCGGCGAGCTTGCGCGCCCTTGCGGTGTCGGTCACGTTGCCTCCTCGTGCAGTGGGCGGTACCCGGGTGAGCTGCGCACCCGTCGGGGCCCACGCCCCAAAGTACCGGCCCGCGCCCGGCCTTGCGGGCGCTCTCGGTCCTGAACCGTGTGAGAACGGCGACTTCCGTCCGCCGGCTCCACGGCCTCACTCGTCGTCGTCGTTGTGGTACCTCCTCCTCGCGGAGAGGAGCTGCACCTCGGGGCGGCCGGCGACCAACCGCTCACAGCTGTCCAGGACCTCGGTGACGTACGCGGCGTCTCCGGAGACCACCGCCAGGCCGATCTCGGCCCTGCGGTGGAGGTCCTGGTTCCCGGTCTCGGCAGCGCACACGCTGTACTTGCGCTGCAGTTCGGCCACGACGGGCCGCACGATCGAACGCTTCTCCTTGAGCGAGTGGACGTCGCCCAGGAGCAGGTCGAAGGTGAGTGTTCCCACGAACATGTATGACAGGTCTCGCCGACCTGAAGGCCTAGGGAAGCAGCCCTGAACCGGGCTGCGTGAACTACCCCGGACCCTACACAGCGAGACCGGGGCCGGGGGGCCCCGCACACCCCCCCCCCCCCGCCCCCCCCCCCCCCCCCGCCCCGCGGGGCGCGTCCCGGCAGTGGTTGGTCCACCCCAGGGGCCCCCCCCACCACTAGGCGACCCCCCACCCGGGCCCCCCGGC
>NZ_JBIWOW010000046.1:0-39044 GCF_044767945.1 Kitasatospora sp. NPDC101183 | reverse complement strand
GCCTCATAGCGCCGATGGTACTGCAGGGGGGACCCTGTGGGAGAGTAGGACGCCGCCGAACAATCATTGTGAAGAACCCCCGTCCGGGACCCGGATGGGGGTTCTTTGCGTTTCTGGCAATCCAGCAATCCAGCAATCCGGCAATCCGGCAATTCCCGGAGAACCGGGCACGGGAAAACCGGGTGGACAGGCCGGCACCGCCACCGCTACGGTCCTGGGCGTGGCCGTCGTAGCGATCATTCGCCGATTTACCGGCCCCCTGGCCCCCGAAGGGCGCCGCAGGGGTCGGACTTCGCCACGTCTCGGGAGCTGAGGCAGGCAGGCCCCGGAGAGCGGTGAGGCCCAGGGGCCGGGGGGTGTGTGATTCCCCGTCACCGCTCTTGGCCAGGAGGCCGACATGCCCGCCCACCTCTCCGCCGAACACCTCGCCCGCGACCTCGCCGTCCGGGATCTCAGCGACCCCGCCGCCGGACCGCACGCGCTCCAACTCGTCCTCGGCCGGGCTGTCGACGCGCTCGCCGAGCGCTGGGGATGCCAGGTCCGCTGGTGGCGCGGCGAGCGCACCGTCACCGTCGAGGACAACTACGACAACCTCGGCTACCACCCCGACGACGTCACCCGGGACGCCCGCTACACCCGGTACGTCGACGACCGGCACATGCTCCGCAGTCACTCCAGCGCGCTGGTCCCGGCCGCGCTGCGGGCCCTGGCCGCAGAACAGGGGACGGAACAAGCGGGCGGCCAGGAGGACGTGCTCCTCGTCTGTCCGGGCCTGGTCTACCGCCGCGACAGCATCGACCGGCTGCACACGGGCACGCCCCACCAGGTGGACCTGTGGCGGCTGACCCGCCGCCCGGACCGGCTGACCACGGCGGACCTGGACGAGATGGTCGCCACCCTCGTCGGGGCCCTGCTCCCCGGAGCGGTGCACCGGCACGAGGCGCGCGTGCACCCGTACACCCTCGACGGGCGCCAGGTGGACGTGGACCGGCAGGGCGAGTGGATCGAGGTCGCGGAGTGCGGCCTGGCGCACCCGGAGGTGCTCGGGCGGGCCGGCCTGGGGGCGGAGTGGAGCGGGCTCGCGCTCGGGATGGGGCTGGACCGGATGCTGATGCTGCTCAAGGGTGTGCCGGACATCCGCATCCTCCGCTCCTCCGAGCCGTCCGTTGCCGCCCAGTTGACCGACCTGGCCCCGTACCGGCCGGTGTCCGTGATGCCGCCGGTCCGCCGGGACCTGTCCGTGGCCGTCGGCCGGGAGGACCTGGTCGAGGACCTGGGGGACAGGGTGCGTGACGCCCTCGGCCCGGACGCCGACTGCGTGGAGGCGGTGGAGATCCTCTCCGAGACGCCGTGCGAGGAACTGCCGCCGCAGGCCCTGGCGCGGCTCGGCGCCCGCCCGGACCAGAAGAACGTCCTGCTCAAGGTCGTCCTGCGGCACCTGGAGCGGACCCTGACCGACCACGAGGCCAACCTCCTGCGCGACCGCGTCCTCGCGGCCGTCCACCGGGGCGGCGTCCACCAGTGGGCGGCGGCCCCGATCGAGGCGGTGCCCAACCGGGGTGAATCCCAGCGCCGTTGACGCCGCCGTCATCCGTACGGGTGGAGTCGGCGCGGCGCCGGTGCCGTGGGCGCCGGGCCGCTCCGCCCCCGGTGGTTGAGTGTGCGGCGAGCGTCGGACAGCGGGAGGTGGTCGGTGGGCAGGGACCGGCGAGGCCGGGCCCGGGCCCGGCTGCGCAGGGCCGGCGACGGCCTGCGGCGGGGCGCGGAGCAGACCAGGGCGGCGGTGGCGCGCCTGCCCGCGCCGCCCGGGCCGTTCCGCGCCGGGTTCTGGCGCAGTCCGATCCGAGGCCCGTGGCTGACCTCGGTGTTCGGGCTGGTGCTGCTGGCCGGGATCCCCCTGCTCTTCGTCACCGGGGCGCTGTCCTACGCCGCCTACAACCCCGGTCTCGGCCCGCTCAACGACCAGACGCCGGACAAGGGCCTGTTGGGCTTCTACCTGTTCGACTGGCCGACCCGCCCGGTGTGGCTGTACCGGCTGAACCAGGGCGTGCACGTGACCCTCGGGATCGCGCTGGTGCCGGTGCTGCTGGCCAAACTGTGGTCGGTGATCCCGAAGCTGTTCGAGTGGCCGCCCGTGCGCAGCGCGGCGCACGCGCTGGAGCGGCTGTCGCTGCTGATGCTGGTCGGCGGGGCGGTCTTCGAGTTCGTGACGGGAATCCTCAACATCCAGCTGCACTACGTGTTCCCGGGCTCCTTCTACACCCTGCACTTCTACGGCGCCTGGGTGTTCATCGCCGCCTTCGCCGTCCACGTCGCGCTCAGGTTCGGCCGGCTGGTCCGCGCGCTCAGGTCGCGCCCGTTCCTGAGGGAGCTGCGTACCGGCCTCGCCGGGACCCGGCCCGAACCGGCCGACGCGGACGGGCTGGTGGCGCCCGCCCCGGCCGCGCCGACCATCGCCCGGCGCGGTGCGCTGGCGCTGGTCGGCGGGGGATCGCTGGCCCTGATCGCCGTCACCGCCGGGCAGAGCATCGGCGGCCGGCTGCGGTCGACGGCGCTGCTGGCGCCGCACAACCGGGAGCCGGGAAGCGGGCCGAACGGCTTCCAGGTCAACAAGACGGCCGCCGCCGTCGGCATCACGGCGGCGATGGTCGGCGCGGACTGGCGGCTGGAGCTGCACGCCGAAGGCGCCGGGCCCGTACGGGTGTTCACCCGGGACGAGCTGCTCGCCCTGCCGCAGCGGTCCGCCGCGCTGCCGATCGCCTGCGTGGAGGGCTGGTCCACCCCGGACCAGGACTGGAGCGGCCTGCGGCTCGCCGACCTCGCCGCCCTGGCGGGGCTGCCCGGGGCCGGGAGCGTCCTGGTGGAGTCCGTCCAGCCGCCCGGCCCGTACACCTCGGTGCTGCTGCGCGGGAACCAGATCCGCGACCCGCTCTCGCTGCTGGCCCTGCGCGTCAACGGGGCCGACCTCTCCCTCGACCACGGCTTCCCCGCCCGGATCATCGTCCCGGCCAACCCGGGCGTGAACAACACCAAGTGGGTCCACCGGCTCACGTTCAGGACGTGAGGCGTGAGGAGCAAACACGTGAGGACCGAGGGGGCGCGGATCGCCGCGTTCGCCCGCTGGTACGGCGCGAGGCCGCTGCACCTGCTCGCGCTGCTCGCCTCCTTCGCCCTCACCGGGTACGCCGTCGAGCGGCTGGTGGCCGAGCGGCCCATCGCGGTGGCGCTCTGGTTCGTCGGCGCGGCCGTCGCCCATGACCTGGTGCTGCTGCCGCTGTACTCCCTCGCGGACCTCTCCGCCCGCTCCCTCCTGCGCAGCCGCGGCCGGTCGCGGGCGCCGGAGCCGGCCGTGCCCTGGATCAACCACCTGCGCGTGCCCGTCTTCCTGTCCGGCCTGCTGCTGCTCGTCTGGTTCCCGCTGATCCTCGGCCTGTCCGAGCCGTACGAGGGCGCCACCGGCCTGTCCGAGGGGGTTTACCTCGGCCGCTGGCTCGCCGTCACCGGGGTGCTGTTCGCCCTCTCGGCCGTCCTCCTCGCGCTGCGGCTCCGCCGGCACGCGGGCCCCCGGGGGCGGCGCGTCCGCAGACCGTGAGACACCGTAAGACTCCGTAAGACGTCGCTCCGCGCCGTCCCGGCGCCGGGCTCCTACAGTGGCCGGGACGTTCTCCCCACGAAAGAGGTGGCACAGGTGACGGTCGATCAGGGCACCGCACGGGCCGAGTTGGGCGTGATCGGCGGCTCGGGGCTGTACGCGCTGCTGGAGCAGGTGACGGAGGTACGGGTCGAGACGCCGTACGGCCCGCCCAGCGACGCGCTGTTCCTCGGGGAGGTGGCCGGTCGCCGGGTCGCCTTCCTGCCCCGGCACGGGCGCGGCCACAAGCTGCCGCCGCACCGGATCAACTACCGGGCCAACCTGTGGGCGCTGCGCTCGCTGGGCGTGCGGCAGGTGCTCGGGCCGTGCGCGGTGGGCGGGCTGCGGCCGGAGTTCGGGCCGGGCACGCTGCTGGTGCCCGACCAGTTCGTGGACCGCACCTCCGGCCGGGTGCAGACCTTCTACGACGGGCTGCCGCTGGCGGGAGGGACGGTCCCCGAGGTCGTCCACGTGTCGATGGCCGACCCGTACTGCCCGGCCGGGCGCCGGGCCGTCCTGGACGCGGCCTCCGGCGCGGCCTGGGAGCCGGTGGACGGCGGCGTGCTCGTGGTGATCGAGGGGCCGCGCTTCTCGACCCGCGCCGAGTCCCGCTGGTTCACGGCCAACGGCTGGTCCGTGGTCGGCATGACCGGCCACCCCGAGGCCGTGCTCGCCCGTGAACTCGGGCTCTGCTACAGCTCCCTGGCGCTGGTCACCGACCACGACGCGGGCGTGGACGCCGGCGAGGGCGTGACCCACGCCGAGGTACTGGAGGTCTTCGCCGGGAACGTGGACCGGCTGCGCACGGTGCTGTTCAAGGCGCTGGAGGGCCTGCCCACGGAGCGGGACTGCCCCTGCTCGCACGCCCTGGACGGTCTGACGACCGGCCTGCCCGGCGTCTGACCGGCCATCGCCGTGCCGGCCCGCGTCCTGCCTCGCACCCTGCTTTGTGCCGCCGCCCTCGCCGCCCTCACAGCGGCCCTCGCGCTGACCGTGACGGTCGGCGGCACCATGGCCGACCCCCCGCACCTGTACGGCTGGTACGTCCTCGACGCCGCCCTGTTCGCCCTCGCGCTGCTCCTGCTGCGCCGCGTCGACGCCCGCCGGGTGGCCCCGCTGGTGCTGATCGGCAGTGTCCTGGTCGCCGGAGCCGGCCTGCTGGCGCCGCCGCGCACCAGCGACGACGCCTACCGGTACGTGTGGGACGGCCGCGTCCAGGCCTCCGGCCACTCCCCGTACGACCGGACGCCCGACGATCCGGTCCTGCGCGGGCTGCGCGACCCGGAGCTGTTCCCGACGGGCGACGCCTGCACGGCCTGGGACGAGCGGCGCACGGCGGTCGGGGACTGCACCCGCATCAACCGGCCCGCCGTGCACACCATCTACCCGCCGGTCGCCGAGGCCTGGTTCCTGGCCGTGCACCCCTTCGGCGGCGGCGTGCGCGGCGAGCAGGCCGCCGGGGCGCTCCTGGCGGTCGCCACCACCGGTGCGCTCCTCGCCGCCGCCGCCGGGGAGCGCCGACGGCGGGCGGCGCTGTGGGGCTGGTGCCCGGGCGTGACGGTGTGGGCGGTGAACGACGCGCACGTGGACACCCTCGGCGCGCTCCTCATGGTCGCCGGGCTGGCCTGCGCGGCCCGCCGCCGCCCCGGCACCGGCGGTGCGCTGCTCGGTGCGGCGGTCGCGGTCAAGCTGCTGCCCGGCCTGGCCCTGCCCGGGGCACTTGCCGGGCTGCTCGCCCGCAGGCCGGGACGGCGGGAGCTCACCGTGGCCGCGGCGGCCCTCGGCGCCTTCCTGCTCGCGTACCTCCCGTACGTCGCCGTCTCGGGCCCCGGCGTCCTCGGATACCTGCCGGGGTACCTGCGCGAGGAGGGGTACGAGCAGGGCCACCTGGAGCGGTTCGCCCTGCTGCGCACGGTGCTGGCCGACCGGTGGGCGCCGTGGGCGGCCGCGCTGGTCCTGGCCGCCGTGGCCGGGTGGGTGCTGCGGCGCGGGCATCCGGAACGGCCCTGGGGCGGCGCCCTGCTGGTCACCGGGACGGCGCTGCTGCTCGTGGCGCCGAGCTACCCCTGGTACGGGCTGCTGGTGGTGGCGCTGGTCGCCCTGGACGGCCGGTGGGAGTGGCTGGCCGTCCCTGCCGCCGGGCAGGTGCTGTACCTCGTCGGCGGGGAGGACGCCCAGCGCACGGCGTACGGGGCCGCGCTGGTCTGCGTGCTGGCGGTTCCGGCGCTGCGCAGACTGGCTCGGCGCAAACTGGCCCTGCGTGGGCCGGCGCTCGTCGCAGCGACGCCGCAAGCGGAGCCGGAGATGACGAAACCCTGACGTCACGGCTCCGCCCCTGGCCCCGGGCCCGCCGGACTGCTCGAATCGTGCCGTGGACCGTACAGAGAGAACGAACGACGAGGGCCGGGGCACCCCGGTGGGCCGCCGGGTCGTGCTGGGCATGCTCGGCCTCGGCGCCCTGGGCGTCGCGGCCGGCCCCGCCCTGCAGCGTGCCGAATCGGCGCTGGCGGAGAAGGACCCGAGCGGCCTCAGCGGCCTGCTGCCCGGCAACAACGGCTTCCGGTACTACTCGGTGGTCTCCTCCGTCCCCGAGCGGGGCGAGCGCGACTACACGCTGACCGTGGACGGGATGGTGGAGCGCCCGGCCGCCCACCGGCTGGCCGACCTGCGGGCGATGCCGCAGCGGCGGCTGGTCAAGGACGTCCAGTGCGTCACCGGCTGGCGGGTGCCGGACACGCCGTTCGAGGGGGTGCCGCTGGCGCACCTCCTCGACGCGGCCGGGGTGCGGCCGGGGGCGGGCGCCGTCCGCTTCAGCTGCTTCGACGGGGCCTACACCGAGAGCCTGACGATGGAGCAGGCGCGCCGCGACGACGTGCTGATCGCCCTGCGGATGCGGGACGAGCCGATCGGCCACAGCCACGGCGGGCCGGTGCGGCTGTACGTCGCGCCCATGTACTTCTACAAGTCCGCGAAGTGGCTCTCGGGCATCACCGTCACCGGCTCCGTGCAGCCGGGCTACTGGGAGCGCAACGGCTACGACGTCGACGCCTGGGTCGGCCGGTCGAACGGGAGGGACGATGCGCCGACGAGTTGACCTGGTCCGCCGCTTCACCCGCGCCGAGCGCTGGGTGCACCGCGCGACGGCCTCGCTGATGGGCGTCTGCCTGGCCACGGCCGCCTGCCTGTACGTGGCCCCGCTCGCCGAACTCGTCGGCGACCGGCCGCTGGTGGTCACCGTGCACGTGTGGTGCGGCCTCGCGCTGCCGGTGCCGCTGCTGCTCGGGCTCGCCTCCCGGGCCTTCCGCGCCGACGCGGCCCGGCTGAGCCGCTTCACGGCGGCCGACCGCCGCTGGCTGCGCGCCGTCCGGGCCCGGGAGGCGGACCGCCCGGCCGGGAAGTTCAACGCCGGTCAGAAGCTGTACGCGCAGTGGACGCTCGGCTCGATGCTGGTGATCGTCGGCACCGGGCTGATCATGTGGCTCACCCACCTCGCCCCGGCCGCCTGGCGGACGGGCGCGACCTTCGTGCACGACTGGCTGGCCGCCGCCATCGCCCTCGTCGTGGCCGGGCACATCAGGATGGCCTGGCTGGACGGGGAGGCGCGGCGCGGGATGCGGACCGGACTGGTGGAACGGCGCTGGGCCGAGCGCGAGCACCCCAACTGGCAGCATCCGAAGGCTGATTGAGCGCCCCCCGCGGGCGGCTCAGCCCCGCCGCAGGGCGAGGAAGCGCCGCCCGTGGGAGGCCCAGCGCTCCGCCTCGACCAGGCCCGCCGCGCGGGCGCGGCGCAGGGCCGGGGCCGCGCCGAGGCGGGCCCAGGGGAAGGCGGGGCCGAGCCGTCCGTCCGGGCCCTCGACCCGGACGACGGCGCGCTCGTCCAAGTCCCCCGCTTCGACTTCGACCAGCAACCGCCCGTCCGGGGCGATGAGTTGGGCGCACCGGCGCAGCAGCGCCTCCGGGTCGCCGCCGATGCCGAGGTTGCCGTCCGCGAGCAGGGCCGCGCCCCAGCGGCCCTCGGCGGGGAGGCGGTCGAAGACGGAGCGGCGCAGCGCCGGGCCGCCGAGGGCCACGGTGCGGGCGACGGCCGCCCCGGTCACGTCCACGCCGAGGGCGGGCACCCCTCGGGCGAGCAGCGCGGCGACCAGCCGTCCGGGGCCGCAGCCGAGGTCGAGGACGGGGGCGGCCAGCAGGGCGCAGCGGCGCACCAGGCCGTGGTCGGCCCCGGTCGCCGGCGCGCACCAGCGCTCGATGTCCAGCCGCTGCCGCCGGCCGTCCTCGCGGCGCAGCCACAGCGGCCCGCGCCCGGTGCGCACCGCCTCGGCGAAGGGGTCGTCCACCCAGGGCGCGGCGACGGTCAACCCGCCACCTCCGGCGCGAGGTCCAGAGCGCCGAGCCGGGCGGCGAAGCGGCTGCCCGGGGCCTCGGCGGCCGCCCGTACCGCGTCCTCGCAGGTGTCCACGTCGGTGAGCGGCGGCAGGTGGTGGACGGCCAGCCCGGCCTCGGCCAGGCGGCGCAGCAGGGCGGCGCCCGTGCCGGGGGTGGACATCGGCACGCCGTGTAGGAGGCGGGCGGCCAGGGCGGCGGTCGGCCGGGCCAGGCCCAGCGCCCAGAAGCCGCCGTCCGTCGCCGGGCCGTACCAGGCGTCGACGCCGGGGCGGCGGGCGGCGGCCAGGGGTTCGGCCAGCGCGGCCGCGTCCAGGTGGGGGGTGTCCATGCCGACCAGCAGCGCGGGGGCGTGCGGGGCGAGGCGGGCGGCGTGCCCGAAGGCGTCGGCGATCCGGCGGTCCAGGCCGCCGCCGCACTGGGGGAGGACCTCCCAGCCCTGCGGCAGCCAGGCACCCGGTTCGCCGTCCAGGACGAGCAGGCGCCGCCCGGCGGGCATCGTGCCCAGGGTGTGCAGGGTGTCGGCGAGGGCGGCCTCGGCCAGGGACGCCGCCTGGGCGGGGGTGAAGGGCGGGGTGAGCCGGGTCTTCACCCGGCCGGGGGCGGGCGCCTTGGCGATCACCAGCAGGGTGGGCGGCGGCGCGGCCAGCACGGCCCGCATGTCGCGCACGGCCTGGCGGGTGCCGCGCAGGGTGCCGGTGACCTTGGACCGGCCCGTGCGGGGCAGGTAGTCGACGGGGGTCTCGGCGATTCGCAGCCCGGCGGCCGAGGCGGCGAGGACCATCTCCAGCGGGTAGCCGGAGCGCCGGTCGGCGAGGCCCAGGGCCAGCAGCCGCTCCCGGCGTGCGGCGCGCATCGGCCCGAGGTCGTGCAGCGGCGCCCCGGTGCGCCGGCGCAGCGTGCGCGCGAGGACGGCGTTGGCGAGGCGGGCGTGCGGGGGCCAGGCGCCGGGCGTGGCCGGGCGGCGGCGGCCGAGCACCAGGTCGGCCGTCCCGTCCGCCACCGGGCCGGTGACCAGGGGGAGTTGGGCGGGGTCGAGCGATCCGTCGCAGTCCAGGAAGCAGACCAGGTCGGCGGTGGCGGCGAGCAGCCCGGCGTGGCAGGCGGCCCCGAATCCGCGCCGGGGCTCCTCGACCACGGTCGCGCCGAGGGAGCGGGCGAGCTCGGCGGAGCCGTCGCGCGAACCGTTGTCCACGACGACGGCCCGCCAGCCCGCCGGGACGCGCCCGAGGACCCAGGGAAGGGCCTCGGCCTCGTCCAGGCAGGGCAGGACGACGTCCGCCACCAGGGCGGAAGGGAGGGGTGGAGTCACGCCGGTCACGCTAGCGGCGCCCGGCCGCGCCGTGACCGAACCACGCCCTTACGGAAGTGCTACGGGCCCATGTCGGGCCCGGACGGCGGATCTTGCGGATCTTACGGAAGTCGGACGTGCGCCCCGGCCCGGGCCCGGGGCGCGCCCGGTACTCGTATCCTCGGCGAGGTGAACCTCAGCACCGCCCCCGCCGGAGCGCCGGACCCGGCCCGCATCCTGGTGATCGACGACGACCCGACCGTGGCCGAGGTGGTCGCCGGCTATCTCGCCCGCGCGGGCCACCGCGTGGACAGAGCCGCCGACGGCGCGCAGGGCCTCGCCCTGGCCCGCGCCCACCGGCCGGACCTGCTGGTGCTGGACCTGATGCTCCCCGGCATCGACGGCCTGGAGGTGCTGCGCAGGCTGCGCGCCGACGCGCAGGGCGCCGACCTGCCGGTGGTGATGCTCACCGCCAAGGGCGAGGAGACGGACCGCATCCTCGGCCTGGAGCTCGGCGCGGACGACTACGTCACCAAGCCGTTCAGCCCGCGCGAACTCGTCCTGCGCGTCCAGTCCGTGCTGCGCCGCTCCCGGGCGGGCGCGCAGGCCAGGCCGTCCGGCGCCCTGGTGGTCTCCGGGGATGTCGCGCTCGACCCGCAGGCCCGCAGGGCGCACCGTGCGGGGCGCGAACTGCGCCTGACGCTGCGGGAGTTCGACCTCCTGGCGTTCCTGCTGCGGCATCCGCACACCTCGTTCTCCCGGCAGGAGCTGATGGAGCGGGTGTGGGGCTGGGACTTCGGGGACCTCTCCACCGTCACCGTCCACGTCCGCCGGCTGCGCGAGAAGGTCGAGGACGACCCGGCCGCGCCGGCGCTGATCACCACCGTGTGGGGCGTCGGGTACCGCTACGACCCGGCGCGGGACGTACAGCGGGACGTACAGGGGGAGCCGGCGTGAAGGACCTGCTGCTGATCGCCCTGTTCGCCGCGCTCGGCGCGGGCGGGGCCGGGCTGCTCGGCTGGGCGGCCGTACGGCTGCTGCGCCGCCGCTCGCTGATGCTCTCGCTGTTCTGCGTCGCGGCCGTCACCGTGCTGGCCGTCACCTCCGGCACCTTCGCCGTCGCCCGGGCGATGTTCCTGTCCGGGCACGACCTCGGCGTGGTGATCACGGTGCTGGGCATGGCCTCCGTGGTCTCGCTGGTGATCTCCGCGCTGCTCGGGCGCCAGGTCGTCGCCGGGAGCAGGGCGCTCACCGAGGCCGCCCGGACGGTCGGCACCGACGGCGGGTTCGCCGCGCCGGAGCACCCGCTCGGCCCGGAGTTGGCCCAGCTCAGCGCCGAACTCGCCGCCACCAGCGCCCGGTTGGCCGAGTCCCGGGCGCGCGCCCAGGTCCTGGACGCCTCCCGCCGGGAGCTGATCGCCTGGATCTCGCACGACCTGCGCACCCCGCTCGCCGGCCTGCGCGCGATGGCGGAGGCCCTGGAGGACGGCGTGGCCGAGGACCCGGGGCGCTACCTGCGGCGGATGCGCGCCGAGGTCGAGCGGCTCACCGGGATGGTGGACGACCTGTTCGAGCTGTCCCGCATCCAGGCCGGGGCGCTGTCCCTGTCGCTGTCCCGGGTGTCGGTGTACGACCTCGTGGACGAGGCGCTCGCCGGGGCCCACCCGCTGGCCCGCGAGCGCGGCGTGCGGCTGGAGGGGCGGCAGGTGGCCGCCGAGCCCGTCGAGGTCGACACCGGCGAGATCACCCGGGTGCTCGCCAACCTCCTGGTCAACGCGATCCGTTCGACCCCCGAGGACGGCGTGGTGGCCGTTTCCGCCCGGCGGGAGGAGGACGGGGTGGTGCTCTCGGTCGTGGACGGCTGCGGGGGCATCCCGGAGCAGGACCTGCCCCGGGTGTTCGAGACGGGCTGGCGCGGCAGCACCGCCCGCACCCCGCGCCCGGCCGACCCGGGCAGCCCGGGGGAGCGGGGCGGGGGCGGCGGCGCGGGCCTCGGGCTCGCGATCGTGCGCGGCATCGTCGAGGCGCACGCGGGCCTGGCCCGGGTCCGCAACGTCGCCGGGGGGTGCTGCTTCGAGATCGTCCTTCCGGCCGCCCGGAGTTGACGGTCCGTCAGGTCCTTTGCGGCGCCGCCGCGAACTCGGCCGTGCCCGCCGCGAACGGCTCCTCCGCCCGCCACCCCAGCTCCGCCCGCAGCCGCGCCGAGTCGGCCGTGATGTGGCGGACGTCGCCCAGCCGGTACTCCCCGGTGACCACCGGCTCCGGCCCGCCGCAGGCGGCGGCCAGGGCCCGGGCCATCTCCCCGACGGTGCGGACCTCGCCGCTGCCCGTGTTGTACGCCCGTGCGCCGCCCGGAGGCCGGTCGCCGACCGCCTCCAGCGCCGCCAGGTTGGCCCGTGCGACGTCCCGGACGTGGACGAAGTCCCGGCGCTGCCCGCCGTCCTCGAACACCCTCGGCGCCTCGCCCCGGGCCAGGGCCGAGCGGAACAGCGAGGCCACCCCCGCGTACGGGGTGTCGCGCGGCATCCCCGGCCCGTAGACGTTGTGGTAGCGCAGCGTCAGCACGCGCCCCCCGCAGGCGCGCGCCCAGGCGCTCGCCAGGTGCTCCTGGGCCAGCTTGGTCGCCGCGTAGACGTTGCGCGGGTCGGCCGGCTCGTCCTCCGCCACCAGGGCGGGGCGCAGTTCGGCGCCGCAGCGCGGGCAGGGCGGCTCGAACCGGCCGGCGTCCAGGTCCGTCGGGAGCCTCGGGCCGGGGGAGACGGCGCCGTGCAGCGGGCAGCGGTAGCGGCCCTCGCCGTAGACCACCATCGAGCCGGCGAGCACCAGGCTGCGCACGCCCGCGCGGGCCATCGCGGCCAGCAGCACCGCCGTGCCCAGGTCGTTGCAGCCCGCGTAGGCGGGCGCGTCGTCCAGGTCGAGCCCCAGCCCGACCATCGCCGCCTGGTGGCAGACCGCGTCGACGCCCGCGAGCTCCCGCTCGACGGCCCGCGCGTCCCGGACGTCGCCGTGGCGGAACCGGACGCCCTCCGGCAGTTCGGGTGCCGCGCCCCGGGGGTGGACGGCGGGCAGCAGCGCGTCCAGCACCCGGACGTCGTGGCCCGCCGCCGCGAGGGCCCGTACGACGGCCGTGCCGATGAACCCGGCGCCGCCGGTGACCAGAATCCTCATGGCCGGTGACGCTACCGGCCGTGAGCGCTCCGGCGGCCCCTTGCGGCCGTCGTGTCACCCTTCGGTAAGGGACGGCACGACGGCCGCCGGGCGCGGACGTCGTCAGTTCAGGGTGCGCACCGCGGCCGGGTCGTACGCCTGGAGCTCGTCGAAGCGGCCGGAGAGGACCTTCGCGGCCCACTGCGGGTCCTGGAGCAGGGCGCGGCCGACGGCGACGAGGTCGAACTCGTCGCGCTCCAGCCGGTCGAGCAGCTTGTCGATGCCCTCGACGCCCGAGCCCTCGCCGGCGAAGGCGCGCGACACGTCGCCGTCCAGGCCGACGGAGCCGACGGTGATGGCCGGGCGGCCGGTGATCTTCTTCGTCCAGCCGGCCAGGTTGAGGTCCGAGCCGTCGAACTCCGGGACCCAGTAGCGGCGGGTCGAGGCGTGGAAGGCGTCCACGCCCGCCTCGGCGAGCGGCGTCAGGAGCGCCTCCAGCTCCTGCGGGTTCTCGGCGATGCGGGCGTCGTAGTGGCCGCCCTTCCACTGCGAGTAGCGGTAGATCACCGGGAACTCGGGGGAGACGGCCGCGCGCACGGCGGCGACCAGCTCGGTCGAGAAGCGGGCGCGGGACGCGAGGTCGCCGCCGTAGCCGTCGGTGCGGTGGTTGGTGCGGTCCCAGAAGAACTGGTCGAGCAGGTAGCCGTGCGCGCCGTGCAGCTCCACGCCGTCGAAGCCGATCCGCTCGGCCGACGCGGCCGCCTCGGCGAAGGCGGCGATCACGGCGTCGAGGTCGTCGCGGGTCATCGCCCGGCCCGCGCCCTCGGTGCCGTCCAGCCGGATGCCCGACGGGCCGATGGCGGCGGCGCCGACCACCGGCGGGTCCTCCTGCTTGCGGACCATGCCGATGTGCCAGAGCTGCGGCACGATCGTGCCGCCCGCCGCGTGGACCTCGGCGGCGACGCGGGCCCACCCGGCCAGCTGCTCCTCGCCGTGGAAGCGCGGGATGTCGGCGCTCTGCCCGGCCGACTCGTGGCCGACGTACGTGCCCTCGGTGACGATCAGGCCCACGCCGGCGGCCGCGCGGCGGGCGTAGTACGAGGCGACGTCCTCACCGGGCACACCGCCCGGGGAGAAGCTGCGCGTCATCGGCGCCATCGCGATGCGGTTCGGCACGGTCAGGCCGTTGATCGCGACGGGCCGGGACAGGACCTCGGCGGCGCGGGAGGCCGGGTTCGCGGCGGCGGTCATGAGGATTCCCCCAAAGCGGTGGTGATGTTCGACTGGCAACGGACCTGCCAACCACCGTGGCGGCGCCCGCATTTCACCCGCCCCCCGAAACCCGGTGTGATCCGCGCCACTGCCCCCGCCGGGGGCGTGCCGCAGGCGGCCGATACGATCGACGGGGCTTGGCCGTACGGGGGAAGGGCGGGGCGTGACGGACTTCGCGAGCGGGTGGCGCACGCCGGTGGCGGCGCTGCGGGCGCGGCTGCTGGCCGAGATCAACGCGACGGTGCACGGCGACGACCTGCACCTCGAACGCTACGACCGCCCGCCCGGCGACCCGGGCCTGTTCGGGCCCTCCAGCGTGGTGTGGCGGGTGCACGGGCACGTCTCCGGGATGCTCACCGGCGGGTTCGCGGCCCTGCTGCTCCAGTCGCTGCACCCCCTGGCGATGGCGGCCGTCGACGCGCACTCCGACTTCCGCGAGGACCCGACCGGCCGCCTGCACCGCACCGCCCGCTTCGTCAGCACCACCACCCTCGGCTCGACGGCCGCCGCCGAACGCGCGATCGCGGGCGTGCGCGGCATCCACCCCTACATCAGCGGCACCGCGCCCGACGGCCGCCC
The DNA here is from genome assembly GCF_044767945.1 of Kitasatospora sp. NPDC101183. Taxonomy (NCBI): domain Bacteria; kingdom Bacillati; phylum Actinomycetota; class Actinomycetes; order Kitasatosporales; family Streptomycetaceae; genus Kitasatospora; species Kitasatospora sp. NPDC101183. Next base: position 24,741 of record NZ_JBIWOW010000046.1, on the reverse strand, counting down.
CTACCGCGCCGACGACCCGCAGCTGCTCACCTGGGTGCACACCGCCGAGGTCAGCTGCTTCCTCGCCGGCTACCAGGCCTACGCCGCCACCCCGCTCACCCCCGCCGAATGCGACCGCTACTTCGCCGAGACCGTCCGAGTCGCCGAACGCCTCGGCGCCCGCGACGTGCCCCGCTCCCGCGCCGAGGTGACGGCCTACCTGGCCCGCGTACGGCCCGAGTTGAAGGCCACCCCACCCGCCCTGGAGGTGCTGCGGCTGCTGCGCGGCTTCGGGCGCAGCACCCGCGAACGGGCGGCCGTACGGATGCTCACCAACGCCTCCATCGGCCTGCTGCCGCCCTGGGCGCGCACCGAACTCGCCGTCCGGCGGCCCCGGTTGGTGCACGCCGCCTGGGACCGCCCGCTGGCCCGCGCCGGCGGGCGGGTCATGGTCTGGGCCTGCGGCCCCTCCGAGATCCGCGCCGCCGCCCTCGCCCGGGCCACCGCGACCTGAGAAGTCCCTTGCGGGCCGGGGCCGTCCGGGGTGACGATCGCGGACGTGCTGCGAATCCACTTCGGACCGGACGACCTCTCCCGCCTGCGGGTGGCGGCGCAGCCGGACATGTCGATGGAACTGACGCTGAGCGTCTACACCCTGGTCAGAGGCCACCGCGACCCGCGCTTCCAAGGCTGGCGCGACTGCGTCCGCGCGACCTGGAACCCGAGGACGGCCCTGCTCTTCGACCTCTACGGGCCGTCCGTCATCCCCGAGTTCCTCGACGTGCGGCGCGACCCCGGCGCCACCGAGAGCGCCACCGCCGGCATCCCCGAGAAGCCGCTGCGCGAACACCTCCGGTCCGTGGGCGACGTACGGCAGTTGAGCGCCTTCGCCCGCCGCGTCGCGGCCGGGGACCACGGCGCCCGCAAACTCCTCGGCAACGTCACCGCCGACTACCAGACCCGCGCCATCGACCCGTACCGGCGCCAGATCGAGACCATCATCGGCACCGAGCACGGCCGCCGCCGCGAACTGCGCGAACCCGACCAGGTGCTGCGCTCCCTCCACCCGACCATCTCCTGGCACCGGCCCGTCCTCAGCTTCCCCCTCACCGGCGGCTGCCGCCACGACCTGCGCCTCGACGGGCGGGGGCTGCTGCTCCAGCCCTGCGTGTTCGGCGTCCGCCGACCGGTCATCGCCCGCTTCGAGGACCCGCAGCGCCAGCCCGTCCTCCTCTACCCCGCCCGCGTCGACGGCCCGCTGAGCCCCACGCCCCCGCCCCCGGCCGCGCCCAGCCGCTCCCTCGTCACCCTCCTCGGCCACACCCGCGCCGCCGCCCTCGCCGCCATCGCCACCCACGGCCCCTGCTCCACCAAGGACCTGGCCACCCACCTCGCCGTCTCCCCCGCCTCCGCCAGCGAACACGCCACCGTCCTCGCCGAATCCGGCCTCACCGCCAAGGACCGCACCGGCCGCACCGTCACCCACCGCCCCACCCCCCTCGGCACCGCCCTCCTCACCGGCCACCTGCCCTGACCCCCGCCCCAACCCTGTCCGCCTCGCGCCGAAAGAGCCCGCGCGAGGCCGCCGACGAAAGAGCAACCGATGCAACTGATGCGACCGATCGTCCTGTTCGACCTGGACGGCCTCCTGATCGACTCCGAGCCGGTCTGGGACGCGGCGAAGCGTGAGGTGTTCGGTCCGCTCGGCCTGCACCTCACACCGGAGATGCAGGCGGCGACGCGCGGGCTGCGGCAAAGGGACATGGTGGCCCATTGGTTCGAGCGGGCGACCCTTCGAGCCGACCCCGACGACGTCGAGCAGCGGATCGTGGCCGCCGTGTGCCGTGGGCTGGAGGGGGTGGCGCTGAAGCCCGGCGCCGAACACGCCGTCGCGGCGTGCGCGCGTGCATCGAGGGCGATGGCCGTCGTGTCGTCCTCGCCGGAGTCGGTGATCCGGGCCGCGCTCGCGAGCACCGGCCTCGACCGGTCCTTCGACGCCGTGTTCTCCGCCGAGGACGACGAACACGGCAAGCCCCACCCGGGCGCCTATCTCCGCGCAGCCGCCGCCCTCGGCGCGTCACCCGACGAATGCGTGGTGATCGAGGACTCGCTCAACGGCGTCCTCGCCGGCGTGTCGGCCCGGATGGCGGTCGTCGCCGTACCCGAGGCCGATGATCGCTGCGATCCCCGCTTCGCGATCGCCACGCTGGTGCTGGAGTCCCTCGAGGATCTGGATGCCTCTGCACTCGGGGCGTACGTGTCCAGGGGGCTTCCCGCCGCGCGCTGAGCCGAGCCCGAGATGGGGCGCCTCGCGGGTGGGAGGCATGTGGGCGGGGGTTCGCGTCTCGGGTGGGTGTCGGCCGCGCGAGAAGTCGGCCCCGCCGACTTCTCACGCAGTGCGCGAGTCGGCCTGCCCCCGTCAGGGGTTGGCCGGGAGGGTGGGGGCGGTGCGGGGTTGGTGGGGGAGGGGGAGGGTGAGGGCTTCGGGGGAGCCGGGTGGGAGGGCGAGGGCGGAGGCGGTCTCGGCGGGGAGGGGGTGGAGGCCGAGGAGGGCGCCGGTGAGGCGGGTGGTGGCGCGGTGCCAGTCGGGGATGCGCTGGAGCATCGCGTGCCCGCTGCCGCCGACGGTGTAGCCGCAGACGCGGGCGCCGGCCGCGCGGCTGCGGGCGGCGAAGGCGTGGGTGTCGGCGGGTGGGGTGACGGTGTCGCGGTCGCCGTGCAGCATGAGGACGGTGCGGCCCGCGAGCTGTTCGCAGGGGTCCTCGGCCGGGCACCAGGGGGCGAGGGCGACCAGGCCGGTGACGGACGGGTGCCCGCCGGCCTGGAGTGCGGCGCGGCCGCCCATGGAGTGCCCGACCAGGACGGTCGGCACCGGCCCGAGCCGCTCCGCGAGTTCGTCGAGGGCGGCGAGCGCGTCGTGGGCGGCGTCGGCGCGGGAGCCGTTCCAGCCCCGGTGCCGGTAGCGGACGGTGCCCACGGCGACCCCGGCCGAGGCGGCCTGCCGGGCCAGCGGCCGCAGGAAGCCGCGCATCCGCAGGAGGGGGAGGTTGAGCACTCCGGGCCGGGAGAGGTTCTCCTCCTCGCCGCCGTGCAGGACGAGGACGGCCGCGCTCGCCTCCGAGGGCAGCACGCGCCAGGCCAGCGCGTGGTGCCCCGCGACCGCGCCGTGGGCCGTACCGCTGTCCGCCTCGCCGATGCTCACCTGGGGGCCTCCCGTCCGGCCGTCCGCTTCCCCGGACATGTCACTGTACGCGTGCGGAGGGCGCGCCCGTTCACCCGAGGGGACCATCCCGGACACCGGCCGCGCGCGGCCCGTGCGGGCGGCTGCTATCCACGAAGGGTGGGGGGTCGCCCGGCGCCGCAACGTCGCGCCGTGTCACCGAGTGGAGGACTCCGTGGCTCAGCAGCTCGCACTCTCCGTCGACTTCGGATCGGGCTTCACCGAGGCCTGGAACAAGATCGCGAAGTTCATTCCGCAGTTCATCGCCTTCCTGGCGATCCTGGTCATCGGCTGGTTCGTCGCGAAGGCGATCACCCGGCTGCTGGACCGCGTGCTGCGCCGCGTCGGCTCCGAGCGGGTGGCCGAGAGGGCCGGGATGGACCGGTACCTGAGCGGCTCCAAGTACGACCTGACCGGCATCGTCTGCAAGATCGTCTACTACGCCGTGCTGCTGATGGTCCTGCAGCTGGCCTTCGGCGTCTTCGGGCCGAACCCGATCAGTGTGATGATCCACAGCATCGTCGCCTGGCTGCCCAAGGGCATCGTCGCCGTCGTCATCGTGGTCGTCGCGATGGCCATCGCCAACGGCGTGCGCGACATCGTCCGCAACACGCTCTCCGGCGCCTCGTACGGCCGCACCGTCTCCACCCTGGCCTGGGCGTTCATCGTGGCGCTGGGCGTGATCGCGGCGCTCGGCCAGGCCGGGATCGCCACCGCGATCACGGGCCCGGTGCTGATCGCGGCGCTCGCCACCATCACCGGCGTGCTGGTGGTCGGCGTCGGCGGCGGCCTGATCATGCCGATGCGCCAGCGCTGGGAGCGCTGGCTGGACGGCGCCGAGCGGGAGACCGCCCGGCTGCGCGGCACTGCCTACCAGGCCGGCCGCGAGGACGCGCTGTCCAACCAGCCGGTGCGCCCGACGACCCAGACCGGCCCGGGCAACCCGCCGCCCCCCGGCATCGACGAGCGCTAGACGAGCGCTAGACGAGCGCTGGAGGAGCGCTAGACGAGCAGGCCCTGCTCGCGCACCAGCCAGCAGATCGCGGTCAGCCGGAGCACGGCGTAGTCGTGGCCGACCGGCTCCCGCCAGCCGATCTCGGCGAGCGCGTCCAGGAAGCCCAGCGCGTAGTCCGACAGTTCCTCACGGTCCAGGGGCCGGGGCGCGAGCTCCGGCCCCTGCGCGTACAGCAGTTCGCGCAGCATCGAGGCGTGCTGGTCGACGGCCGCGACGAAGCCGGGCTCGAAGGCGAACTCGGCCAGCCGGGGCGTGAAGGCGGCCACGATGCCGGGCAGCGGGCAGCCGGCCGCCTCGTCGGGGGAGCGCCGGAAGGACTCGTCGGGGGTCGCGAACATCCGTCCACGGTAGGCGAGCGCCCGGGCCCGACCGGCCGTCCGTGACGGTTCCGTGCTGAGACCTTGGCCACCCCGGATTGGCCGGTTCTTCGCGCCGGAGCCCCGGCGATCCGTACCAGAATGGCCCGTATGGATCTTCGAGTGTTCACCGAACCCCAGCAGGGCGCGACGTACGACACCCTCCTCACGGTCGCCCGCACCGCCGAGGAGACCGGCGCGTTCAGCGCGTTCTTCCGCTCCGACCACTACCTGAAGATGGGCGACGTGGACGGCCTGCCCGGCCCGACCGACGCCTGGATCACCCTCGCCGGCCTCGCCCGCGACACCAGCACCATCCGCCTCGGCACCCTGATGACCGCCGCGACCTTCCGCCTGCCCGGCGTGACCGCGATCCAGGTCGCCCAGGTGGACGCGATGAGCGGCGGCCGGGTCGAGTTCGGCCTCGGCGCGGGCTGGTACGGGGCCGAGCACACCGCCTACGGCATCCCGTTCCCGAAGGAGAAGTTCGGGCGGCTGGAGGAGCAGCTGGCGATCATCACCGGGCTCTGGAACACCGAGCTCGGCGACACCTTCGACTTCGCCGGCGAGTACTACACCCTCGCCGACTCTCCCGCGCTGCCCAAGCCCGCCCAGGGCCGCATCCCGGTGCTGGTCGGCGGTACGGGCGCCAAGCGCACCCCGGCGCTGGCCGCCCGCTACGCCGACGAGTTCAACCTGCCGTTCGTCTCCGTCGAGGACACGGCGGGCCACTTCGCCCGGGTCCGCGCCGCCGTCGAGCAGGCCGGGCGCCCGGGCGACGCCCTGGTGTACTCCAACGCCCTGGTCGCCTGCGTCGGCCGTGACGACGCCGAGGTGGCCCGCCGGGCCGCCGCGATCGGCCGCGAGGTGGACGAGCTCAAGGCCAACGGCCTGGCGGGCACCCCGGGTGAGGTCGCCGAGAAGATCGGCCGCTACGCGGAGGCCGGCAGCGAGCGGATCTACCTGCAGATCCTCGACCTGGACGACCTCGACCACCTGGAGGTCGTCGCGAGCGAGGTCGCCCCGCAGCTGGGCTGATGCGGCGCCCGTCCTGACCACGGGTCTTTACCTTTTCTTGGGAATCGGCGATGCTCCAAGGAGGGGGAACGACGCGGGGAGGACGATGACCGGAACACGGGAGCAACGGGCGGCGGCGCCCCCGGTGCCGCCGCCACGCACGGCAGAGCCCCGCACGGCCGAGCCCCGCACGGCAGAGCCCCGCCCCGCCGAGGCCCGGACGGTACGGGCCGGGCGGCACGAGTTGCGCGGCCCGGGCCCGGCCGCCCTGCACTACCCCGCCGGGGACGTCCTGGTCGTCTCCGGCCTGCCCGGCAGCGGCAAGAGCACCCTGATGCACCGCTGCGTCCGCGCCCCGCTGGTCGACTCCCAGCAGGTGCGCGCCGAGTACGCGGCCCGGCTGCCCGCCCGCCTGCCGTACGCCCTCTACCGCCCGCTCGTCCGGCTCGCCCACTACCGGCGGCTGCGCGACGCCGTGCTGGCCGGCGGCCCGCTGGCGGTGCACGACTGCGGGACCCTTCCGTGGGTACGGGCGTGGCTGTGCCGCGCCGCCGCCCGGCAGGGGCGCCGGGTGCACCTGCTGGTGCTGGACGCCGACCCCGCCGAGGCGCGGGACGGGCAGCGCCGGCGCGGCCAGGGCGTCTCGCGCTACGCGTTCACCCGGCACCGCAGGGCCGTCGCCCGCCTGCTGGCCGCCGGACTGCCGCCCGGCTGTGCGTCGGCGGTGGTACTCGACCGGGCTGCCGCGCGCGCCGTGCGGGAGATCGACTTCACCGCGTCGTAGTCTCGGCGGGTCCGTGGCCCCCGCGCTCCCCCTTACGCGTCGCAGGCCGTTCCGCATGCGGTTCCGCACGCCGCCGGGCGGGCCCCGGGGCACGGCCGACCCTCCGTCAACTCCCTTGTCAGGAGCGCCGATGCGCCGTTCCCCCCGGGTGCGCCCGCGGACCGTCCGCCTGTTCCCCTGTGCCGCCGCGCTGGTCGCCGCGGCCGGCCTGAGCCAGTTCGCGGCGCCCGTGGAGCACCGCGCCGCCGCCGCTTCCTCCGCCGCTTCCACCGTCTGCGACGGGACGCCGGCCCAGGACGCCCTGGCCCGCAAGCCGGCCGGCGACTCCTCCGGCCAGGACCCGAACGCGGTGAGCCCCGCCGAGGCGAAGGCCATGCAGGCGGACCTGGACGACCGGCTGGCCCGGACGGGCTCCGCGCACGTGCCGATGGCCGCCGTGCCGACGACCGTCCCGGTGTACGTCCACGTGATCCACGACGGGCCGGCCGGCCGCCTCGACCAGAGTGCGGTCGACGCCCAGATCGCCCACCTCAACGCCACCTACGGCGGCGAGGGCGCGGGCAACACCGCCACCGGGTTCCACTTCGAGGCGGCCGGGTTCGACTGGACGGACGCGCCCGGCTGGTACACCGGCATGACGCCCGGCTCGGACGCCGAGAAGGCCATGAAGTCCGCCCTGCGCCGGGGTGACCGGGGCAGCCTCAACCTCTACACCGCGCACCTCGGCGAGTCCCTGCTCGGCTGGGCGACCTTCCCCAACGCCTACCGCTCCGACCCGACGGACGACGGCGTCGTCGTCCTCGACGACTCCCTGCCCGGCGGCCCGGCCGTCCACTACAACGAGGGCAACACCGCCACCCACGAGACCGGCCACTGGCTCGGTCTCTTCCACACCTTCCAGGGCGGCTGCCTGCCCCCGGGCGACTACGTGGACGACACCCCGCCCGAGCGCAGCCCCGCCTACGGCTGCCCCGAGGGCCGCCACAGCTGCCCCGGCGGCGGGCTGGACCCGATCCACAACTTCATGGACTACAGCTACGACTCCTGCATGTCGCAGTTCACCCCGGGCCAGGTCCAGCGGATGGCGAACGCCTGGGCGGCCTACCGCGCCTGAGGCGCCCGCCCCGTGCCGGGCAGCGTTTCAAAGGTGAAACGGCCGAAAAGGCGTGGCAAGTACCGGGCATGGGACCGATCTGATCTATGTTCGAAAGAACGAGAACGAGAACGAGCGAGACCGACCGAAGGAGCAACACCATGAGTGCCAACCCCCGGATCGTCGTCGGCGTCGACGGCTCGCCCGCCTCCGAGCAGGCGCTGCGGTGGGCGGTCGACTACGCCAGGGCCGTCGGCGGCACCGTCCACGCCGTCGCCGCCTGGGAGTACCCGGCCTTCTACGGCTGGGGCGGCCAGGCCGTGCCCACCGTCGAGACCTTCAACCCCGAGGAGATCGCGGGCAGGACCCTCGCCGAGACCGTCGAGAAGGTCGCCGGCGCCGAGCCGGGCGTGACGATCACCCAGAACGTCGTGGGCGGCAACGCCGCCCAGGCCCTGCTCCAGGCCGCCAAGGGCGCCGCCCTGCTCGTCGTCGGCAGCCGGGGCCTCGGCGGGTTCTCCGGCGTGCTGCTCGGCTCCGTCAGCCGCCACCTCACCGAGCACGCGCCCTGCCCGGTGACCGTCGTCCGCGAGGACGTCGTCGCGGAGCAGGCGGAGTAGAGAAGACGGAGCAGCCCCGGGGGCGGGGCCGGTGCACCGCCGGGCCGCCGCGCGGAGGAGGATGGAGGCATGCCAGAAGGTGACTCCGTCTACCGCGAGGCGGCCCGGCTGCACGAGACCCTCGCCGGGCGGCCGCTGACCCACGCCGAGCTGCGCGTGCCGGCGCACGCGACCGCCGACCTGGCCGGCCGCCGGGTGCTGGAGGTCCGCCCCCGCGGCAAGCACATGCTCACCCGGCTCGAAGGCGGCCTCACGCTCCACACCCACCTGCGGATGGAGGGCCGCTGGGAGGTCTACCGCCCCGGCGAGCGCTGGACGGGCGGGCCCGCCCACCAGATCCGCGCCGTCCTCGGCACCGAGAACGGCACCGCCGTCGGCTACCGGCTGCCCGTCGTCGACCTGCTGCGCACCGCCGACGAGCCGCGGGTCGTCGGGCGCCTCGGCCCCGACCTCCTCGGCCCCGACTGGGACCCCGTCGAGGCCGTCCGCCGGCTCCTCGCCCGGCCCGCCCGGCCGATCGTCGAGGCCCTCCTCGACCAGCGCAACCTCGCCGGGATCGGCAACGTCTACGCCAACGAACTCTGCTTCGTCGCCGGGCTCACCCCGTGGACGGAGATCGGCGAACTCCCGCACCCCGACCGGCTGGTGGAGCGCGCGCGGCAGATGCTCGACGCCAACAAGCTGCGCCCCGGGCACGTCACGACCGGCGACACCCGGCCCGGCTACCGGCACTGGGTCTACGGCCGCGCCGGGCGGCCCTGCCCGCGCTGCGTCACCCCGGTGCTGACGGCCCGCCAGGGCGAACCGCCCTACGACCGGGTCGTGTTCTGGTGCCCCTTCTGCCAGCGCGGCCCCGCGCCGCAGGTCACGGGTGCTCGACCAGCGCGGGGTGGCGCGGGTCGTCCATCCGGACGGTGAGGTCGGCGGCCTCGGCGGGGGTCGTCTCCTCCTCGTAGCGGGCGAAGGCGGGCAGCGTCCAGCGCTCCTCCGGCGGGGTGCGGCGCTCCAGGGCGGCCGGGGAGAGCGACAGGTGGACGCTCAGCTCCAGCGGCAGCCAGCGGCCCAGCAGCATCGGCCCGTCCAGCAACAGCACGCCGCCGGGCGGGAGTTGGACGTACGGGGCGCGGGTGGAGCGGTCGGTGGCCGGATCGCGCAGGGAGGGTAGGACGCGGCCGGTGCCGCCGGGCTCCAGCGGGTCCAGCACCTCGCGCAGCAGGGCGCCGTCGTCCAGCCACAGGTCGTGGAAGGCGTCCGCGTCCCGGCGGCCGTACGCCAGCCGGACCGAGGCCGGGCGCAGGAAGCCGGAGGCCGGGACGCGCAGGGCGGGCAGGCCGCGCAGGCGCAGCGGCTCCACGAGCGCGTCCGCCAGCTCGCCGGGGCGGGCGGCGTCGGGGCCGTCCACGGCGACGCGCAGGCGGCGCGTGCCCGCGCCGGGCAGGGCGGCGACGCGCTCGGCGAGCAGCTCGGTGAGCCTGTCGGGGGAGATGGGGCGGACCTGCACCGGGCGAATCCTTTCGGCTGTTCGGCTGTTCGGCGAAGGGGGGTCAGGCCAGGGGGAGGGCGTGCAGGACGTCGTCGTGGCCCGCGTAGAGGCGCTCGGCGTCGGCGGCCAGCGACCAGACGTCCCGGCCGGGGCCCGAGTCGCGGAACGTCCACAGGAGGCGCCCGCCGGCGGTGTTCACCGCGCTGACCCCGCCGGTGGCCGTCCCGGGCACGAACAGGGTCGAGCCGACGACGACCGGGCGGCTGCGGCGGTCCAGCAGGAACGGCAGCCGGGCCGTCCAGCGGACCTTGCCGGTGGCCGCGTCGTGCCCGGTGACCAGGCCGTCGTCCCGGGGGACGTACACCTGGGCGCCGTCCGCCAGCGGGGGCAGCGACCGCCAGGACTCGCCCCGGGCGGGGGAGTGCGTCCACAGCGGCTCGCCGGTGGGGCGCAGGGCCTGCACGCCGCCGTTGCCGTCGGGGACGAAGACGTGCTGCGGGCCGGCCGCGCACCAGCGCAGGTCCTCGGCGCCGGGGGCGGTGAACAGCTCCCGGCCGGTGGCGGCGTCGCGCAGGACGAGCGCGGCGCGGTTGCCCAGGGTGCGCACGCAGACGACGCGGGTGCCGGAGGCGGTGGTGGTGACCGGCTGCTCGCCCTGCGAGCCGTGGACGGACCACAGGAGGGAGCGGTCGGCCAGGCGCAGCGCGAAGACCAGGTTGTCGGGGGTCGCGTCCTCGCCCCGGTAGCGGCCCCAGTCGAAGCCGTACAGGACGCCGTTCTCGCAGGCGGACAGGCCCGGGCGGTCGAAGGGCGGCGCGTCCGGGCCGATGACCTCGGGCGGCAGCGGCAGGCTCCAGTCGGCGGTCGGGTCGGTGAGGTGGCGGGCGTCGAGGTGGCCGACGGAGGCGGAGGAGTAGAGGTGCTCAGGGCCGAGGACGACCTTGCCGAGCCGGTCGGCGTCGCTGGGCCAGCGCGGGTCGGGCCGCTCGAAGGGGAGCAGCCGCGCGGGCTCGCCGGAGGCGGGGTCGAGCACCTGGAGGCCGGTCTCGGACACGTACAGCGGGCGGCCCGGCGGGCGGACCAGCCGCTCCGGGGTCATCGCCTCCGGGCCGCGGTACGTCCACAGCGGGGTCGGCCCGGACAGCGCGGTCGGCCGGGGGCGCGGCGCGGGCCCCGCCCCGTCGCCCGAACGGCCCAGCGCCCAGGCCGCCCCCGCCGCCGCCAGCGCTCCGGCGCCCGCCAGCAGCACCCGCCGCCGGGGCGCCGCATCCCCGCTGACGACCTCCCCGGGCGCCGCCGGCCCGCCGCCGTCCCCGCCCTCCCACTCCCACGCCGCATCCCGCTCCCTGCCCTCGGACGACGGCGACCGCATACCCGCTCCCACTCCCCTGCCGAACCCCTGCCCCGACCCCGCAGGATATCCAACACCCCGCGAAGCCCTGGGAAACCCCCGCCCCCGGAGGACTAGGCTGAGCCGCGCACGGGACCGGCCCGCCCACAGCTCAGGGGAGGTACGCAGTGACGGCCGAGATGATCGCTCCGGAGTGGATGCACCGGCAGATCACCAGCGAGCAGTACGACTCCTGGAGCGAGGAGCAGTGCGCCGGCATCGAGGTCGTCGACGGGATGGTGGTCGTGAGCCCCAGCGCCTCCAAGAGGCACAACCGCCTCGCGCGGTTGCTGGCGAACGCCCTGGACGAGGCCGGGGGCGGGGAGTGGAACGCCGACACGGACTTCGACGTCCGGCTGCAGGACGTGCCGCTCAACAACCGCCGCCCGGACGTGGTGGTCTACCGGGCGGACACGATCGACGAGTCGCCGACCAGGCCGGAGCACGTGCTGCTGCTCGTCGAGGTGGTCTCCCCGGGATCGGAGACCACCGATCGGGTGGTCGAGCTCGACCAGTACGCGACGGCGGGCATCCCCTTCTACTGGCGGGTCGAGCAGGCCGCGGGCCGGGTGCCGGTCGTCCACACCTACGTGCTCGACGAGGCGGCCCGGGCCTACCGGGCGGGTGAGGTGTTCCTCGGGCGGGTCGAGGCGGTGGCGCCGTACGCCGTGGAGATCGACCTCGGAGGACTCTGAGCGAACGGCAGCGTTTGACAGGGGTGGGGGCCCGGCGTAGCAAAAGAGCATGCGCCATCCGCATCCGCCCGAGGGGGCGCGGGAGCAGGACCCCGAGCGGGACGAGCTGCTGGTGGGGGCCGCCCGGCGGGCGTTGGGGCGCACCGGGGCGTACGGGGTGATGGTGTACCTGCGGTCGCGGGACCGGCGGTCGCTGGTGCTGTGCACGATCGCGGGGGTGCCGCTGTCGATCATGAGCCCGTTCCGGCGGATCGCCGCCGCCGGGCCGCTGCCCGTCGCCGTGTGCTTCCGGACGGGGCGGGCGGTGACGCTGACGGACACCGAGGACACGATGCGGCGCTTCCCTCAGCTGGCGGTGGGCCTGCCGTACGACTACGCGACGGCCTGCGTGCCGGTCGCGGGCGGCGGGGAGCGGTTCGGGGTGCTGAGCGTGCTGTGGCCGGCCTCGGACGAGGGGGTGCCCGAGCGGGCCCGGCGCAGGCTCGCCGCCGTGGCGGGCCAACTGGCCCTAGGGCTGGGCGAGTTGGAGGCGAAGGGTGGGAGCGTCGAGCCGGCGGCGGACGCCCCCGTGGTCGAGCTGCCCTCCGGGACGGAGCCCACCGCCAGGGTCGGGCTGTTCGACTGGGACGTGGCCACCGGCGCCCTCGCCGCCGACGCGCAGTTCCGGGAGATCTTCGGCTTCGCGCCCGGCGAGTTCGACGGCACCGTCGCCGCCCTCAACGCCCGGATCGCCCCCGGCGACCGGGCCGGGTTCCGGGCCGCCGCCCGTACGGCGCTGGCCGAGGGCGAGGTGCTGGCGGCCCGCGTGCGGGTGCTGGGGCGCGACGGCCACCCGTACCCGGTGGAGCTGTGGGCCCGGGTCCCCGCCGTCATCCCGGACGGCCGCACCCACCTCGTCGGCGCCGTCCTGGACGTGCGCACCCTCACCGCCGCCGCGGCCGCCGTCGAGCGGCTCAGCGAGGGCGTGTTCTCCCTCGACCCGGACGGCAGGATCAGCTACGCCAACCGCGGCACCGAACCCCTGCTCGGCGCCCGCCGCGAGGACCTCGTCGGCCGCCACCCCTGGGACGCGCTGCCCTGGCTCGCCGACCCCTTCTACGAGAACCGCTACCGCGCCGCCCTGCTCTCCCAGCGCCCCACCGCCTTCCTGGCCTCCCGCCCGCCGCAGGGCTGGCTGGCCTTCTCCCTCTACCCCGACGCGCACGGCGTCACCGGCCGGGTCGTCGCCGCCGAGACCCCGACGGGCGTCGCCGGACCCGAGGCGGCCCCGCCCCCCGCCGCGCCCGCGGCCCCGCTCGGCGGCACCCACCACCTGCTCCAGCTGGCCAGCGCCCTCACCGAGGCCGTCACCGTGCGCGACGTGTGCCGGGCCGTCGCCGAGCAGATCCTCCCGGCCTTCGGCGGCCAGGAGCTCGCCCTCTACGCCGTGCGCGGCAGCGGGCTGCACCTCGTCTCCCAGACCGGCTACCCCGAGGGCTTCCTCGACGGCTTCGAGGGCACCCCCGTCGGCGCCCGCGTCCCCGGCGCGGAGACGCTCAGCACCGGCACCCCGATCTTCTTCGAGTCCGTGCACGACCTCGCCGCCGCCTACCCGGGCCTGGCCCTCGACGAGATGGGCGCCTGGGCGTTCCTGCCGCTGATCGCCTCCGGCCACCCCGTCGGCAGCTGCATCCTCGGCTTCGACCGGCCGCGCCCCTTCACCTCCGAGGACCGGGGCCTGCTCACGGCGCTGGGCGGCTTCATCGCCCAGGCCCTGGAGCGCGCCCGCCTCTACGACGCCGAGTTCGCCCTCGCCCGGGGTCTCCAGCAGGCGCTGCTTCCGCACCGGCTGCCCGAGGTGCCCGGCGTGCGGATCACCGCCCGCTACCTGCCCGGCACCCAGGGCATGGAGATCGGCGGCGACTGGTACGACGCCCTCACCACCAACGGCGACCTCACCCTGGTCATCGGCGACGTCGAGGGCCACAGCGTCGCCGCGGCCGCCGCGATGGGCCAGCTGCGCAGCGCCGTGAGGGCCTTCGCCAGCGGCGGCGAGCCGCTGGACGAGGTGCTCGCCCGGACGAACCGGCTGCTGCTGGACCTCGACCCGGGCCTGCTCGCCAGCTGCTGCCTGGCCCGGCTCACCCCGGCCCGCCGCACCCTGCGCCTGGCCCGCGCCGGACACCTGCCGCCGGTGCTGCGCCACCCCGACGGGCGGGCCGAGGTGCTGGACGTGCCCGGCGGCCCGCTGCTGGGCGTGGACGAGGGCGCCGCCTACCCCGTCCGTGAGCTGCGGCTGCCGGGAGCCGCGCTGCTGGCGCTGTACACCGACGGCCTGGTGGAGGAGCCGGGCGCGGCCATCGACGAGGGGGTGGAGCGGCTGAGGGCCGCGGTGGAGGCGGGCGCCTCGGTGGGGCCGGAGGCGCTCGCGGAGCGGCTGCTGCGGCAGGTGCGGCCCGCGCACGGGGTGGACGACGTGGCGCTGCTGCTCACGGCGCTCGACCCGTAGGGCCTTCTCCCGGGCGGGCGCGACTTTCGTCGAGGGCGGGGGCGACGAACGGCGACGGCCGTCCGGGTGAGGGGCTCGGTAGCCTCGACGGGTGGATGCGATCGCGCGGGCCTGGAAGAAGGCGGTACGGACGGCGCTGCCCGGGCCCTGGTCGCGGCGGCGGATCGTCGGCGAGACGGTGCTCGCCCTGGTGCTGGGCGCGACGGCCACCGCGCTGGAGCTGCTCGCCCGTACGGGACCGGCCGTCCCGATCGGGATCGCCACCGCCCTGCTGTGCGTGCTGCGCCGGGCCTTCCCCGCCTCCGTGCTGCTGGCCGTCGCGACGATCGGCGGCTACGCGCTGGGCCCCTTCCCCCTGCTGATCCTCGCCGGGTGGACGGCGGGCTCGCGGATCCGCCGGGTGTCGGTGCTGGCGGGGACGTTCGTGCTGGGCTGGGTGCTCTTCACGGTGACGGGCACGCTCAAGGACGGCGCCGCCGTCTCGCCCAAGCTGATCATCGGACTGTCGCTGGGCACCTTCCTGCTGCTCACCGTCCTGCCCGCTCTCTGGGGCCGCTACCGGGCGCAGCGCCGCGAGCTCACGGACGCGCTGCGCGAGCGCAACCAGCAGCTGGTGCGCGAGCGGGTGATGGTGGTGCACCAGGCGCGGCTGCGCGAGCGGCACCGCATCGCCCAGGACATGCACGACAGCCTCGGCCACCAGCTGGCGCTGATCTCGGTGCACTCCGGCGCCCTGGAGGTGGACCGCACCCTCAACGACCGCCAGCGCGAGGCCGTCGGCGTGCTGCGGCAGGCGGCCGTGGCCGCGATGCGCGAGCTGCGCGAGGTCGTCGGGGTGCTGCACGACGAGTCGACGGCCGTGACACCGGTGCCGCTGCCGACGCCCTCCGCCGGCGGGGTGGACGGGATCACCGCCCTGGTGGACGCCTCCCGCGCGGCCGGGGCGCAGGTGGCGCTGACGGCCGAGGGGGAGCGGCGCCCGCTGGCGGCGGCGGTGGACCACGCCGCGTACCGGATCGTGCAGGAGGCGCTCACCAACGCGCACAAGCACGCCCCCGGCGCGCCGATCGCGGTCGCGCTCCGGTACGAGCCGGACGCGCTGGTGGTGGAGGTGTGCAACACGCGCGCGCCGGAGCTGGCGGGCGTGCGCGCCGGGGCGCACGCGCCGGTGAGCGGGGGGCAGGGGCTGGCCGGGCTGCGGGAGCGCGCCCGGCTGGTCGGCGGCATGGTCCACGCCGGGCCCACGCCCGAACAGGGCTTCCGGCTCGCCGCCGTCCTCCCGTACGAGGGCGCGGAGGCGGAGGGGGCGGCCGCCGCCTCCTCGGACCTGGACGACTGGGTGCTCGCGGGCCTGACGGCCGAGGACGAGCCGGCCGGCCGCCGGCGCAGCCCGGCCCTCGGCTGCGCCGTCGGCGTGGTGGGCGTGGGGGCGGCCGTGCTGGGGCTGCTGGTGTGGGGGGTGGTCTCCTTCATCCAGGGGACCAGCGACGCGACGGTGCGGCTGCCCGTGTACGAGGAGATCACGGTCGGGATGCCGGAGGCCTCGGTGCTGGACCGGCTGCCGCGCGGCAACGACTTCTTCACGGGCGACTACCGGGGCTCCGGTCCGGACCGGCCCGAGGGCGCGCACTGCCGCTGGTACCTGTCCGGCCAGGACAGCGAGAAGTGGTCGGAGCAGAACGTGATGCGGTTCTGCTTCCGGGACGGCGTGCTGGTGGAGAAGCTGAACTACCCGGTGCGCGACTAGTGCGCGGCGGCCGGGATGTTTGGATGGGCGTTTCGGTCGAAACACCGTTCGAGGGGAATGACCTGCTGTGATCCGAGTCCTCGTCGCCGACGACGAGCCGCTGATCCGCGCCGGGATCAGGATGATCCTGGGCTCCGCCGACGACATCGAGGTGGTCGCCGAGGCCGCGGACGGCAGGGAGGCGCTGGACCTGGCCCGGGCGCACCGGGTGGACGTGGTGCTGCTGGACATCCAGATGCCGGTGATGGACGGGCTGACGGCGCTCGGGGAGCTCGCCAGGGTCGCCCCCGGCGCGCGGGCGATCGTCCTCACCACCTTCGGGGAGCGCGAGAACGTCCTGCGCGCCGTGACCGAGGGCGGCTCGGGCTTCCTGCTGAAGGACACCGCGCCGGGCGAGCTGATCCAGGCCGTCCGGGCGGCGGCCGGCGGCAACGCCTTCCTGTCCCCGGCCGCCACCCGGCACATCGTGGACTCGCTGGCCTCCGGGAGGGCCTCCTCGGCGGCGGCCCGGGCGGCCGAGGCGCGGCGGCGCCTGGAGGTGCTCACCGGGCGGGAGCTGGAGGTGCTGGAGCTGCTGGGGGAGGGGCTTTCCAATGCCGACGCGGGGGCGCGCATC
This sequence comes from Kitasatospora sp. NPDC101183, assembly GCF_044767945.1. Classification (NCBI taxonomy): domain Bacteria; kingdom Bacillati; phylum Actinomycetota; class Actinomycetes; order Kitasatosporales; family Streptomycetaceae; genus Kitasatospora; species Kitasatospora sp. NPDC101183. The sequence continues at coordinate 8,238 of NZ_JBIWOW010000046.1, read as the reverse complement.
CACATGAGCGAGGCGACGGTGAAGACGTACGTGAGCCGCATCCTCGCCAAGCTGGGGTGCGAGAACCGGGTGCAGGCGGCGCTGCTGGCCCGGGACGCGGAGCTCGGCGCGGGGGGCTGAGCGTAGTCGTACGGCCACGGAACGTGGTGTATGTGGCGCACATCACTCGGCGGCCGCGCGGAGGCGGGAACTCCGGGTCGGGAGTTGACGGTGCGTCGACTTCTGGTGGCGGCGGGTGGGTGGTGTGGGCGCTCTCGCGGGTGGAGAGGTGTGAGCGAGGGCACGGGAAATCGAGCAGGTGATGTTGAAAATGCGGTCAAACCCGGTCGAACCGGGCGTCGTTTCTTGATCGATACCGCCGGTAACAGTCAACTGACCTGCGAGGACCAGGAATTGCTTGCCGCGCCCCGGGGCGGCCCGTAGCTTCTTGGGCGGCGCAACGAGCGCCACCCGGGTTCACCCCGACGCACGGCCCGCCGACTGACCCCCGGCGCGAGGGCCGTGCCCGCCGACGCGACCGGCTCGATCAGGTCGTCAGTTCGCCGGCGAGTGGCGGTGACCGGGGCGGCACGGCACGTCCGACACGTGGCCGTCCGCCCGACGAGTGCACAAGGAACCGAGCGGCCCGTGTCCCGGGCCTGGTTCCGGCTGCCCGCCCGGGGCTTGCCGAGAGGACTTTCATGACTCACCGTCACGAGAACACCGCTGCCACCACCCCCACCGTCACCAAGCGCAACCGCGTACGGATGGCGGTCATCGCAGGCGCCGCCGTCGCGGTCCTGCCGGTGGCCGGCCTCGTCACGGCCACCTCGGCCTCCGCCGCGACCGCCTCCACCTGGGACGCCGTCGCCCAGTGCGAGAGCGGCGGCAACTGGAGCATCAGCAACGGCAACGGCTTCCACGGCGGACTGCAGTTCACCCCCTCCACCTGGGCCGCGTACGGCGGGACGGCGTACGCGCCCCGGGCCGACCAGGCGACCAGGGCGCAGCAGATCGCTGTCGCGGAGAAGGTGCTCGCCTCGCAGGGGCCGGGGGCCTGGCCCGTGTGCTCGAAGAAGGCGGGCCTCGCGAAGGGCGGCGCCCCGGCGGCCGTCGACACCTCGGACGGGGCGCAGGCGCAGGCGGCACCGAAGGCGGCCGCCAAGGCTCCGAAGGCGCCCAAGGCCCCGGCGGCGTCCACCGCCCCGAAGGCCGCGCCCAAGGCTCCGGCGGCTCCCGCCCCGGCTCCCGCTCCTGCCCCCGCTCCCGTGAACACCGGCGGCGGCAGCTACACCGTCAAGGACGGCGACACGCTGAGCGACATCGCCGCGAAGTTCGGCACCGACACCGACAGCCTCTACGGCCGGAACGCCTCGACCATCGGCGCCGACCCCGACCTGATCTTCCCGGGCCAGACCCTGGCGGTCTGACAGTTCTGACGGTTCTGGCGGTCTGACCGTCCAGATCGCGCGCCCGGTGCGCCGAGCGGCCGTCCCCGAGAGCGGGGCGGCCGCTGCGGTGCGTGGGTGGTCAGGGCGCCGCGTGCGTCAGCAGGTAGAGGTTCCCGGAGTCGGGATCGCCGAAGAGGAAGAACAGTTCGAGCTTCCTGCCCGCGTCCCGGCGCGCGTCGAAGCGCCAGGTGTAGGTGAGGGGCGCGGTGGAGCCGCGCTGCGCCGGCACCACGTCCTCGCGCCGGTCCACCGCGCTGCGCGCCGTCATGGTGACGACGAGGTTCTGGCCCGACGGCCGGTCGGTGAGCTCCCAGGTGCCGGTGCCGGAGAGGCGCCAGCCCTTGTCGAAGTCGTACTCGCGGCCGTCGAGGCGCTGGACGAGGGCCGTCCCGTCCTGGTTGAGCGTCAGCCGGGTCTGCTCCGCGCCCTCCCAGTCGCCGACGGCCTCGGTGGCGGCCGCGTCGTGGAGCCCGATGCGTTCCTCGTACTGGGCCGGGCCGGCGCAGGCGGTGAGTGCGGTGAGAGCGGTCAGCAGGAGGGCCGCGACCCCGAGCGCGCGTCTGTGCTGTGAGCTCCCCCGTGAACGTCCCTGCCCCATCGCGCGCCCTCCCGGCATCGTTCGTCGGCTGCCGATCCGGGCGGCGAGCCTTGACGGGCCTACCTTGGCAGGAATCTTGAACATGTTCAACTTGCGAGGCGAGGGGCCGGGTGCGCGTCGCGCGGGGGTGGTGCGCCCGGGGGCGCTTACGATCGCCCGGTTCGACCCCGACCCGCTTCCCGCCGATCGAGAGGTGCGCGCCATGACCGCAGCGGACGACCCGACCGGGCTGCTCTCCCGGGCGCTCGCCCAGACCGCCGGGCTGATCGACGGCACGGGCGTCGAGCTGGCCGGGCACCCGACGCCCTGCGCCTCCTGGGACGTCGCCGATCTGATCAGCCACCTGCTGCACGACCTGCGGCAGTTCACCCTCCGCGCCGAGGGCGGGCAGCCGGACTGGTCACAGCCCTTCGAGCGGGTGGAGGAGGAGTGGCTGCACGCCTTCGAGGCGGGGGCGGAGGGCCTGGTCGCCGCCTGGCGGGCCGCCGGCGCGGGGGAGGCCGGGATCGCCCTCGATCAGCAGACGGCCGAATTCGCCGTCCACGCCTGGGACCTGGCCCGGGCGAGCGGGCAGTCCACGGAGGGCCTCGACCACGAGGTGGCCGAGGCGGCGCTGGCCTGGGCGCGCGGTGCGCTCAAGCCGGAGTTCCGGGGAGCCGAGGCGGAGCACCGGGTGTTCGGGCCGGAGGTCGGCGCTCCGGAGGGCGCGCCGACGTACGACCGGCTCGCCGCCTTCTTCGGCCGCGACCCCGGCTGGCCGGTCGGCTGACGGCCGGTCGGCTCAGTCCCCGACGAACCAGAGGTAGCGGTGCGGCCCGTCCTCGACGAAGCGGCACAGCTCCCGCGTCTCCTCGACCCACGGCCCGACGCACGCCTCGGGCAGCTCGCCGAGCTCCACGAGCAGCCGGGGCACCTGCCGCTGGTTGAACATCGCGTCCCCGTACGGGATCAGCGCCGAGAGCAGCGGGAACCGCGCCGGGACCAGGGCGTCGCCGAAGGCGGAACTCCACCGCACCCCGTCCCTGGCCCGGACCAGCACCTCGTCGCCGTCGCCGCGCACCTGGATGTTGATCACCGGGCCAGGGTAGCGAGCGCCCTCAGGGCTTCGCCGGGCGGGTCGCGGCGGCGGCCTGCTTGATGGCCTGGCGGATGCGCGGGTAGGTGCCGCAGCGGCAGATGTTCTGGATCCGGTCGATGTCCGCGTCCGTCGGGTTCGGGGTGCGGCGCAGCAGGGCGGCGGCGGTCATGATCTGGCCGGGCTGGCAGAAGCCGCACTGGGCGACGTCGCAGGCGAGCCAGGCCTCCTGGACGGGGTGGAGGGTCTCGCCGTCCGCGAGGCCCTCGATGGTGGTGACCGTCCGGCCCTCGCACTCCTTGACCGGACGGGTGCAGGGCTGGAACTCCTGGCCGTCGAGGTGGCTGGTGCAGGCGCGGCAGATGCCGACCCCGCAGCCGTACTTGGGGCCGGTGACGCCGAGCTTGTCGCGCAGGACCCAGAGCAGCGGCATGTCGTCCGGGGCCTCGACCGTGACGGAGCGTCCGTTGAGGACGAAGGTGTGGGTGGGCATGTCGGTCGTGGTCCTTAGAAGCTGATCGGGAAGGAGCGGGGGCTGGTGCCCGTCGCCCGCGCGTAGGCGTTGGCGACGGCGGCGGAGGCGGCCGGGACGCCCAACTCGCCCGCGCCGCCCGGGGGGCCGCTGGGCGGCAGGATGTGGATCTCCACCTCGGGCGGGGTGTTCTGCTGCTTGGCGTAGAGGAAGTCGGCGTAACTCCCCTCCCGCACCGCGCCGTTGTCGATGTGGTTGCCCGCCTGGAGGATCACCGAGATGCCGTCGACCAGCGCGCCCGTCAACTGGGCCTCCAGGCCCCGGGGGTTGATGGGCTGGCCGACGTCGGCGACGGCCACGGCCCTGGTGACGCGGGGGTTGGCCCGGTCGGTGGCGTCGAGTTCGACGAGGTAGGCGACGCGGCCGCCGTTCTCGTCGTGGTAGCCGATGCCCTGGGCCGTTCCGGCGGGCATCGGGCGGCCCCAACTCCCCTTCTGAGCCAGGGTGTCGAGGACGGTCCGGCCGACGGCGTCGCGTACCCGGGCGCGGCGGAAGGCGAGTTCGTCCTGGCCCATCCGGCGCGCCAGCTCGTCCATCATGATCTCGTCGGAGACCCGGACCATGCCCGAGTACACCGAGCGCCAGCTGCCGGTGTGCAGGTCGAGCGGCACCTCGGAGAGGAGCTGGGTGGGGATGCCGACGTCGTACGGGTTCTTCTCGGTGAGCAGGAAGAAGGCCTGGGCGAGGCTGATCCCGGCGAGCGAGAGGCTGAACCCGGCGGCCGTCAGCGCCTCGCCGAGGCCGTGGCGCAGGTCGGTCTGCACGGTGGCGGCGCGGTGCTCCCAGCTGACGACCTGGCCGAGCAGCCCGTACGTGGCGCGGATGCGGTGGTGGCTGGCGGGGCGCATCCGGCCGTGGCGCATGTCGTCGTTGCGGGTCCACATCAGCTTGACCGGGCGGCCGGCCGCCTTGGAGATCTGGGCGGCCTCCAGCGCGGCGTCGAAGAACAGCCGGCGGCCGAACGACCCGCCGCCGCGCACCACGTGGACCGTCACCGCGCCCTGCGGCAGCCCGAGTTCGGCGGCGATGGTCTGCTGGGCGACGATCGGCGACTGCGAGGCGAACCACAGCTCGGCCCGGTTCGGCCGGACGTCGGCGACGGCGGTGAGGACCTCCATCGGCGCGTGGTTGACGAAGGCGAAGTCGAACTCCCCGTCCACGTACTGCGTGAGCAGGGGCGGGATCAGGAACGGCGCGTTCGCGTCGCGCAGCTTGCGCCGGATGTCGGGGGTGGAGAGGTTCGCGACCGGCCCCGGGTTCCAGGCCAGGCGCAGCGCGTCCCTGGCCTTGAGCGCCTGGTAGAAGGTCTCGGCGAGGACGGCGACGCCCGTGGGGATCTGCACCACGCCGAGCACCCCGGGCATGGCGCGGGCGGCCGAGGCGTCCAGGGACTTGAGGGTGCCGTTGATGGTGGTCGGCCGGGCGACGACGGTGGGCACGGCGCCCGGGATCTGGAGGTCCCCGGTGTACTTGGCGCGGCCGGTGACGATGTCGCGGGCGTCGATCCGGCCGGTGGGGCGGCCGACCAGGCGGCGCTGGTCGGCGGGCTTGGGCGTGGCGGGCACGGCGGGCACCGCCACGGCGGCGGCGTCGGCGGCGAGTTCGCCGAAGCCGGCGCTGCGCCCGTCCGGGGCGGTCACCGCGGAGTCGGCGGTGCGCAGGGAGGAGGCGGGCAGGCCCCAGCGGTTGGCGGCGGCGGTGACCAGCCGGGCGCGGGCGGCGGCGGCCGCGGCGCGCACCGGATCGTACAGGGAGCGCACCGAGTTGGAGCCGCCGGTGAGCTGGTTGAAGAGCAGTTCGGGGCGGCCGTCGGAGAGCGGCACGTCCACGTCGGCGAGGCGGGCGTCGAGCTCCTCGGCGACGAGCATCGCCATCGCGGTGGTGAGGCCCTGCCCGACCTCCAGGCGGGGGAGGTGGAGCACGGCCCGTCCGGCGGCGGTGACCTCGAGCACCAGCAGGTTCGAGGTCGGCAGGCCGGCGAGGATCATCGCGTCGCCGAGGTCGAGGATGTCCGGGATGCCGGGCAGGCCGAGCAACTGCGGGGCGGCGGCGGCTTTTGTCGCGGCCTCGCGGACGGCGGCGTGGGCGCTCGCGGGCGCGGCGGCGTCCAGGCCGGCGCCGACGGTGAGGGTGGGCGCGGCCAGCAGGTAGGTGAGGAACCGGCGGCGGCCGCCGTCCACCGAGCAGGTGTCGTGGGCGGTGGGCGAGGGCTGGCCGCTGGAGTCCGAGGGCGCGATGGAGGTGCTGATGGGAGGAACCCTTCGAGCCGGTTGACGGCGCCGGAACGGGCGGGGCGCTACGGCCCGGGCCCCGACGGCGGATCGCGAACGCCGTCGAGCATAGGAGGGCTCCACAGACCGGTCAACACGGCCAAGTTTGCTCCGTGGAGCGGGAATCCGGCCCCCTCCGGGGCGCGTTCCGAGCGGGTACGGACGGCGCTTCGGCCGTACGGGCGGTGGCCCTGCGGGGCACGGGGGAGGGGCAACAGGGCGCTCTCGTACGGGAGTTCAGCGCTCGCCCGGCGGTGCGGCGGCAGCCGGAAGTGGCCCAGGAAAATCCAAGATCACTGGACCTTCCCGCCGGTCCACTCGGCGCCTAGTCTGGCCGGGACGCCGCCGCCGGGTGGCGAGCGTCACTGCGAAGGGTTGCGAAAGCGCGGCCCGCGCCCCGTAGTCGGGGCGCACGCCGCGGCGCACACCCCGGACGTTGAACAGGAGAGACGTGCCCGAGCCCCGATTCACCCTGCTCCCACCCGCCGGGCCCCAGCGCACCCTCGCCGCCGCGCAGCTGGCCAGCGCGGTGGGCGACGGCGCCTACTACACGTGCTCCGCGCTCTACTTCACCCGCGTCGTCGGGATGTCGGCCACCGCGCTCGGCGCCGGGCTCGCCGTCGGCTGGGCCGTCGGCTCCGTCGCCGGGGTCCCGCTCGGCCACCTCGCCGACCGCCGGGGCCCGCGCCGTACGGCCGTGGCCCTCGCGCTCGCCGCCTCGGCCGTCGTCGCCGCCTTCCTGGTGATCCGCGCCTACCTGCCGTTCCTGCTCGCCGTCTGCCTGTACGCCACCGCGCAGTCCGGGCTCACCGCCGCCCGCCAGGCCCTCGTCGCCGGACTCGTCCCGCGCGCCGAACGGACGGGCCTGCTCGCGCACCTGCAGTCCACGCTCAACGGCGGGCTGGCCGTCGGCGCCGCGATCGGCGGCGTCGCGCTCACCGTCGGCACGCGCGAGGCCTACCTCGGCGCCTTCGTGGTGACGGTCCTGGGCCTGCTGGCCGGCGGACTGCTGCTGTGCCGGCTGCCCGAAGTCCCGCCCGCGCCGGCCGGGTCCGGCGAGGCCGCCGGGCCGCGCCTGGCCGTGCTGCGCGACCGGCGCTACGCCGCCGTCACCCTGGTCAACACCGTGCTGCTGCTGCGGATGCCGCTGCTCAGCCTGATCCTGCCGCTGTGGATCGCCCAGCGGGCGCCGGGGCTCGGCTGGCTCGGGTCGGCGCTGTTCGTGCTCAACACCGGGGCGGTGCTGCTCTTCCAGGTCCGCGCGGCGCGCGACGTGGACGGCCTGGACTCGGCCGTGCGGGCCGTCCGCTCGGCCGGTGTGCTGTTGCTCCTGTCCTGCGCGGTGTGCGGGCTGTCGGCGCTCGACGTGCCGCTGTGGGCCGTCGGCGCGCTGCTGGTCGCCGGGGCCGCTCTCCAAGTCGCCGGGGAGATGCGGCAGTCGGCCGGCTCCTGGCAGCTGGGCTTCGACCTCGCGCCCCCGGACCGCATGGGCCAGTACCAGGGATTCTTCGGCACGGGCGTCGCCGTCGCGCGCACCCTCGGGCCGCTGCTGCTGACCTCGCTCCTGCTGGACGGCGGACTGGCGGGCTGGCTCGTCTTCGGCGGCGTGTTCCTCGCCGCCGGCTACGCCATGGGCCCGGTCGCCCGCTGGGCGGCCCGGGACCGCCCGGCGGCGGCAGTGCCCGTCGGCGCGTAGGGCCTGTCCGGCCCCAGGCCGCGCCGGCGCGGCTCACCGGCGGTCCTGCGACTCGCGGTCCCAGAGGGAGAGGCCCGCGCGGAGGATGGTGCGGACGGCGGACTCCTCCTCGGGGGTCCAGGCGTCCTCGCCGTCGAAGAGCTTCACGTAGGCGTTGTCGTGCAGCGGGCCCTGGGCGGGGACCGCCGTGCGGGAACGGAGGGTGTGGAAGAGGTCGTCGAAGAAGTTCCAGGCCTCCAGCAGCAGCCCCGGGTGGACCGGCCCGGGCCCCGGCTGCTCGACCCACCGCCGTACGGGGGCCAGGTTGAGGGTGGCCCCGCCCTCGTGGACGAGCTTCCAGCCGCGCCGGTCGCAGAGGTCCTGCATCGGGCGGAGCTCCTCGAACGCGAGCAGTCTCCCGGCCTCGTCGACGGCCAGGTCCGCGGGATCGTCGCCCTCCCCGTGCCGCCAGAGCAGCGTCATGTCCCCTCGCCCGGTCACGATCCGGTACGGGAAGTGGTCGGTCATGCCGGCCATCCTGCCCGAACGGCGGGCGGGGTGGGGGGGGGGGGGGGGCGCCCGCCCCGCCCCCCCCCCCCCCCCCGGACGGGGGGGGCGCCCCCCCCCCGGCGGGGGGGGGGGGGGGCCGCGGGGGGGG
>NZ_JBIWOW010000045.1:0-40474 GCF_044767945.1 Kitasatospora sp. NPDC101183 | reverse complement strand
CGGTGGAGCGGATGATGCGGGACGCGAAGATCACGCAGATCTACGAGGGCACCAACCAGGTCCAGCGCATCGTCATGGCCCGCAACCTGCCGTAAGGCCCGCGCGAAAATCACGCGACGGCGGGCGGCCGCGATTCGTAGGCTGCCCGCCATGTCCGCGCACACCCTCAGCCCCACCCTCAGCCTCGCCGAGCTCACCCCCGGGAACATCGACGCCGCCCTCGCCCTGCGGGTGCGCCCCGGCCAGGAGCACCTGGTCTCCTCGGTGGCGAAGTCCCTGGCCGAGGCGTACGTCCACGGCGAGGCGGCCTGGCCCCGGCTGATCATGGACGGCGAGCGGCCGGTCGGCTTCGTGATGGCCTTCTTCGACCTCGTCTTCTACCCCGACCGCCCCGGGGAGCGCCCCCGCTCCGGCCTGTGGCGGCTGCTGGTCGACGGGCAGGCCCAGCACGGCGGCTACGGCCGCTTCGCCGTCGAGCAGGTCTGCGCCGAGATCCGCCGCCGGGGCGGCACCCGCGCCACCGTCACCTACCACCCGGGCGACAGCGGCCCGGCCGGGTTCTACGCCCGTCTCGGCTTCCGGGAGACCGGCGAGACCAGCGGCGAACAGGCGGTGGCGGAGCTGGAGTTGGCGCCGTAAGGTCCCACCCCGTGACCACCGAGCCGGAGTTCATCACCGAGACCAGGGCGTTCTACGACGCCGTCGCCGCCGACTACACCGCCGCCTTCCGGGGCCACATGGACTCCAGTCCGGTGGACCGCGCGGTGCTGGGGATCTTCGCCGAACTCGTCCGCTCCGAGCGGCCGGACGGCAAGGTGGCCGAACTCGGCTGCGGCGCCGGCCGGGTGACCGGGTACCTGCACCGGGAGCTGGGCCTGGACGTCTCCGGGGTCGACCTCTCGCCCGGGATGGTCGAGCTGGCCCGCCGGGACCACTCCGAGGTGGAGTTCACCGTCGGATCGCTGTTCGAACTCCCGTACGGCGATGGCGGGTTGACCGGCGCGCTGGCCTGGTACTCGCTGATCCACACCCCGGCGGAGGAACTCCCACGGATCTTCGCCGAGTTCGCCCGGGTGCTCGCCCCCGGCGGCCACCTGGTGATGGCCTTCCAGGCCGGCGACGAACCGTCCCGGCAGGAGCGCCCCTGGGGCCACCCGGTGACGCTGGACTTCCGCAGGCTGCGTCCCGAGCGGGTGGAGGAGCTGTCCGAGGAGGCCGGGCTGCCGGTCACCTTCCGTTCCGTCCGCGAGCCGGAGGCCGGCGAGAAGGCCCAGCAGGCCTACCTCCTGGCCCGCAAGCCGAAGGGCTGACGGCCGACGGGCTGCGAGGCGGGGGTGGCGCGCGTGCGGCTGCCGGTCGTGCCATGATCCCTGCATGGCTTCCAACGTTTTCTTCGACATCGAGATCGACGGCGCGCCGTCGGGCCGCATCGTCTTCAAGCTCTACGACGACGTGGTTCCGAAGACCGCCCGCAACTTCCGCGAGCTGGCCACCGGCCAGAACGGCTTCGGCTACGAGGGCTCCGGCTTCCACCGTGTCATCCCGGCCTTCATGCTGCAGGGTGGTGACTTCACCAACCACAACGGCACCGGTGGCAAGAGCATCTACGGCGAGAAGTTCGCGGACGAGAACTTCCAGCTCAAGCACACCAAGCCGGGCCTGCTGTCGATGGCGAACGCCGGCCGCAACACCAACGGCTCGCAGTTCTTCATCACCACCATCGTCACCGACTGGCTGGACGGCAAGCACGTCGTCTTCGGCGAGGTCGTCGAGGGCCTGGACGTCGTCAAGCTGATCGAGTCCAAGGGCTCGCAGAGCGGCCGCACCTCGGCCAAGGTCACCATCGCCAAGTCCGGCGTGGTCGAGTAGTCACCACCCCCAGTCACCACCCCAGGGGAAAACGCGTACCGCCCCGGAGTGGGAAGTCGGCCCGGCCGACTTCCCACTCCGGGGCGGTGGCACTTCTACGGCGCGACGGCCTCGACGGGCGGCGCGTACCCCTCCCGCAGGCCGACCCGGCGCGCGGGCACCCCGGCCCAGACCTCGCCGGGCCCGGTCGAGCGGGTGAGGACCGCGTTGGCGCCCACGACCGTGCCCGCGCCGACCGTCAGCACGCCCTCCTTGCAGACCACCTTGGCGCCCGCGCACAGCACCGCGCCGTCCTCCACCACCACCCGCCGCATCCGGCTGAGCTCCTGCGGCACCCACGGGTCCGCCCGGCCGATGGTCACGCCGTTGTACAGCGTCACGCCGGCGCCCAGCGTCGTGTACGGGTGCAGCACCGTGCCGAAGCCCCGGTGGAAGACGGTGAGCCCCGGCCCGATCTCGCAGGCGGCCGGCACCTCCATCCCGTACAACGCGAGCGCCTCCTGGACCAGGCGGCCCAGGAGGCGGGTACGGCGGCGGTAGACGAGTGCGGTGACGAGTGACATCCACCCATTGTCACGTCCCGCGCACGTTACGTCACGTCATGTCAGCGTTACTTGACGTCCGGTACGGCGGTGTCGTTCCGGAAGGCGTCGAAGACGGCCTTGGACTTCGCCGGGTCCCACTGCACCGCGGACTCGCCGGTCTTCGTCCGGAAGTCCGGGTTGCCGATCGGGACGGTGAGGCTCTTGCCGTTGCCGCCGTTGACGTCCTTCATGGCGAGGAAGAGCGAGCCGAGGTCCGTCAGCCCGCAGTCGTCGTCCACGATCAGCGTGCCCAGCGCCGAGTCGACCAGCGGGTAGAAGGTGAACGGGTTCAGCAGGTTGCCCGGGGAGGCGGCCTGGTGGGCCAGCGCGCCGAGGAACTTCTGCTGGTTGCGCATCCGGCCGAGGTCCTGGTCGGCCATCTGGTGGCGCTGGCGGACGAAGGCGAGGGCCTGCTTGCCGTCCAGGGTCTGGTCGCCGGCCTTGAGGTCGAGGCCGGAGTCCTTGTCCTGGATGTCCTTGTCGATGTGCATCTCGACGCCGCCGATGGAGTCGACGATGCCGGCGAACCCGGCGAAGCCGATCTCCGCGTAGTGGTCGATGCGGATGTTGGTGTTCTTCTCGACGGTCTGCACCAGCAGGCGCCCGCCGCCGTTGTTGAAGGCCGAGTTGATCTTCGAGGTGGTGGCCTTCACGGTCTTCCCGTTGGAGGCCTTGTACTCGGGGATCGGCACCCAGGAGTCGCGCGGGACGCTCATCAGCGTGTTCCCGCCGTCCCCGATGTGCAGGATCATCATCGAGTCGCTGCGCTTGCCCTCGACGTCGTGGCCGGTGTGCATGTCGTCCATCTGCGACTCGGACAGGCCCTCGCGGCTGTCCGAGCCCACGATCAGCCAGTTGGTGCCCTTGCCCGCCGCCGGGCGGCCCGGGTAGTCGGCCAGCACGTTCTCGTGGTTGAGCTTGGAGTCCGCCCAGAACCAGGTGGACACGGAGGTCACCATCAGGGCGATCAGCACGCCGAAGACCGACCACTTCACGATCCGCCGCCGCGGCCACCGCCCCGCCGGGGCCGGACGCGCACCGGCGGGACCGCCCGGGCCGCCGCTGCCGCCCGGCCCGCCGGGGCGCCCCGGACCGCCCGGGCGCCCGTCCGGCAGCGCCGCGCCCTGCTGCCCGGCCCCCTGCTGCCCGGCCCCCTGCTGCCCGGCCCCCTGCTGGCCAGGGATGCCCGAGGGCCGCGGCGGCTCGGGCCGACGCGGTGCGGGAGCCCCCGGCCCGCGCGGGTTCAGCGAGGACGGGAGCGGCGGCTCGGCCGCCCCGCCGCCCGTACCGTTGCCGCCGTACGGGTTCCCGCCGCCGCCCTGGCGGCCCTCCTGCCACGTGTTCATGTGGTCGAGAATGCCCGACCCCCGGTGTGCCGACTCCTCCCGGGGTGCCCACCGGGCCTCTTGTAGCAGTTTTGATGCACGTACCGGATCGTTCCGCCGTAACGTCCCGACATCCCGCGTTCCGGCTGCTGAAACGATTCTTGACCGGTTCGAACACCACGTGTTTGCATCGACGGCATGGATCAGCGTTGGGCTCTCACGCGTCGGCGGCACGTCGATCTGCGTCGTGGGGTGGCCTGTTCGCTCTGTCGCGGCTGACGCGCGCTCCCCGTCGTACGTCGCTCCCCGCCCCGACACCCGGCCCGCAGCCGTCCCCGCCCCACGCTGCGCGGCGCCGCCCCGCTTCCTGCCAGAGGTGAACCATGGCCACCGTCCTGTCCGTTTCCGGCTCCCCGTCCGCCACCTCCCGAACCACCCGGCTGCTGCGCCACGTCGACGCGCAGCTCGCCGAACGCGGCCACCACGTCGTCCCGTTCGAGGCCCGCAGCCTCCCGGCGCACGCGCTGCTGTCCGGCGACTTCGGCCACCCCGAGATCGTCGCCGTCACCGAACTCTTCGCGCGGGCCGACGGCGTGGTGATCGGCACCCCCGTCTACAAGGCCGCCTACTCGGGCCTGTTGAAGGCCCTGCTGGACGTGCTCCCGCAGTACGCCCTCGAGGGCAAGGCCGTCCTGCCGCTGGCCACCGGCGGCTCGCCCGCCCACGTCCTCGCCGTCGACTACGCGCTGCGACCGGTGCTCAGCTCCATGGGTGCCGGCCACATCACCCAGGGCTGGTTCGTGCTCGACCGCCACGTGACGGCCAGGGAGGACGGCAGCACCCTCGTCGAGCGCGAGACCGACGCCCTGCTGACCCCCGTCGTCCAGGGTTTCGCCGACGCCCTGGAGCGGCTCTCCGTACCCGCACTGACCAGGGGCTGAGCCCCCGTACGGGGGGACCCCGAGACGGGCCGCGGCGACCCCTAGGGGGAGGGGCGCCGCGCCCCGTAGAACCTTGGTTGAAGCGCTTCATTCCGGCGGAGGACGAAGGCCGGGAGCTGCACTCCTAACGTGGTGGACGTGCCCGTGAGTTCCGGTGAGGAGCGCGCGGGGTGACGGGTGGGCCCACTTCCAAGGAGACTCCAGTGACGACGGCAGAAGCCGTGTACGACCCCCAGCTCCCCGGCGGAGAGTCCGCCGTCGCCGCGGCGGCCCGTCAGGTCACCAAGGCCTACGGATCGGGAGAGACCAAGGTCACCGCGCTCGACGCGGTGGACGTCGACATCCAGCGCGGGCGCTTCACCGCGATCATGGGCCCCTCGGGCTCCGGCAAGTCGACCCTGATGCACTGCCTGGCCGGCCTCGACACCGTCACCAGCGGGCGCATCTGGATCGGCGACACCGAGATCACCGGGCTCAAGGACAAGCAGCTCACCAAGCTGCGCCGGGACAAGATCGGCTTCATCTTCCAGGCGTTCAACCTGCTCCCGACCCTGAACGCGCTGGAGAACATCACGCTCCCGATGGACATCGCCGGCCGCAAGCCCGACCGGGCCTGGCTGGACCAGGTGGTGGAGACCGTCGGCCTGGCCGACCGCCTCAAGCACCGCCCGACCCAGCTCTCCGGCGGCCAGCAGCAGCGCGTGGCCGTGGCGAGAGCCCTGGCCGCCCGCCCCGAGATCATCTTCGGCGACGAGCCCACCGGCAACCTCGACTCCCGCTCCGGCGCCGAGGTGCTGACCTTCCTGCGCCGCTCGGTGGACGAACTCGGCCAGACCATCGTCATGGTGACCCACGACCCGGTCGCCGCCGGATACGCGGACCGCGTCCTGTTCCTCGCCGACGGCGTGATCGTCGACGAGATGCACGCGCCCACCGCCGACTCCGTCCTGGAGCGCATGCGCCGCTTCGACGGCAAGCGCACGAGCTGAGCGGGCGGACGACGAGACCATGCTGCTCAAGACCTCACTGCGGAGCTTCTTCGCCCACAAGGGCCGAATGGTGCTCTCCCTCATCGCCGTGGTGCTGTCGGTCGCCTTCGTGTCCGGCACGCTGGTGTTCTCCAACACCGCGACCAGCACCTTCGACAAGCTCTTCGCCGCCACCGCCTCCGACGTCTCCGTCCAGCCGCCCAAGCCGTCCGAGGACGACGAGTCGGGCCAGCAGGCGGCCGTCAAGCCGCCGACCGTGCCGATCGCGGTCGAGAAGCAACTGGCCGGGATATCCGGGGTGAAGAGCGCCCTCGGCCAGGTCTCGGTGGACAACGCCGTCCTGGTCAACCCGGCCACCAACAAGCTGGTCGGCCCGACCACCGGCGCGCCGACCCTGGTCGGCAACTGGACGGACACCCCGCGCAACCCGACGAGGCTCACCTCCGGACACCTCCCGCAGGGCCCGGACGACCTGGTGCTGGACGCCGACACCGCCAAGAAGGCCAAGCTCAACCTCGGCGACAAGGTGCGGGTCGAGAACCCCGTCGGCAAGCACGACTTCACCCTCGCCGGCATCGTCACCTTCACCACCACCAACCCCGGTGCGGCGCTGGCCTTCACCGACACCGCGACCGCCCAGACGGAACTGCTCGGCGAGCAGGCGTTCACCTCCGTCGAGCTGTTCGGCGACGGCAGCCGCACCAACGACCAGATCAAGGCCGACGTGCTGGCCAAGCTCGGCGGCGGCTTCCAGGCCAAGACCGCGGCCGAGCAGAAGGACGAGAACAGCAAGGCCGTCGGCCAGGGCCTCGACTTCATGACGTACGCGATGCTCGGCTTCGCCTTCGTCTCCGCGATCGTCGGCATCTTCCTGATCGTCAACACCTTCTCGATGCTGGTCGCCCAGCGCACCCGGGAGATCGGCCTGCTGCGCGCCGTCGGCGGCAGCCGCAGCCAGGTCAACCGCTCGGTGCTGGTCGAGGCGCTGATCCTGGGCGTGCTCGGCTCGACCATCGGCATCGGGGTCGGCCTGGGCGTGGCCGTCGGCCTGGTCGCCCTGATGAACGCCATCGGGATGGACCTCAAGGCGGCCGACCTGCAGATCGGGCCGGACGTCTTCGTCGCCGGGTACGCGCTCGGCATCGTCGTCACCGTGGTCGCCGCGTGGTTCCCGGCCCGCCGGGCGAGCAGGATCGCGCCGATCGAGGCCCTGCGGGACCACGGGACCCCGGCGGACGGCCGCGCCAACCTGATCCGTTCGATCGTCGGCCTGGTGCTGACGGCGGGCGGCGGCGCGGTGCTGGTGCTCGGCGCGAAGGCCGAGAAGGCCGCCGAGGGCGGCAAGATGCTGGGCCTGGGCGTGGTGCTCACCCTGGTCGGCTTCGTGGTGCTCGGCCCGCTGCTGGCCTCGGCCGTGATCCGGGTGCTCGGCTCGGTGCTGCCGGCGCTGTTCGGCCCGTCCGGCAAGCTCGCCCAGCGCAACGCGATGCGCAATCCGCGCCGCACCGGCGCCACCGCCGCCGCGCTGATGATCGGCCTGGCCCTGGTCATCGCCGCCTCGGTGTTCAGCTCCTCGGCGGTCACCTCGACCAGCGCGCAGATCGACAAGTCGGTGGGCGTGGACTACATCATCTCCGGCGGTCGCACCGCGATCACCCCCGAGATGATGGAGACGGTCCGGAAGACCCCGGGCATCGACCACATCACCACCCAGGAGTTCTTCTTCGCCTCCAAGCTCGTGCTGCCGGACGGCCAGAAGGTCAAGAACGAGCTGACCGCCGTTCCCCCGACCTTCTTCGGCACCGACTTCCGCCCGACCACCACCGCCGGCTCGGCGGACGCGGTGGGGCGCGGCACGATCGGCATCGGCGAGGTCTTCGCCAAGGACCACAACCTCAAGGTCGGCGACCAGGTCACCGTCGACTACGGCAAGGGCCACACCCAGAGCCTGGCGGTGGGCGCGGTCTTCCAGAAGGGCGGGCTGTACGGCTCGGGCTCCTTCGTCGACCTGGAGACCATGGGCAAGGTCGTCCCGGCCGCCGACCGGCCGCCGGTGTGGACCTTCTTCGCCAAGGCCTCGCCCGGCACCGACGTCGCCAAGACGCTGACCGCGCTGGAGGACGGCCTCAAGGAGTACCCGCAGCTCAACATCAAGGACCAGGCCGGCTACAAGGAGCTGGTGCAGGGCCAGATCAACACCCTGCTCTACCTGATCTACGGGCTGGTCACGCTGTCGATCATCGTCGCGGTGCTCGGCGTGGTGAACACGCTGGCGCTGTCGGTGGTCGAGCGCACCCGGGAGATCGGCCTGCTGCGGGCGATCGGGCTCTCCCGCCGCCAGCTGCGCCGGATGATCCGGCTGGAGTCCGTGGTGATCGCGCTCTTCGGAGCCGTCCTGGGCACCGGGCTCGGCCTGGCCTGGGGCGTCACCGCCCAGCGGGTGCTGCGGGACCAGGGCCTCGGGACGCTGTCCGTCCCGGTCGTCACGGTGGGGCTGACGCTGGTCGCCTCGGTGGTGATCGGCCTGCTGGCCGCGCTGATCCCGGCCTTCCGGGCCGGGCGGATGAACGTCCTCGCGGCGATCGCGACGGACTGACCCGGCCTCAGGGGGAAGCCGGGTACGGGGGAGCCCATGGGGGCCGACGGGGGAGTCACGGGGGATCCCACGGCGGTAACGGGGGGAACGGGGGCCGTCGGGGCCGGGTGCCGAGCGCACCCGGCCCCGCGGTGCTTCCCTTGCGCCGCCGCTGAGATGATCGTCCGATGTACTCCCCGGACGCTCCGTCGCTGCCCAGCGCCGCGCCCTTCACCGCCTCCTCCGCCGACCGCTGGCGCGCCGCCCGTACGGCCTGGCGGCTGGACAGCCGGTGGCTCGCGCTGGTGCCCGTCGGCGTCCTGATCCTCGCCGCCTCCCTGGAGCCGGACACCCCCGGCGTCTGCAACGAGCAGGGCCTCTGCCACGAGGGCTGGGGCGAGACCCTCGCGATCTGGACGGTGCTCGCCGAGACCGTCCTGCTGCTCCTCAAGCCCCGCGTCCGCGCCCTCGTCCCGCCGGTCGCGCTGGCGCTGCTCTGGTACGCCCCGAACGGGCTCGTCCACCCGCTCGCCCGCTGGTCCACCGTGCTGGTCCACGTGCTGCTGACCGCCCTGCTGGCCGCCGCCGAACTCGGCCGCCGCAGGGCCCGCCAGCAGCTCGACGAGATCATGAACCCGCCCGTGGACTTCCCCTGGACGGCGGCCGGCCCGCCCTGGCCGCTCAACCCCCCGGGCCCGCCCCCGGTCGGGCGGCGCCTGCTCGGCGGCCTGCTGCTGGCGGGGGCCGTGGCGCTTCCTCTCTACGGCCTGTGGGAGCAGCACCAGTGGGACGCCGTCGGCGAGCGGTCCGTCCGCGTCACCGGCACGGCGGGGGAGAGCGACGCCGAGGGCGTCCTCACCGTCCGCTACCAGCCGCCCGGCGGCGGGGACACGCGCACCGCGAAGCTCGACCTCTGGTGGGCCGACCGCCCCCAGCCCGGCCAGGGCGTCCCGCTGCTGCTGGACGGCGAGCACGTGCGCGCCGAGGGCGAGGAGTACGACCTGTCGGAGCAGCTGGCCTTCGGCGGCCTGCTCGCCCTGCCCGCCCTGGTGCTGCTCGGCTCCGCCCTCGTCCACGACACCCGCCGCCACCGGCCCGCCTTCGAGGGCGCCGCCCCCGCCCTGGCCGTCCGGCTGCGCGCCGACTCCCGGGGCGGCCTGCTGGTCCTGCCCGTGGACGCCCCGCCGACGGCGCGCCCGCTGTGGCGGCTCGCCGAACGCGACCGCTTCTACTGGGCGCACGAGGGACTGCCGGACGATCCCGAGCCGCGCTGGGTCCTCGAACACCCCGACATCGAGGGGGACGAGACGGACTACCCGGAGGAGCCGGAGCCGTCCCCCGCCGCCGCGCCCACCGCCTCCGACACCGACCGCACGGTCCCGGCCGTGCTCTACCGGGGCCCCGACGGCATCGACCCCCAACTCCTCCTCCGCCCCGCCCTGGTGCAGGGCGACCCGCTCTGGGTCGCCTCCGTGGTCGCCCCCGTGGCCCGCGCCCCGCGCGTGGAACGCGCCGTCCGCAAGCGCCGCGAACGCGAGGAGTCCGTCGCCCGGATCAGCGCCCGCACGGTGGCCGCCGCCCCCGCCCCCGGCGCCGAACCGCTGCCCGCCCTGCGCTGGGAACTGCCCCTGCCCGTACGGGTCCTGGGCGGCCCGCTCGCCGCCGCGGCCGTCGCCGCCCTCTCCGTGCTGCTCGGCGGCGACGGCCTCTGGGAGGGGCTGCTGCGCCCGCTCTGGCTCGGCACCATGGTCGTCGCCGCCTGCGCCCGCGCCTGCTCCTGGCAGCTGGTCGCCGACCGGGACGGCCTGCGGGTGGCCACCTCGCTGCGGGTGCGGCGCTACCAGTGGCGCCAGGTCGGCGCGGCCGCCGTCCACAAGGGCTCGCTGACCGTGCGGCTGCGCACGGGCGACGACCTCACCGTCAACACCCGGCTGATGGCCGCGCTGGCCGGCCACTTCGGCGAGCGCTTCGACGCGGTACGGCTGGCGCGGACCGTCGCCGTCGCCGCCCACCGCCCCGACCTGCGCCCCGCCGAGGCCCTGCCGGACCGGTTGGGCCGCCCGCAGAACCTCGTCAACAAGCTGGTGCTGGGCGCCTACGCGGTGTTCACCGTCGCCCACTACCTGCTGTGAGCAGCGCCTCCAGCCCGTCGGGCCCGGATGCGACGCCGGGCCCCGGGCACCGGTACGGTTGGGCGCGATGAACACCAAGGCTGCTGAGGAGCTGCCGGCGGTCTCCGTGATCATGCCGGTGCTCAACGAGGAACGACACCTGCGCACCGCCGTCCGGCGCATCCTGGAGCAGGACTACCCCGGCGAGCTGGAGGTGGTGATCGCCCTCGGCCCGTCCGGCGACCGCACCGACGAGATCGCCGCCGAGCTGGTCGCCGAGGACAGCCGGGTCAAGACCGTGCCCAACCCCACCGGCCGCACCCCCGCCGCCCTCAACGCGGCGATCAAGGGCTCCAGCCACCCGATAGTGGTGCGCGTGGACGGCCACGGCCTGCTCACCCCCGGGTACATCGACACCGCCGTGCGGCTGCTCACCGAGATGGAGGCCGCCAACGTCGGCGGCATCATGCACGCCGAGGGCGAGACGGAGTGGGAGAACGCCGTCGCCGCCGCGATGACCTCCAAGATCGGCGTCGGCAACGCGGCCTTCCACACCGGCGGCCTGGCCGGCCCGGCCGACACCGTGTACCTGGGCGTCTTCCGCCGTGAGGTGCTGGAGAAGCTCGGCGGCTACAACGAGGAGTTCGTCCGCGCCCAGGACTGGGAGCTGAACTACCGCATCCGCCAGGACGGCGGCCTGATCTGGTTCACCCCGCAGCTCAAGGTGACCTACCGGCCCCGGCCCTCGGTGCGGGCGCTCGCCAAGCAGTACAAGGACTACGGCCGTTGGCGCCGGGTCGTGACCCGCTACCACCGTGGCTCGGTCAACCTGCGCTACCTCGCCCCGCCGGCCGCCTTCCTCGGCGTGACCCTGGGCCTGGTGCTGGGCGCGGCCGTCCACCCGGTGTTCTTCGCCGCGCCCGGCGCGTACCTGCTGGGCATCCTCGGCGGCTCGGTGGTCGAGGGCCGGGGCCTGTCCGCCAAGGCGAAGGCCCTGCTGCCGGTGGCGCTGGCCACCATGCACCTGAGCTGGGGCTTCGGCTTCCTCACCTCGCCGCGCTCGCTGGCCCGCAAGGTGATCGCCAGCACCGCCCCGACGTCCAAGGACGTGCTCTCCCAGGCGCGTTGATGCCCAGGGCCTGTCTCTTGGACCCTTGCCGGGCGTGCGACGCCTGGGCACGCACCTCGCCGCGTTGTCGTCGGTCGCCAATGCTCCGCATGGGCTCCCTCCTCCGCCTTGCGATGCACGCACCCAGACGCCGCACGCTGATCCGACAAAATCCAAGAGACAGGCCCTAAGGTCCGTCCCCATGGACTCCTCAGCAGCCAGGATCGAGCCGAGCGCCGATGTGGACGAACGGGCCGCGATCGGCGCCGGGACGACGGTCTGGCACCTCGCCCAGGTCCGTGAGCACGCCGTGGTCGGCGCCGACTGCGTGATCGGCCGCGGCGCGTACGTCGGCCCGGGCGTGCGGATCGGGGACAGGGTCAAGGTGCAGAACCACGCGCTGGTGTACGAGCCGGCCGTGGTCGAGGACGGGGTGTTCATCGGCCCGGCCGTCGTCCTCACCAACGACCGCAACCCCCGCGCCGTGACTCCGGACGGGCGGCTCAAGACCGAACTCGACTGGCACGCCGCTGGAGTGACGCTCCGTCAGGGCTGCTCGATCGGGGCCCGCGCGGTGCTGGTCGCCGGGGTGACGGTCGGCCGCTGGGCGCTGGTCGCGGCGGGCGCGGTGGTCTCCCGGGACGTCCCCGACTTCGCCCTGGTCGCCGGGGTCCCGGCCCGCCGGATCGGCTGGGTCGGCCGCGCCGGCGAGCGCCTGGAGCCCGCCGGCGAGGGCCGCTGGGCCTGCCCCCGCACCGGCGAGCGCTACCGCGAGGACGGCTCAACGCTCGTGCGGGAGTAGCTACTTGGCGCAGACGTCCACGTCGTCCGCCTGCACCCGCTGGAGGTCCTTGGGTGCGGCCGTCGGCGGCTGTTGCGCGCCCGGGCCCGCGTCGAGCGCGTCCTTGCCGAGCACCAGCACCAGCGCGTCCTTGGGGTCGGCCTTCGGGTCCGCCTCGGCCGCGCCGCCCGGCAGCCCGAGGGCGGCGGCGAGCGCGGCGGCCTCGGCCTCCCGGCCGGCCGGGTAGGAGACGGTGGTGGTCGCGGCCGCCGGGGCGTCGCTCGCCACCGTGGCCTTGGTGAAGCCCTTGGCGCGGAGCTTCTCCACCGTCGGGGTGGACTGTCCGCGCGTCCCGCTGCCGTTGCGCACCGTCACCCGGACGTCCTTCGGGTCCACCGAAGGGGTGGTGGCGGTCGGCGCACCGGTGGCGGCCGGTGCGGGCGGTGCGGCCGTCTCCGTCAGCGAGAGGTCGCCCGCGATCATCGCGAACAGCTGCCCCGCGTCCGGCTGTTTGAGTATCAGCCGGTCCTCGTCCCGGGGGTCGTCGAGGACGGGCACGGTGGCGAAGGTGATGTTCTTGGTGTCCACCTTGCTGATGTCCAGCGCCAGGTCCTTGAGCTTGTCGACGCTGCCGATCCCGGAGTCCACGGTGAGCGCCTTGGTGGCGGCGTCGGCGAGCTTGTAGAGCTTGGACGGGCTGGTCAGGGTGTCGTCGCTCTTGATCTTGCGGATCATCGAGCTGATGAACTGCTGCTGGAGCGGGATGCGGGTGAGGTCCCCGCCGAAGCCCACCGCGTGCCGGGTGCGGACGAAGGCCAGTGCCTCGTCCCCCTGGACCACGTGCCGGCCCTTGGTCATCTTCAGGTGCGAGTCCTTGTCGTCGATGTCCTTGGCCGCGCACACCTCGACCCCGCCGACGGCCGTCGAAAGCGTCTTCACGGCCTCGAAGTTGACCTCCACGAAGTGGTCGACCCGGATGCCGGTGACCTTCTCGACGGTCTTCCAGGCGCAGCCCGGGTCGCGGCCGGACTGCCCGAGGCTGTTGTTGAACATGTCCCGCGCCGTGCCGGGGATCTTCTTCTTCCCGTCCGCCGACTGGCACTCCGGGATCGGCACCATCAGGTCGCGCGGGATGCTCATCACCGTCGCGTTGGAGCGGTCCTTGGCGACGTGGAACAGCAGTGTGGTGTCCGCGTGCCCCGCGCTGCCCGCGTCGCCGTACTCGCGGCCGAGGCCCTCGCGGCTGTCGGTGCCCAGGACCAGGATGTTCAGCGCGTCCCCGGCGGCCTTGGGGCGCTCCTCCTCGCGGCCGACGTCGACCTTGACCGAGGTCAGGTTGTTGTTGAAGTGCTGGTAGAGGTAGACCGCCCCGCCGCAGCCGGCGACCAGCACCAGCGCGCCCGTCCCGGCCGTCCACTTGAGCGCCCGGCGGCGTCTCGCCCGCCGTGCGGCGGCGGCCGCCCGGCGCCGGCTGTCCCGGCGGCCCGTTCCGCTGCCCTGGCCGGTTTCCGGTATGTCCTGCTGCACGCGGTTCCCTACGTCCGGTCCGGTCACGGGGCGGGCCCGCGGTGGCGGCACGCCGATTCGGACACACTAGACGAGCCGCGCGGGGTAATCGTTCCGGGTATGACGTCGGTCACGCAAGGGCAATGGGACGGCAAAGGCCTCAGTGCTGGGCGCAGGCGTCCACGTCGGCCGTCCGTCCCTCGAAGGTGGGCGAGGCGCTCGCGGAGGGTGACGCGGCCTCGTCCGAACCGGCGTCGACGGTCGGGCCGGGGCTCGGGCTCGCCGTCGGCGCCGGGGCCGAGCCGGGCGGCCGGACGGTGATCGGCCGGTCCTCCCGCAGCGCGGCGAACAACTGCCCGGTCTGCGGCTGCACGAACTCGTCCCGGTCCGAGTCGTAGCGGTACGGGCGGCGCGGCGCCGTCAGGAACACCACGTCCGGCGAGGGGACGCCGCGCAGGTCCTGGGTGAGGTCGTACAGCGCGCCGAGCGAGGACAGCCCGCCGTCCGCCCGGACGGAGGAGGTGGCCGCGTCCAGCACCGGCCACAGCCTCGCCGGGTTCAGCAGCACCCCCTGCGACTGCACCTTGCGCAGCAGCGAGGCCAGGAACTGCTGCTGACGCCCCATCCGCTGGGTGTCGCTGCCGTCGCCCAGGCTCTCCCGCGCCCGGACGTAGCCGAGCGCCTGCTCGCCGTGCAGGGTCTGCCGCCCGGCGGGCAGGTCCAGCTTGGCGTCCTTGTCGTGGATCGCCTGCGGCACGCACACCTCGACCCCGCCGACGGCGTCCACCATCGTCTTGAAGCCGGAGAAGTCGAGGATCACGTAGTGGTCGATCCGGATGCCGCTCAACTGCTCGACGGTGCGGATCGAGCAGGCCGGGCCGCCGCGTTCGAACGCCCAGTTGAACTGCACCGTCGCGGGCCTGCTGCGGGTGCCGTCCGGCTGGTCGCAGGCGGGCACGGGCACCATGACGTCGCGCGGGATCGAGACGGCCGTCGCGTGCCGACGGTCGGCCGCCAGGTGCAGCAGGATCGTGGTGTCCGAGCGCTGGGTGCCCGCCTCGCCGCCGTACGCGCCGTTGGCGCCGGAGCGGTCGTCGCTGCCGATCAGCAGGATGTTCTCGGCGCCCTTCGCCCCCGCCGTCCGGCTCGGGCGCTCGGCCTCCAGCTTCGCCAGCAGCCGGTCGGTGGCCGAGTCGGTGCGGATGTTGCCGTCCAGCCTGCGGTACGCGACCCAGAGCAGGACCCCGGTCGCGACCAGCAGGAACGCGACGGCGCCGGCGGTGATCATCAGCCACCGCCGGCGCCGTCGTGGACGTTCCCGGCCGCCCGGGGGAGCGGTCGTCGGGGGATCGGTCATCGGGGTCTCGTCCTCGGCCATGGCAGCGATCCCTACCCGCCGGGCCGGAGCCGGGGGTTACCCGAGGCGCAGTGTCACCCGTTCGGATTCCGTCCGCTTCTCCCACTGCTCGGCGTCCAGGTCCTGCGAGTTGCGGCACAGCACCACGGAGGCGCCGGCCGCCAGCGGGGCCAGCAGGCCGGCCTCCAGGCCCGACCAGTCGTCGTACGAGGCGGTGGACAGGACGCGGTCGCCGGGGTTCAGGCCCAGCCGGGCGGCGCCCTCCCGGGCCAGGGCCACGGTCTGCTCGCCGGTCAGCTTGAGCGGCAGCCCGTCCACGCCGGTCTCCAGCGCCGGCGCGTCCGGGGTGACGGGGGAGTACGGCGCGAAGCGGTCGCCCTGGCCGGGCACCTCGGCGGCGTAGTCCAGGAAGCCGTCGGGGCGCTGCGGGAACCGGCCGCCCAGCGGGCGCAGGGCGAGCGCGACGCGCTCGCCCTCGCAGGCCTCGGCGGCCTCCAGGCCGTCCGGGCCGCTCACCACCAGGTCGGCGGCGGCCGGGTCCCCGCCCGGTACCGCCGTCACCCCGACCGACCAGCAGGCCAGCAGCCAGACGGCGCTCTGCCAGTGGGCGGGCAGCAGCAGCGCGGCGCGGTCGCCCGGGCCGGCGTTCAGTTCGTCCTGCAGCAGGTTGGCCGTCTTGGCCACCCAGTTGTCGAAGGTCCGGGCGGAGAGCTCCACCCGTTCGCCGGTGGCGTCGTCGTAGAAGGTGACCAGCGGGGCCGCGGGGTCGACCGACGGGGTGCCGCCTCGCAGGTATGCGTGCAGCAGCTCGACGGGGGTGCGGGCATCGGCAGCGAAAGGCGCAGTCATGGTGCGCCCCAGCCTACGGCCTTCGGGTGGCGGGCCGGGAGGGGTGGCCGCGCCCTGGCGGGCCGCCGTGGCGGGGCGTCCGGTTTGCGGAGAACATCCGCTGTATGCGCTTCTCCCTCCCGGCCGCACTGCTCGCCGGCTGCACCTGTGCCCTGCTCCTCCAGCCCGCCCCCGCCTCCGCCACGGACGGCTCCTCCCGCCGCGGCTTCCCCGGCGGCGGCACCACCACCTCGCTGCCGCTGACGGCCGGCCGGCCGCTCGCCGCGCGCGGCACCCGGCCGTTCGAACTCCTCGGCCTGCGCTGGGACGGCCCGGCCGACGCGCTCGCCGGCGGCGCCGTACGCGTCCGCACCCGGGACGCGGACACCGGCGGGTGGAGCGACTGGCACCCCCTGGAGACGGCCGCCGAGGACGGCCCCGACCGCGCCCCGCACGGCTCCACCGCCCCGCTGTGGACGGGCCGCAGAGACGGCGTCGCCGTCGACGTCCGCCCCGGCCCCGCCGGGCCGCCGCCCGGGCTGCGGCTGGAACTCGTCGACCCCGGCGCGGGCGCCCCGGGCGGGGCCGCGACCCGTACGGTGCCCGCCGCCGCCCCCCGGCCGGCGATCGTCACCCGGGCCGGGTGGGGCGCCGACGAGTCGCTGCGGGACAAGGACTTCGAGTACACGGGCCCGGTGCGGGAGGTGTTCGTCCACCACACGGCCACCGCGACGGACTACGCGTGCGCCGACGCCCCGCGGGTCATCCGGGCGATCTACCAGTACCACGTTCAGACCAGCGGCTGGCGGGACATCGGCTACAACTTCCTCGTCGACCGCTGCGGCACGGTGTACGAGGGCCGCGCCGGCGGCGTCGACCAGCCCGTCCACGGCGCCCACACCCTCGGCTTCAACACCGACTCCTCCGGCGTCGCCGCCATCGGCACCTACGTCGACGCCGCCCCGCCGCAGCCCCTCCAGGACGGTCTCGCCGCCGTCGCCGCCTGGAAGCTCTCCCTCACCGGGCAACCCGCGGACGGCCGCACCAGGCTCACCTCCTCCTCCGACGCCAGCCGCTACCCCAAGGGCACGGTCGTCGACTTCGACGCGATCTCCGGCCACCGCGACGCCTTCACCACCGAATGCCCCGGCACCTCCCTCTACGCCGCCCTCCCGGCCCTGCGCACCGCCGCCACCCGCCTCCAGCAGCCGCCCGCCCCGCAGCCGCCGCTGCCGCCGACCCCCTGACGGTGCCGCCGCGTATCCTTCCTCACCTCATCGGAGGAGGTGCACGGCCGGATGGCAGGCGAGTCGACACGGCGCTGGCGCCCGGGGTTCCCCCTGGACGTCCCCCGCACACTGCTGCCCCTGCGCCGGGGCCCGGCCGACCCGTCCTACCGCTCCACCGGCGACGGCGCGATCTGGCGCGCCTCCCGCACCCCGGCCGGCGTCGGCACCCTCCGGGTGCTGCCGTGCCCGGCGGGCGGCGAGGTCGAGGCCACCGCCTGGGGCCCCGGCGCGCAGTGGCTGCTCGACCGCCTGCCCGTCCTCCTCGGCGCCGAGGACCACCCGGAGGACCTGCACCTGCCAGCAGGCCCGCTGCGCGACGCCCAGCGCCGCACGGCCGGGGTGCGCCTCGCCCGTACCGGGCTGGTCCTGGAGTCCCTCGTCCCGGCGATCCTGGAGCAGAAGGTCACCACCGACGA
Source organism: Kitasatospora sp. NPDC101183 (assembly GCF_044767945.1). Taxonomy (NCBI): domain Bacteria; kingdom Bacillati; phylum Actinomycetota; class Actinomycetes; order Kitasatosporales; family Streptomycetaceae; genus Kitasatospora; species Kitasatospora sp. NPDC101183. The sequence continues at coordinate 22,795 of NZ_JBIWOW010000045.1, read as the reverse complement.
GGCGTACCGCGCCTTCCGCATCCTGCTGCGGGACTTCGGCACCCCGGCCCCCGGCCCGGCCGAGGGCATGCGGGTGGCGCCTTCGGCGCGCGAGTGGGCGACGGTCCCCAGCTGGGAGTGGCACCGGGCGGGGGTCGACCCCAAGCGCTCGGCGACGGTGATGCGCGCCGTCCGGCTGGCGCCGCGCCTGGAGGAGGCCTCGGCGATGGGGCACGAGCAGGCGGTCGCCCGGCTGACGGCCGTCCCGGGCATCGGCCTCTGGACGGCGGCCGAGACCCTCCAGCGCAGCAACGGCGACGCGGACGCCGTCTCGATCGGCGACTTCCACCTCCCCAACCTGGTCGGCTGGGCCCTGGCCGGCCGCCCCCGCAGCGACGACGCCGAGATGCTGGCCCTCCTGGAGCCCTACCGCCCCCACCGCCACCGCGTCTGCCGCCTCCTGGCGGCCACCGGCGCCCACGCCCCCCGCTTCGGCCCCCGCCTCACCCCGAACGACCACCGCCACCGCTGAGCGAAAGCCCTGCGTTGTGTACGCGCCGATGTGTACGCTGGCCGTATGGCTGACGCAATGAACATCCGTGAAGCCCGTGCCCACCTCGCTGAGGTCATCAGCCGGGCGGAGGCCGGTGAGATCACCGTGATCACACGCAAGGGCGAGCGTGTCGGGGCTGTCGTGCCGATCGAGATCCTCGACGCCATAGAGGAGGCAGAGGATGAGCTCCTTGCCCGTGAAGCGCGGAAGCACCTGGACGAACCGACCGTGACCATGGCCGAGCTGATGGCAGACCTGTTCGGATCGCCTGCGGACTCCGCCGGGAGCGCTGCGTGAAGTACGCCTTCGGTTTTACCGCGCACGCCCGACGCCAACTCCGTGCGATCGGTCAGTTTCAGGCGATGCGTATTCTCACCGCACTCACCGCGCTTGGGGACGACCCGTTCGCAGACGGACCCGATGTCAAGAAGTTGACCGGCAACGACGACCTCTACCGACTCCGAGTGGGCGACTATCGCGCGGTCTACCAGCTTCGCGGCGATGTCCTGCTGGTCCTGGTCGTCCATGTCGGCCACCGCCGCGAGGTCTATCGAGACCTGTGATTTCTACCGGACCTCGATGAAAGCTTCCGCGCCGCGCCGCGGCCTGAGCCGGGGAGCCTCGGCCGGGCGGCCGATGGCGACGGCGCCCATCGGGTCCCAACTGTCCGGCAGGTCCAGGGACTTCCGCACCGTGTCGCGGCAGAACATCGTGGACGACACCCACGCCGAGCCGTAGCCCTCGCCCGTGAGCGCGACGAGCAGGTTCTGCACCGCCGCACCGGCGGCGACGGTGAACATCTCCCGCTCCGCCGTGGCCCGCCGCTCGTCGCGGTAGGCGTGGGAGCCGTCCATGACGAGGCAGGGCACGACCAGGTACGGCGCGTTGCGCAGCACGTCGCCGCGGGCGGTGCGCCGGGCGATGCGGGCCTCGTCCCAGCCGTCGAGTTCGCGCAGGTCGCGCCGCCAGGCGTCGAGCATGGCGTCGAGCAACCGCACGCGCCGCTCGGGGGATTCGAGCAGCACGAACCGCCAAGGCGTGGTGTGGTGCGGCGCGGGCGCGGTGACGGCCGCGGCGACGGCCCGCCGGACGGCGTCCGGGTCGACGGGCGCGTCGGTGAAGGCGCGGACGGTGCGCCGCAGGGTGACGGCCTCGCGCAGGGCCTCGGAGGTGCCGAGGCGGAACATGTCGTCGACGGAGGAGCGCACCAGCGGCCGGGCGCCCTCGCCGTCCTCCTCGGTGACGAGGTGGCCGAGCCCGCGCACGACGGCGACCGGGACCCCGGTGGCCTTGCCCTTCACCAGGTCGGCGGCGGCGGCGAGTTCGTCGCCGGTGGCGACGACGGTCAGGGCGAGCTCGTTGCCGTGGCTGTCGGTGCGCCCCCGGTGGTCCTCCAGGACGGGGAGCCCGGCGGCGCCGATGGCGACGTCGGTGAGCCCGCTGCGCCAGGGCCGTCCGAAGGTGTCGGTGACGAGGACGGCGAGCCGGCGCCCGGTGAGCCGCTGGAGTCCGTCGCGCAGGGCGCGCGCCGAGGCGTCCGGGTTCTCGGGCAGCAGCAGCACGGTGCCGGGCGCGGTGTTGGAGGCGTCGACGCCGGCGGCGGCCATGACGAACCCGTTGCGGTTCTCCACGATCCGGGCCCGCCCGCGCCGGGCGACGACGCGGACGGTCTCGGCGTCGATCGCGGCCTCGCGGTCGTCGGCCCGCAGCAGCCGCCCCTCCGCCTTGCTGACGATCTTCGAGGTGACGACCAGGACGTCGCCGTCCTCGTACGTGCCGGCCTTGGCCAGCAGCGCGGCGAGGTCGGCGCCCGCCTCGATCTCCGGGAGGCCTTCGACCCCCAGGATCTCCACGGTCATCGGCGCACCTGCTCGGCCAGCGCGAGCGCGGCCCGGGCCATCTCGGCGGTGGCGTCGACGTCGGTCATCAGCAGCGGCACGGCCCGGCAGGCGATCCCGCCGGCCTCGACGGCGGCCACGGAGGCCTCGTCGGCGGTGTCGACCAGCCAACCGTCGATCAGCGAGGAGCCGTAGTTCAGCGCGACGGCCTCCGCCGTGGCCTCGACGCCGACGGCGGCGAGCACCTTGTCGGCCATCCCGCGCACGGGCGCCCCGCCGATGATCGGGGAGAGCCCGACGACGGGCGCGGGCGCGGCGGCGACGGCCTCCCGGATGCCGGGGACGGCGAGGATGGTGCCGATCGAGACGACGGGGTTGGACGGCGGGAACAGGACGACGTCCGCCTCGGCGATCGCCTCGAGCACGCCGGGCGCGGGCTTGGCGGTGTCGGCGCCGACGGCGACGATCGCCTCCGCGTCGACGGCGGCGTGCAGCCGGACCCAGTACTCCTGGAAGTGGATCGCCCGGGTGCCCTGCTCGTCGGTGATGCGCACGTGGGTCTCGACCCGGTCGTCGCTCATCGGCAGCAGCCGCACGCCGGGCTTCCAGCGCACGCACAGCGCCTCGGTGACCTGGCTGAGGGTGTATCCGGCGGCCAGCATCTGGCTGCGGACGAGGTGGGTGGCGAAGTCGCGGTCGCCGAGCCCGAACCACTCGGGCCCGACGCCGTACTCCTTCATCTCGGCCTTGATGGACCAGGTCTCCTCGGTGCGGCCCCACCCCTGCTCCTCGTGGATGCCGCCGCCGAGGGTGTACATCACGGTGTCGAGGTCGGGGCAGACCTTGAGGCCGAAGAGGTGGATGTCGTCGCCGGTGTTGCCGATGACGGTGATCTCGTCCTGCGGTCCGACCGCCTTCAGGAGTCCGCGCAGGAAGCGCGCTCCGCCGATTCCGCCTGCCAGTGCCACGATGCGCATGGGGGCCATCCTGCCACGACCGGACCACCCGTCAGTGGGCGTCCGGCTGCGGCTGGGACTGCTGTTCGACGGCCGTGGTCCCGTACTGGTTCATCTCGGTCAGGCCGGGCGTGTAGAGGTGGATCGAGACGGCCGGTTCGAGCGTTCCGTTGACGACCTCGTGCAGGTACCCGGGGGAGAACACCCGGCGCCCGCCGGGCCGCAGCGTCCGCTCCTCCTCGCCGGCGCCGGTGAGGGAGCGCTCGATCAGCTCGCCCTGGACGACGGCCATCACGCCGGAGGAGTCGCCGTGGTCGTGGAAGCCGCTGCTCTGCCCGGGCAGCCAGCTGAGCAGCCAGACCTCGTACCCGGGGCCGGTCTCCAGCCGGGCGTACCAGCGGGTGAGGGCGTCGTAGCGCACCAGCGGCTCCCAGCGGGAGCGGTCGGCGGCGATCTCGCGCACCAGCCGGGCGTACTCGGCGACGGTGACGGGGTGGGCTGGCAGGTCGGTGCGGGCGAGGTGGGGGAAGGCGAGCGGGTCGCCCGCGATGGAGACGTCGCTCAGCCCGTCCGACCAGCGCGGGGTACGGGCGGGCGCGAGGCCAAGGCGGGTGAGCTTGCTGCGGTCGCGGTTCCGCTTGCGGATGCGGATCATGCGCACGGGAGTCGTCCTCGGAGGTGGCGGCTGGTTCGGCGGGGAGCAGCCGGCTCCGGGATGTCCTGGGGCGGGAGATCGCGGGCGGCCTCTGTGCTTCCTGGAGAAGGCGGCGCGCGGTGGGACGCGGGCGCCTAGATACAGGGACAGAGGCGACAACAGAGGTTCGCGGCACGGCGGAGGGTGGAACCGCTCCGGGGGCTGGCGAACTCTGACATGGAAGAAAGGAGACCGCATCCGTAGCACCGGTGTCAAACCGGTGGAGTGCGGCATTAGGGGGGATTCGGTCCGGATCTTTCCTGGATGGGGTGATTCATCACCCTCTATGTTTCGATGGGAAGATCGCCGGGAAGGCAGGCCGATGACCCACCTGTGATCGTGACTCTGCGTCACTCGGCGACGGGTTGTTGACGGTTCGATCCCGTCCGAGGCTTTCGGGCCGAAGGTCCGATGTGTCCAGATATGTACACTATTCGTAACGGCTTGGTGCCAGGGAGTGAATCCCGACCCCAATACCAGAGCTCGGCTTGACTGAGCCAGAGTGACGCAACTGTAATTTCACTCGTGTCGTCAGCCGCACGAGGCAACGGCAACCACGGGGACGCCAAGGTAGGGGCAGAGGAGGCGCGCCACATGAGCGAGCTCTTTGAGCTGTTGATCGGTGACGGCATCGCGGAGGAAGAGGAGGAACTCGGTTGGCAGGAGCGCGCGTTGTGCGCCCAGACCGACCCGGAGTCCTTCTTCCCCGAGAAGGGCGGCTCCACTCGCGAGGCCAAGAAGGTCTGCCTCGCCTGCGAGGTCCGCTCGGAATGCCTGGAGTACGCCCTCGCCAATGACGAGCGCTTCGGCATCTGGGGCGGCCTCTCGGAGCGCGAGCGCCGTCGGCTCAAGAAGAGCGCCGTCTGACCCGGGGCGCCCCGGGCCCCCGCTGACCGACCGGCAGGTCCGGTGTCGGCGGGGCCGGCCGGACAGTCGTACGAGCGCCTCACCGTCGCGGTGGGGCGCTTTCGTGCGTCCCGGGCCACGCGGCGCCCGTTCGAGGGGACCCCCGCGCGGACACCGCGCACGTGACGGCCATCCGGAGCCGTTAGTGTGGTGCGCCATCCGGTTGCCGTTCACCGGCTGTGTCCACCGAGAACTGGGGCCCGCGCACTCGATGACCGTCTACAGCCAGAGCGGCTTCACCGCTTCCCGGCCGCCCGCCTACCCGCGCCACCTGGTCACCGCCGTGATCGTCTCGCACGACGGCGCCCGCTGGCTGCCGCAGGCCCTGGCCGGCCTGCTCGGCCAGGACCGGCAGGTCCAGCGCGTCCTCGCGGTCGACACCGGTTCCACCGACGACTCCCCGCAGCTGCTCGCCAAAGCGCTCGACGACTTCGGCCTCGCCGACGGGATGCCGGACACCGGGCCGATCGTCCTCGGCCGCCGGGCGGGCTTCGGCACCGCCGTCGGCGAGGCCGTCTTCAACAGCCCCCCGCTGCGCCCCGAGGACCTGCCCTACCGGCTCGACCCCTCCGGCTACGACCCGGTCACCGGCGGCTGGGACGACTTCGGCGACCCGCTCGCCCAGGAGGACGTCCTCGGCCGCGGCGGCCCGCGCGAGACCCAGCCCGTCGAGTGGCTCTGGCTGCTGCACGACGACTGCGAGCCGCAGACCGACGCCCTGCGCCGCCTCCTCCAGGTCGCCGACTCCACCCCGAGCGCCGCCGTGATCGGCCCCAAGCTGCGCAGCTGGTACGACCGGCGCCAGCTCCTGGAGGTCGGCGTCACCATCGCCCGCTCCGGCCGCCGCTGGACGGGCCTCGACCGCCGCGAGCAGGACCAGGGCCAGCACGACCAGGTCCGCCCGGTCCTCGCCGTCTCCACCGCCGGCATGCTCGTGCGCCGGGACGTCTTCGAGGAGCTCGGCGGCTTCGACAAGGCCCTCCCGCTCATGCGGGACGACACCGACTTCTGCTGGCGCGTCAACGCCGCCGGCCACCGCGTCGTCGTCGCCCCCGACGCGGTGCTGCGGCACGCCGAGGCCGCCAGCCGCGAGCGCCGCGCGATCGACTGCGGCCCCACCCACCCGCACCGGGTGGACAAGGCCGGCGCCGTCTACACCCTGCTCGCCAACAGCCGGGGCGTGCTGTTCCCGTACGTCCTGCTGCGCCTCGTCCTCGGCACCCTGGTGCGGGCCGTCACCAGCCTGCTCGGCAAGGACCCGAAGCAGGCAGTCGACGAGCTCGCCGGCCTCGGCCACGAACTCGTGCGCCTGCCACGGCTGTTGGCCGCCCGCAAGCGCCGAGCCCGGACGCGGGCGGCGGACGCCCTGGACGACCGCTCGCTCTTCCCCGCCCCCGGCGCCACCACCCGCCTGGCCGTCGAGGGCGTCGTCTCCTCGCTCGGGATAGGGGGCGGCGACGACGCCGGCAGCCGGCACGGCTCCGCCGAGGCGGGCGGCGACGACGACTCCGAGGACCTCGTCGTCGAGCAGTTCGCCCTGATCAAGAAGCTCGCCCGGCGCCCCGCCCCGGTGCTGTTCGCCGCCCTGCTGCTGTTCGCCCTCGCGGCCTGCCGCAGCCTGTTCGGCAGCGGCTCGCTCATGGGCGGCGCCCTGCTGCCCGCCGCGGACGGCGCGAGCGGCCTCTGGTCGATGTACGCGGACGCCTGGCACCCCGTCGGCACCGGCTCCACCGCCGCCGCACCGCCGTACCTCGGCGTCCTCGCCGTGCTCGGCTGGGGGCTGTTCGGCAACGCCGACCTCGCCCTCACCCTGCTCGTCCTGCTCACCGTCCCGCTCGCCGCCGTCAGCGCCTACCTGGTCTCCCGCCCGCTGCTGGACTCCAAGATGGTCCGCGCCTGGGCCAGCGCCACCTACGCGCTGCTGCCCGCCGCCACCGGCGCGCTCGCCCAGGGCCGGATCGGCACCGCCGTCCTCGCCGTGCTGCTGCCGCCGCTGGCCCGCGCCGCCGCGATCGCCGCCGGCCTCGGCATCCGCCAGGAGAGCGCCGCCAAGGGCGCCCGGCCCGGCTGGCGGCCGGTCTGGATGACCGTCTTCTTCCTCACCCTGGCCACCGCCTTCGTGCCGCTGACCTGGGCGCTCGCCGTGCCGCTCTGCCTGGCCACGCTGGTGTTCGCCGTCCTGCGCGGCGGAGCCTTCGGCTCCGGCGGTACGGCGCTGCGCCTGCTGGGCCTGCGCGTCGCGGTGATCCTCGCCGTGCCCGTCGCCGTCCTGGCCCCCTGGTCGCTCACGGTGCTCTCGCACCCGACCTGGCTGCTGCTGGAGGCCGGCCTGCCCGGCCTGCACGGCGCCGGGGCGAGCGCCGCCGGCCTGCTGCTGGTCAACCCCGGCGGCGCCGGGGTGCCGCCGGTGTGGCTCTCCGCCGGTGTCGTCCTCGCCGCCCTCGCCGCCCTGCTGCGCGCCGACCGCCGGCGCGCGGTGCTCGCCGCCTGGGGCGCCGCCGGCGCGGGCCTGGTCTTCGCCGTCGCCGTCGCGGGCACCTCCGTCACCCCGGCCTCCGGCGGCCCGGCCGTGCCCGCCTGGGCCGGCCCCGCCACCCTGATCGCCGGGATCGCTCTGCTCGCCGCCGCCGCCATCGGCGCGGACGGCGCCAACGCCCGCGTCGCCGGGATCGCCTTCGGCTGGAAGCAGCCCGTCGCCGCCCTCGTGGTGGCCGCCGCCGTGCTGGCCCCGCTGGGCACCGGCCTCTGGTGGGCGATCACCGGGGCGGGCGGCCCGCTGCACCGCGGCCAGTCCGACCAGGTGCCCGCCTTCATCGCCGAGGAGGCCGGAACCACCGACCGGGCCCGCACCCTCGTCGTCACCGGGGAGAAGGGCGGCGGCGCCGTCCGCTACACCGTGCTGCGCGGCGCCGGCCTGACCCTCGGCCAGGCGGAGTCCACCGTCGACCCGGCCACCGGCACCCAGGGCGGCCTCGACACGATGGTCGGCAGCCTGCTGGCCGGCTCCGGCGCCGACCAGGCCGGGGCCCTCGCGGGCTACGGCATCGGCTACGTGCTCGTCCAGCAGCCCGCGATCGACACCTACAAGGACGTCCTGGACACCACCCCCGGCCTGGTCAAGGCCAACCAGGACACCGGCTCCGCGCTCTGGCAGGTCACCGGCACCCCGGCCGTCCGCGCGGTGATCACCGCGCCGGGCGCCCTGCCCGTGGTCGTCGCCTCCGGCGCCCGCGACCTCTCCACCACCGTCCCGGCCGGTCCCGACGGCCGGGTGCTGCGCCTGGCCGAGAGCGCCGCCCCCGAGTGGAAGGCCACCGTGGACGGCACCGCCCTGGAGCCGACCACCGTGGACGGCTGGGCGCAGGGCTTCAAGCTCCCGGCCTCCGGCGGCAAGCTCAGCGTCACCCGCGAGGGCGGTTTCGCCCACACCGGCTGGATCTGGGCCCAGGTCCTCCTGGGCCTGACCGTCCTGGTGCTGGCCCTGCCCGGCCGCCGCAGCCACAAGGACGACGACCTGCCCGAGGACGTCGTGGCCGCCGCCGCGCTGGCCGCCGCCGCCGAGAAGCAGGCCCCCGCCCCCGGCAGCCGCCGGGCCCGCCGGATGGCCGAGCGCGGCGAGGGCGGCGAGGAGGCCGCCGAGGAGCCCGGCGTGTACGACGGCCGCCCCGGCGCCGTCCCGGCCCAGCCCGCGGGCGAGCCCGTCACCGGAGCCGTCCAGGCGGCCGCCGCCGCCCAGGAGGCGGAGCAGTACGCCGACCCGTACCAGACGTACCAGCAGGCCGACCCGTACAGCTACGACCAGTACGGCCAGCAGCCGGCGGCCGCGCCGTACGGCGGCCAGGGGTACGAGCAGGGCTACGACCAGTACGACCAGTACGGCCAGCAGGGTTACCAGCAGCAGGGCTACGACCAGCAGCAGTACGGCTACGACCCCTACCAGCAGCACCCGCAGCAGGGCTACGAGCAGCAGCAGCCCTGGCTGCCGGGGCAGCAGCAGGCCGATCCCTATGACGACCCGAACAACCCGAACGGCCCGAGCGACCCGGACGGCACCGGCCACGCTTCCGGGACCTACCGGCCGCACCAGCACGGATCGGGGAGCTGACCCGCGATGAAGAAGCCCGCACTCCGCAAGAAGTCCGCGTCCGCCGACCCGTCGCAGGAGCACCGAGCGGCCCCGGAGCCCCGAGAGCCCCGGGCCGGCCGGTTCGCCGGAGGCACCAGGACCACCCAGTCCCTGCTGGCCGCCGCCGTGGTGCTCGCCGCCGTGTTCGGCATCGCCGAGGTCCGCCCGCCCGCCGCCCCGGCCAAGGCCGACGCCGTGGCACCGACCACCGCCCAGGTCGAGCGGACGGCGGCGGTCTGCCCGCAGCCGTTCCAGGGCCTGACGGGATCGACCACCCTCACCGCCTACAGCCCGCCCGGCACCGGCTCCGCCACCGGCGGCGCCGGCTGGATCTCCGACGCCGCCGCGCCCGCCGCCCCGGCGGCCACCCCCGGCGCCGCGGCCACCCCGGCGGCCACCGCGCCCACCGGCACCCCGGCCCCGACCGCCTCCGGCGCCCCGGCCGCGGCCCCCGGCAAGAACGCCCCGCCCGCCGACGCCCGCCTCACCCTGGCCAAGCCCGGCACCCCGGTCTCCGCGCCCGCCGCCAACGGCGACGCCGCCCCCGGCACCGGAGCCGTCGCCACCGGCGCCCTCGCCCCCGGCTTCACCGTCACCCAGACCACCGTCGTCACCGAGCAGCGCGGCCAGGGCATGTCCGGCCTGACCTGCACCCCGGCCGGTACGAGCTTCTGGTTCGCCGGGGCCAGCACCGCCGGGGACCGCGTCGACTACGTCAGCCTGGTCAACACCGAGGCCACCGCCGCCGTCGTCGACCTCAAGCTGTACGGCGACAAGGGCCTGATCGACAACGACGCCGCCAACGGCCTCACCGTCGCCCCCGGCAGCTCCCAGTCGATCCTGCTGTCCACCCTCACCAAGGGCGCCGTCAACGACCTCGCCGTGCACGCGGTGGTCCGCTCCGGCCGCGTCGGCGCCGCCCTGCACGCCGCCGACGGCGGCAAGGGCACCGACTGGATCCCCGCCTCGGCCGACCCGGCGCCCACCCAGGTGATGCCCGGCCTGCCCGCCGACACCTCCTCCGCCCGCCTGGTCGTCTGGGCCCCGCCGGAGGACGACGCGGACCTCAAGATCCAGCTCTCCGGCAAGAACGGCTGGTTCACCCCGGCCGGGAACGAGTCCATCCACGTCAAGGCGGGCCAGGTCGCCGCCGTCGACCTCGGCAAGGTCACCCGCGACGAGGTCGCCGGCCTGCGGCTGTCGCCCAGCGACGACAAGCACCCCACCCCGATCGTGGCCGGACTGCGGGTCGACCGCACCGGCGCGAGCGGCAAGAGCGACGCGGCCTGGCTCACCGGCACCGCCCCGGTCGGCGCCCGCGCCACCGTCGCCGACAACCGGCCCGGCGCCTCCACGCTCTTCCTGACCTCCACCGGCGACGCCGCCACCGTCAAGGTCACCGCCTCGGCGGGCAGCGGCGGCGGCACCCCGGCCACCAAGGACGTCCAGGTCCCGGCCGGCGGCACCGTCGCCATCCCGGCGCCCGAGCCCGCCGGGGGCAACGGCGCCTTCGCCCTCACCGTGGAGACGACCTCCGGCGGCCCGGTGGTCGCCGCCCGGATGCTCGCGATCCCCGCCAAGGACGTGCCGATGTTCACCGTCCAGGCCCTGCGCGACGACCGCAGCACCGTCAAGGTCCCGCAGGCCGCCCAGGACCCGGGCGTCGTCCTGCGCTGACCGCACGCCGAAGGGGCGGGCACCCGGCCAACCGGATGCCCGCCCCTTCCGCGTCCTCGGAGCCCGCCTCAGTCCTCGTCGTAGCGCGGGTCGATCGCGTCGGGCGACAGCCCCAGCAGCTCGGCGACCTGCTCGATCAGGATCTCGTGCACCAGCGCCGCACGGTCCTCCCGGGTCTTCGCCCGGATCTCCACCGGCCGCCGGTAGACGACGATCTGGCTCTTGTGCCCCTGCCGGCCCGGCGAGACCCGCCCCAGCGGCACCCCGTCCTCCGCGTCGGCGGCGTCCGGCTCGTGCAGCGGCACCTCCTGCACGGCGAACTCGACCTCGATCAGCTGCGGCCACCGCCGCTCCAACCGCTCCACCGACTCGCGCACGTAGTCGTCGAACAGTTCGGAACGCGTGAGGGAGATCGGCACCTGGGGCGGCGCCAGCGGGCCGCGCAGCCCCCTGCCGTGCCGGTCGCGGTGCCGGGGGCGGCGCGAGGGCCCTGTCGATGACTGCGGTGCGGAGCTGTCCATATCACTGCCGAGCGTAGTCCTTGGACGGACGGAAGTGGACCACTCCGACCGGGAAACGCCAGGGGTGGGGGCGCGTGCGGCAGCGTGCGGAGGCCGACACGGAACACCCTCCGGACAGGCGGTCTTCGCGCCCTGGCGAGGAGTGCGGTACCGTCCACCCTCGTGAGCTCTGTACGTCGTTGTTCGCGGACCGCGTGCGGCCGGCCGGCCGTCGCGACGCTGACGTACGTCTACGCGGACTCCACCGCCGTGCTGGGCCCGCTCGCCACCTACGCCGAGCCCCACTGCTACGACCTCTGCGCCGAGCACGCCGAGCGGCTCACCGCTCCGCGCGGCTGGGAGGTCGTCCGGCTCGCCGCCGAGGCCGGCCCGCTGCGCCGCAGCAGCGACGACCTGGAGGCCCTGGCCAACGCCGTCCGCGAGGCCGCCCGCCCGCAGACCCCCCGTCAGGGCCGCGGCTCCGAGGGCGAGTCCACCGAGGCCGGCCGACGGGGCCACCTGAGGGTCCTGCGCTCGCCCGACAACTGACGGCCCGCGCGTCACGGCCCGTTCGCCCGGCCCGGGTACGCTGCCGGTCTACCGCCACCGCGGCCCGTCGACCGCGCGGCCGGTGGTGTGACACGACCGACCACTACAGAGACCAGGTGGAGCCGCAGTGCGCGACCTCAAGCAGCTCGTGAAGGCGTACGACGTCCGGGGCGTCGTCCCGGACCAGTGGGACGAGAGCCTGTCCCGGGCTTTCGGCGCCGCGTTCGTGCAGGTCACCGGAGCGAGCGCGATCGTGGTCGGCCACGACATGCGCCCGTCCTCCCCGTCGCTCAGCCTGGCCTTCGCCGAGGGCGCGGCCGCGTACGGCGCCGACGTGGTGCAGATCGGCCTGTGCTCCACCGACCAGCTCTACTACGCCAGCGGCAAGCTCGACCTGCCCGGCGCGATGTTCACGGCCAGCCACAACCCGGCCCAGTACAACGGCATCAAGCTCTGCCGCGCCGGCGCCGCCCCGGTCGGCCAAGACACCGGCCTGTCCGAGATCCGCGAGCTCGTCGAGTCCTGGACGGGCGAGGACGACACCGTCACCGTCCCGGCCCGGGACGTGAAGCCCGGCGTGCTCAGCGAGCAGGACACCCTGCGCGGCTACGCCGACCACCTGCTCGGCCTGGTCGACCTCACCGTGATCCGCCCGCTCAAGGTCGTGGTCGACGCCGGCAACGGCATGGGCGGCCACACCGTGCCGACCGTCTTCGACGGCCTGCCGCTCGAACTCGTCCCCATGTACTTCGAGCTGGACGGCACCTTCCCCAACCACGAGGCCAACCCGCTCGACCCGAAGAACATCGTCGACCTCCAGGCCAAGGTCCGCGAGGTCGGCGCCGATGTGGGCCTCGCCTTCGACGGCGACGCCGACCGCTGCTTCGTCGTGGACGAGCGCGGCGAGCCCGTCTCCCCGTCCGCGATCACCGCCCTGGTCGCCGCCCGCGAGATCGCCCGCGCCAAGGCCGCCGGCGAGGCCGAGCCGACGATCATCCACAACCTGATCACCTCCTGGACCGTCCCCGAGGTCGTCCGCGAGCTCGGCGGCAACCCGGTGCGCACCCGCGTCGGCCACTCCTTCATCAAGCAGGAGATGGCCGTCACCGACGCCGTCTTCGGCGGCGAGCACTCCGCCCACTACTACTTCCGCGACTTCTGGCGCGCCGACACCGGCATGCTCGCCGCGCTGCACGTGCTCGCCGCGCTCGGCGGCCAGCCGGGCACGCTCTCCGCGCTGACCGCCGAGTACGACCGCTATGCCGCCTCCGGCGAGATCAACAGCACCGTCGCCGACCAGGCCGCCAGCACCGCCGCCGTCCGCGCCGCCTACGCCGGCCTGGAGGGCACCACCGTCGACGAGCTGGACGGCCTCACCGTCGCCGGCGCCGACTGGTGGTTCAACCTGCGCGCCTCCAACACCGAGCCGCTGCTGCGCCTGAACGTCGAGGCCAAGGACCCGGCGAAGATGGCCGAGCTGCGCGACGGCGTCCTCGCCGTCGTCCGCGGCTGAGCGCCTGACGGAAGCGGGCGGGGGGGGGGGGCCGGGGGGGGGGGGGCGGGCGCCCGGCGCCCCCCCCCCCCCCCCCCGCGCCACCCCCGAACTCTGGAGAGCCCCATGAAGCTCGAATCCTTCCTGCTGGAGATCCTGGTCTGCCCGCAGTGCCGGGCCGCGCTCGTCGAGGGCGACACCGAGGACCAGCCGGAGCTGGTCTGCACCGGCGCCGACTGCGGCCTCGCGTACCCGGTCCGCGACGGCATCCCGGTCCTCCTGGTGGACGAGGCCCGCCGCCCCGCCTGAGCCCTTTCCCCAGCGCTCCACAGGACAGCCGCCGGAGGCCCGCCGCATGCTCGACGACACCCTGCTCGACGACCCGGCCGCCCTCCAGCGCGCCGACCGCGACCGCGCCCTCCTGGCCCTGGCCGGCGCCGGGGCGCGCGTGCGCACCGCCCTGCGCGAGGCCGAGGCCGCCGGGATCGAGCGGCTCAACCCCGACGGCCGCCCGCGCGCCGTCCTGGTCGCCGGACACGGCAGCGCCCTGACGGCCGGTGAGGTCCTCGCCGTGCTCGCCGGAAGCGCCGGCCTCGTCGTCCCCCTGCCGCCCGCCGAGGCCACCGCCCCGCGCGGCGACCGCGACCGCTCCGGTGCCCCGCCCGCCTTCACCGCCGGGCTCGGCTGGCAGCTGCCCGGCTGGACCGGCCCGCTCGACCTGCTGGTGATCAGCTCCGCGGACGGCGGCGAGCAGGGCCTGATCCGCCTCGCCGAACAGGCCTACGCGCGCGGCTGCGCCCTCGTCGTCACCGCCCCGGCGGGCAGCCCGCTGGCCGAGGCCGCGCTCCAGGTGCGGGCGCTGCCCCTGCCGTACGTCGTCGGCGCCCAGCCGGAGGAGGCTCCGCCCGCCGCGGCCGAGCCCGACCTCCCGGCCGAGGACCCGGCCGCGCTCTGGTCCCACCTCACCCCGCTGCTCGCGCTGGCCCAGAAGATCGGGCTCACCCAGCTGCCGTACGACGCGCTGCCGGCCGTCGCCGACCTGCTGGACGCCACCGCCGTGCGCTGCCGCCCGGACGCCGCCGCGTACACCAACCCGGCCAAGGGCCTCGCCGCCCGCCTGGCCGGGACGGTCCCGCTGCTCTGGGCCGAGGGCCCGATCGCCGGGGCCGCCGCCGCCCGCTTCGCCGCCCAGCTCGCCGACCGGGCCGGCCGCCCGGCGCTGGCCGGTCCGTTGCCGCAGGTGCTCACCGCCCACCGGGGCATGTTCACCGGCCAGTTGGGCGCGGGCGCCGACCCGGACGACTTCTTCCGCGACCGCGTCGAGGAGCCCGACCCGCTGCACCTCCAGGTCCTGCTGCTGCGGCACGTCCCCGGCGCGGCGGACCAGGAGCAGGACGGCCCGGCCGAGGTGCCGGAGGACGACGACCGCCCGCGCAGCTTCGGCGCCGGCCGCGCCCACCGGCTGGCCGCCGCCCACGACGTCCGCCTCACCGAGTACGCGAGCACCCGGCCCGAGCAGCTCCACGCGCTGGCCGACCTCGTCGCGCTCACCGACTTCGCCGCCGTCTACCTGGGGCTCGCCGCCGCGCAGTCCTGAGCCCGGTGCCGCTAGGTTGTGCGGCGTGAGGGAGCGAAGCGAGCGAACATTTGACGGGTGCGTAGGGGCGAATGCCCCTGCCGAGCGCTGCGAGGCGGACGCATGAGCACTGAGGGCGGGACGAAGGCACTGGTCGCGGCGCTGTCCGCGAACCTGGCGATCGCGGTGGCCAAGTTCACCGCCTTCGGCTTCACCGGATCGTCCTCGATGCTCGCCGAGGGCGTGCACTCGGTGGCCGACTCCGGCAACCAGGTGCTGCTGCTGATCGGCGGCAAGCGGGCGCGTCGCGCGGCGGACGAGGAGCACCCGTTCGGGTACGGGCGCGAGCGCTACGTGTACGGCTTTCTGGTGGCCATCGTCCTGTTCAGCGTCGGTGGCCTGTTCGCGGTCTACGAGGGCTGGCACAAGATCAGCCACCCCGAGACGCTCGACGCCTGGGGCTGGGCGGTCGGCGTGCTGCTCTTCGCCATCGCCATGGAGGGCTGGTCCTTCCGCACCGCCGTGCACGAGTCCGCGAAGGCCAAGGGAAGCCGCAGCTGGACGCAGTTCATCCGTACGGCCAAGGCGCCCGAACTCCCTGTGGTGCTGCTGGAGGACACCGGCGCGCTGATCGGCCTGGTGCTCGCGCTGTTCGGCGTCTCGCTCACCGTCATCACCGGCGACGGCGTCTGGGACGGCGTCGGGACGCTCTGCATCGGCGTGCTGCTGGTGCTGATCGCCGTGGTGCTGGCACTGGAGACCAAGTCGCTGCTGCTCGGGGAGTCCGCCGACCGCGAGTCGGTGGCGCGGATCCGCGCCGCGCTGGTCGACGGCGAGACCGTCACCGGGGTCATCCACATGCGCACCCTGCACCTCGGCCCGGAGGAACTGCTGGTCGCCGCCAAGATCGCCGTCAACGCGCGGGACAGCGCCGCCCAGGTCGCCACGGCCATCGACGCGGCGGAGGAGAGGGTCCGCGCCGCCGTGCCGATCGCCCGGGCGATCTACCTGGAACCGGACGTCTACAGCGCCGAGAAGGCCGCCGCCGGCGACGACCCGGCGGCCACGCCGGGCGGCCCCGGACCAGCGGCCGGGGGCCACTGAGCACCGTCCGGACGTTGATCATCCGTCCGGCCGAAATCGGTCATCCGCGAACGCCCGGCGCGGCCTGCGTGTAGATTCGTCACCAGTGCCAGTACGTCGCTGCTGATGGCGGTCGATCGGCGGTCCGCCCCCGTAGGGTGTGCGCCGGTCGAGGGAGAGAGGTCCTCCGACGGATTGCGCCGCGCAGTGGGGAGTCGTCCCGGACCACGGGGACGGCCGCTCCGACACGTCCGTGCACCCGCACGGCCCGTTGTGCTGCGCAGCGCGCCGGACCTCTGGCCGCCCCGATCCCATCAGCGAGGAGCAGACGCATGTCGACCGACACCACCGGTGACTTCAAGGTTGCCGACCTTTCCCTGGCGCCGTTCGGCCGCAAGGAGATCCAGCTCGCCGAGCACGAGATGCCCGGCCTGATGTCCATCCGTGCCGAGTACGCCGCGTCGCAGCCGCTGGCCGGCGCCCGGATCACCGGTTCGCTGCACATGACCATCCAGACCGCCGTGCTGATCGAGACGCTGACGGCGCTCGGTGCCGAGGTCCGCTGGTGCTCGTGCAACATCTTCTCCACCCAGGACCACGCGGCCGCCGCCATCGCGGTGGGCCCGGAGGGCACCCCGGAGAACCCGCAGGGCGTCCCGGTCTTCGCCTGGAAGGGCGAGACGCTGGAGGAGTACTGGTGGTGCACCGAGCAGGCGCTCACCTGGCCCGAGGGCAAGACCCCGAACATGATCCTCGACGACGGCGGCGACGCCACCCTGCTGATCCACAAGGGCGTCGAGTTCGAGAAGGCCGGGGCCGCCCCGGACCCGTCGACGGCCGACAACGACGAGTTCCGCATCATCCTCGAGCTGCTGAACCGCACGCTCAAGGACACCCCGAACAAGTGGACCGAGGTCGCCGCCACGATCAAGGGCGTGACCGAGGAGACCACCACCGGTGTCCACCGCCTGTACGAGATGCACCGTGACGGCCAGCTGCTGTTCCCGGCCATCAACGTCAACGACTCGGTCACCAAGTCGAAGTTCGACAACAAGTACGGCTGCCGCCACTCGCTGATCGACGGCATCAACCGCGCCACCGACGTCCTGATCGGCGGCAAGGTCGCCGTCGTCTGCGGCTACGGCGACGTCGGCAAGGGCTGCGCGGAGTCGCTGCGCGGCCAGGGCGCCCGCGTCATCGTCACCGAGATCGACCCGATCTGCGCGCTCCAGGCGGCGATGGACGGCTACCAGGTCGCCACGCTGGAGGACGTCGTCGAGATCGCCGACATCTTCATCACGACCACGGGCAACAAGGACATCATCATGGCCTCGCACATGGCCCGGATGAAGCACCAGGCCATCGTCGGCAACATCGGCCACTTCGACAACGAGATCGACATGGCCGGCCTGGCCAAGCTCGAGGGCGTCGTGAAGACCGAGGTCAAGCCGCAGGTCCACGAGTGGCGCAAGGCCGACGGCCGCACGATCATCGTGCTCTCCGAGGGCCGCCTGCTCAACCTGGGCAACGCGACCGGCCATCCGTCGTTCGTGATGTCCAACTCCTTCGCGAACCAGACGATCGCGCAGATCGAGCTGTTCACGAAGACCGAGCAGTACCCGATCGGCGTGTACGTGCTGCCGAAGCACCTGGACGAGAAGGTCGCGCGCCTGCACCTGGACGCGCTGGGCGTGAAGCTGACCACCCTGTCGCAGGAGCAGGCCGACTACATCGGCGTTCCGGTCGAGGGCCCGTACAAGGCGGAGCAGTACCGCTACTGATGCGGTGAGGTTTCCGGTGGCCGGCACCCCTGTGCGAGGGGTGCCGGCCACCGGCGTGTTCGGGCGGCGGCGGAGCTAGACGAAGGGGTCGGTCGTCCAGGTGCGCGGGTCCAGGCCGAGGGCCTTGGTGCGGGCGAGCAGCCAGGGGAGGCCGCCCTGCTGGACCAGCGCCGGTGGCGGGGTTGCGGAATCGATGTCGGCGCACACCTGGACCCCGTCGTCGGTGGAGCACTTCACCAGCCCGGGCCCCGCGTCGGTCGGCGCGCTCGGGATCTGCCGCTTCGCAGCCTCCGGCTCCACCGTGAGCCGGACGACCGTGCGGTTCACCCGGAGTGTCAGCGACAGGTGCCAGGGGCTCGTGTCGGCGGTGCCGGGACGGTCCAGCCTCGCGCCGGAGACGTCGAAGGTGTCGGGCAGGCCGGTGATCCGCACGGGCAGAGGGACCTCCCAGGTGCCGTACCGGACTCCGTCGGCCACCCGGTGCAGGACCTCCCGCGAGACGTCCGTCGGTCCGCCGCCGTAGCCCAGGAGCCTCGCCCAGCGACCCGAAGGCGTCTGCCACTCCAGGGTGAGGCCTTGCTCGGGGTGGGTGTCGGAGACCACCCAGTGGGCGGACCGTCCGTCGACCGGTTCGGCCTCCTCCCTCCGGGCGTCGCTGCCGGGCAGCGACGGCGGCTCGTCCCCGAACGAGGTCAGCTGGGAGAGCTGCAGGCGCGCGCCGTTCTTGCCCGGCCGCCTTGCCTCCAGGACGACGCCGTGGGTTTCGCCGGGGGCGGTCAGACCGTCGTAGCTGATGCCGGTCTCCCCGCCGACCCAGTCCGGCAGCCAGCCGAACCGCAACTCGGGGATCAGCGGATCGGGCCTGGCGGGGATCACGCTGGACGGCGCGGGTTCGACGACCGCCGGGGCGGGGCCCGTCAGCGCGGGCTTCCCGGGGACGATCAGTGCGGTGGTCGTCACCACCACGGCGGTGACGACGGCCGCCGCCCCGACCAGCGCCCGCCTGCGGCGGCGCAGCCGGGCGGTGCCCTCGACGATGCAGCGGGCGGTGTCGAGGCGCTGCGGGGGAGCGGTCCCGTCGGCGAGAGCGGTCAGGCGTGTGGTCAGGTCGTCCTCTCCTCCGATGGTCATGTCGTCCTCTCGGCAGGGGCGGAACGGGGAGTCAGGTTGCCCCGCAGGGTGCCCAGGGCGCGGGAGCTCTGGCTCCTGACGTTGCCGGGGGAACAGCCCAGGGCCTCGGCGGCCTGGTCGACGGACAGGTCGCAGTAGTACCGGAGGACCACCGTGGCGCGCTGGCGGGGCGGGAGGGCCGCGAGGGCCCGGCGCAGGTCGAGGGAGGCGTCGAGGTCGACGTCGCAGAACGTCGTGTCCGGGCCGTTCTCCGAGCGGATCGTGCGGCGCCACCACGGGGAGCGCTGCTCGGCCAGGAAGGTGTTCACCAGGATGCGGCGCGTGTAGCCGTCGAGGTTCTCGACCCGCGAGACTCTCGACCAGTTCACGTACAGCTTGGTGACCGTCTCCTGGACCAGGTCGTCGGCCCGGTGCCAGTCCCCGCACAGCAGGTAGGCGACCTTGCGCAGCCAGCCGCTCTTGGAGGCCACGTACTCCGTGAACTCCTCGACGCGTGCCTGCCTCGCCATCCGCACACCCCCTCTCGTCGTCGTGCCGTGCTCCTCCGCCTCCCTAATGCGGGCACCTGCCCGGAACGTTGCACCGGAATCCGGTGCGTAGGCTTTCGGGCATGCCCAACGGCCGCTATTCGCTGCACGACACCCACGACCACGAGCTCCTCGGCGAGGAGCGGTTCAGCTGCGCGCCCGGCGCGGCGGGCTGGCGGTACGTGTCCAAGACCTACGCGCCGGACGGCCGGGTGCTCGGCAGCCTCGACCTCACCCTGGACTCGCGGGCCCGGCCCCTGCGGATGGAGCTGCGGGCGGGCGGCTGGCAGGTGCGCGGCGGGGCGGTGGACGGGGTGGCCTGGGTCCGTACGGACGCGGGGGACCCGGGCGGGGAGAGCGCCGCGGAGGGGTACGACCGGGCGCACGCCTTCACCGGCGGCTCGCCGGGCTTCCTGGTCGCCACCGCGCGGCTGCTGCGGCTGGACGAGGGGGCGAGCGCGCGGGTGCGGCTGGTGGCGTTCACCGAGCCGGTACTGGCGCCGCGCACCCTCGACCAGGGGTGGCTGCTGGAGGGTGTGGACCGGCACGAGACGGACTCGGGGCCGCTGTTGGTGGAGCGGTACCAGGTGGCGGACCTGGCGACGGGGGAGCAGCAGGTCGTGCACCTCGCGGGGGACGTGGTGCTGTCGGCGGCGGGGGTGGAGCTGGAGGAGCTGGCCTCGCCGCCGAACGCCTGGCCGTCCCCGCCCGCCTAGGCCGGCGGGGCGAATCCCGAGGCGGGGGGCGGCGGCGGGGCCGTCGGCTTGTCCAGGGAGAGCGGCGCGGGCGTCGCCGGCATCGCGGGAGGCGCGGCGGGGGCCTCCGGTATGCCGAGGACGCGTACGGGCCGGGCGTCCTGCGGCTCGGGAGCCGGGGCGGGTGCGGCCGGGTACTGGACGGGGTACTGCGCGGGGTACTGGGCGGCGTACGCGGCCTGGGCCGCCTGCGCGGCCTGCCACTGCCGCTCCTGGGCCCGCGTCCACTCCCGCCGCTGGCGCTCGGTGAGCACCGCGCCCAGGTACGCCGCCGGGTGCAGCCCGGGCGGCACGGCGAGGCCGGTGCGGGCGGACAGGTCGTCGGCCAGGCGGACGGACATCCGGTGGGTCACGGCCGGGTCCAACTGCCCGATGCGGCCGAGCAGTTGGCGGATGGCCAGCCAGAGCGGCTCGGGCACGGCGGAGAAGTCCATCGCGACGAGCTCGCGGCCCATGCTCTGCAGCAGCTGCGGGTGCACGGGCGGCAGCGGGACGGACGTGCCGCCGCCGGCCGCGGCGCGCTCGCGGACCACGACCGTCCCGGCGAAGACGTCGCCGAGGCGCTTGCCGTCCGTCCGCAGGGCCGAGGTGATCACGGCCGGGCAGCCGACGAGCGTGATCAGCTCGAAGAACCCGACGCCCGCGCGCACCAGCGAGTGCCGGAACCGGACGGGCCCGCCGTCGCCGCGCACCACGCGCAGGCCGAGCGCGGCCTTGCCGAGCGAGCGCCCGTGGCTGAGGGTCTCGACGATCACCGGGACGGCGACCAGGAAGAACACCATGAGGCCGAGCGAGACGGCCGCCACGGCCGCCCGGTCGAGGTCGATCAGGGCCACGCTCAGCACGATCGTGGTCACGATCAGGGCGGCGAACTCCAGGAGCAGGTCGATCAGGATGGCCAGCGCCCTGCTCGGCAGCTTGGCCGTCTGCAGGTCGAGGACGACGGCCTCACCCGTCACCAGGTCGCTCAAGACACCCGTCCGTTCACGTTCGTGGAGCCGTACGGCCCCCGCAGGGAGTTCGCCCCGAGGAGACGAACCGGAGGAGGGCGGCTGCGGACGCGAGGCGGTGCCGGTGGCGGGTCGGCCCCCGACGACCCGTTCTTCGCAGTCCCTCCGCATTCTGATCCGCAGCCGCAAACATACGGCGCCGGACCGTCGCACGGGAAGTGAGATCCCGGCGACCACGGCGTCGCCGGTGCCTGGCATGCTGGGCCGCGCGTGTCCGTACCCACCCGCCCGCCCCCGCGCGAGCCGCCCCGAGCGCCTCGCCCACCCTGGAGCCGCCGAATGGACCTGGACGTCTTCGTCGTTACCCACCAGGGGGAGTGGGCCCGGCTGGACGCCCTCGCCCGCAGGCGCCGGCTCACGGGGGAGGAGGCGGACGAGCTGGTGACGCTGTACCAGCGGACCACCGGCCACCTGGCCAAGGTCCAGGCCGCCGCGCCCGACCCGGCCCTGGTCGCCAGGCTCACCGGCCTGGTCTCGCGCGGCCGTGCGGCGGTGACCGGTGCCCGTACCAACGGCTGGCAGGACGTCGCCCGCTACTACACGGTGAGCTTCCCGGCCGCGCTGTACCGCTCCCGCCGCTGGTGGGTGCCGATCGCGGTCGTCTCGTTCGCGCTCAGCGCCCTGATCGCCTGGTGGCTGACCGCGCACCCCGAGGTGCTCCGCAGCCTCGCCTCCCCGGACGAGCTGCGGGAGATGACCCGCCCCGGCGGGGAGTACGAGGCCTACTACTCGGACCGGCCGGCCAGCTCCTTCGCCGCGCAGGTCTGGACGAACAACGCGTGGATCGCGGTGGAGTGCCTGATCTTCGGGATCGCGTTCGGGCTCCCCGTGATCGCGGTGCTGTGGGGCAACGTGCTCAACCTGGGCGTGGGCATCGGCCTGATGGCCTCCGCAGGCCGGCTCGACATCTTCCTGGGCCTGCTCATTCCGCACGGACTGCTGGAGCTGACCGCCGTCTTCGTCGCCGCCGGCCTCGGCATGCGCCTGGGCTGGACCATCATCGACCCCGGCCCGCGTACCCGGGGCGTGGCCCTGGCCGAACAGGGCCGGGCGATCGTCGGCATGGCGATGGGCCTCGCGACGGTCCTGGCGGTCTCCGGCATTCTCGAAGCCTTTGTCACCCCCTCCGGCCTGCCCACCTGGGCCCGCATCTCGATCGGCGTGGTGGCGGAGGTGCTCTTCCTCCTCTATGCCCTGGTGTTGGGTCGGAAGGCCGCCGCGGCCGGCGAAACCGGTGATCTGGACGCGGCCGACCGGGCGGACCTGCAGCCCGTCGCCGCGTGAGCCGTGGCGATCAACAGGCTTCTGACCTGGTAGTCTTCTCGCATCCCGACCAAACCATTGACGTGGTGAGGGTGGGCTAGTAGGTTTGAACGGTTGGAGCGGCTGGACAACGGCCGCCCCGGGCGTTAGTGTCTACGACACCGCCGAATCAGGCAGGTGCATTTCTCGAAATGCACGCCTCTGACGAAGCAAATCCCGCGGAGTGAGCACACCGAAAGCTTTGATAAGCTTCGGAGCGAAGTTCGAAGGAAATCCCGCCAGCGGGAATCGGATGAATGAAACTCCGGAAAACGGAGCGGAAAACATCTGGTAAGCTGGAAACACGAAAGAACGAAGCGCCCGGAGGGCCCGCTGGAAGGCGGCCTGAAGGAAGCGTCC
>NZ_JBIWOW010000044.1:0-41290 GCF_044767945.1 Kitasatospora sp. NPDC101183 | reverse complement strand
GTCCGACAACCGCTCACCCGCAGGCGCCTTGACCTGCCCCACCCTCGCCACACCACAACCAACGAGGCTCAGGCACCAAAGTCACCGGCATTGGGCCTAGGGCGGGCCCGAAGGCGCCGCCCCCGTACGCCGGTTTGCGTCCGCGCGCCCGTGCGCGCGCCTGGTCGGGCGGGCGCGGAGGGGCCCATCGTGGTACTCACGGCCCGCTCGCCGCCCGGCCTGGCCCCGGCCGGCTCGCGGGCCGTCCAGATCTCCCGGACTTCCCGAGGAAATCTCGCCCCGACGGGCAACCCGAACCCCCCGCCACCGCGTTCAGCAGCCGTGAGAACGACAACGACGACGCGGACACCAGGGCGGGGACGGCGGGATGAGGCACGCGACACCGGACTTCACCGAGTTCGTCGCCGCCTGCGGTCCCAAACTGCTGCGCACGGCCTGGCTGTTGACCGGGGACCCGCACCAGGCGGAGGACCTGCTGCAGACGGCCCTCGCCAAGGTCTGGCCCCGCTGGGACCGGATCGCGCCCGACCGGCCGGAGGCGTACCTGCGCAAGGTGCTCGTCACCTGCCACGTCTCCTGGTGGCGGCGCCGCTGGACCGGGGAGCTGCCGCACGGCGAACTGCCGGAGCCGCCGCCGAGCGCGGACCCGTACGAGGGGGTGGTGCTCGGGCAGGTGGTCGCCGAGGCGGTACGGACGCTGGCGCCGCGTCAGCGGGCCGTGGTGGTGCTGCGGTTCTTCGAGGACCTGAGCGTGGAGGAGACCGCCGAGGTGCTGCGCTGCTCCACGGGCACCGTCAAGAGCCAGACGCACCGCGCGCTCGCTCTGCTGCGCGAACGGCTGCCGGGGCGGGAGCTGCTCCTCGACGGGCCCGGGGGGCGGCGTGAGTAGGCCCGGACCGCCCTGGGACGAGGACCGGCTGCGCGAGCTGCTGCACCAGGCCGTGCCCCCGCTGGAGACCCCGGACGACCGGGTGCGGCAGGTGCTCGCCCGGGCCGGACGCACCCGGCGACGGCGGCGGGCCGCCGGGCTCGGGGGCGGGCTGGGCGCCGGGCTGCTCGCGGCGGTCCTGGCGGCCGCGCCCGCGATCGCCCCGCCGCCCGGGAGCGGCGCGGCGGAGCCGGGGGCCCGGCCGACGGCGCGCGCGGAACCGCTGACGGCCACGGTGTTCCCGGTGTACGACCTGACGGTGGACCTGCCGCCGGGCTGGCACGCCCGCAGCGTCGCCGCCGACCCCGATGACGCCATCGGGCACCTGGCCAATCTGCCCTTCGACCCGCACTCCTCCTGCCCGGCGAACGTCGGCTCCTGCTCGCCGATCGGGCCGCTGCCCGCCGACGGCGCCGTCCTCACCGTGCGCTTCACCAAGGGGCAGCAGGAGGGCGGGGCGACGCTCGCGCCCGACGGCCCGTCCGAGATGCAGCTCGACAAGGACTGCAGCACCCGCGGCGGCTCCCGCGAACTCGTCGGCCACCGCCTCGTCGGGCGGTCCGAGAAGGGCGGGCTGATCGAGATCACCGCCTGCCTGAAGGAGCCCGGCGAGCGGACCCTGCGCCAGGTGCGGCAGGTACTCGACTCCGTCCGGGCCGCGAGCGCCACCGACGGCGCGGCCGTCGCCGAACAGGGCTGACCCCCGCCACCCACATCACGTGAAGGAACCGATCGCCATGTCCCTACCCCGTCGCGCCCTCTTCGGGCTCGCCGCACTCGCCCTCGCGGGCTGCGCGCCGACGACGCCGACCGCCGCGCCCTCGTCCACGCCCGTGTCCACCCCGGTACCCGCAGCGCGGCCCGCTCCGCCCGAGCTGCCGCGCCAACTGCCGGGCGTCGGGCCCAGGCTGCTCGCCGCGGTACCCGCCGGGACGCGCCAGGCACTGGTCGTCACCGGGGACGGGCCCGAGGCCGACACCGGGCACGCGGTGCTCTACCGCGACGACGGCAACGGCTGGCTCGCCGGGCCCTCCTGGCCCGCCCGCAACGCCCGTCGCGGCTGGACCGCCGACCACCGCGAGGGCGATCTGCGCTCCCCCGTCGGCGTGTTCGGCCTCGGCGACGCCGGCGGGCGGCTGCCGAACCCGGGCACCCGGCTGCCGTACGACCGCAACGACGCCTTCACCATCGACGGCACGGGCTTCGCGGGCGAGCCGCTCGCGGGCTCCTTCGACTACGTCGTGGCCATCGACTACAACCGGGTGCCGGGCACCTCGCCCCTGGACACCCGGCGCCCGCGCGGCGGGCGGTACGGCGGCGGGATCTGGCTGCACGTCGACCACGGCGGGCCGACGCACGGCTGCGTCGGGCTGCCGGTGGAGCGGATGCGGGAGCTGCTGCTCGCCCTGGACCCGGCGCTGCACCCGGTGGTGGTGATGGGCGACGCGCAGTCCCTCGCGGGGTGAGGTGACGACGCGGGCCCACCCCGCGAGTCCCGCGGGGGCGTAACCCGGGCGGCGCAGTCTCGTTGGACCGGCCATGAAGAAGCGCAGCATGCTCGCCGTCGCCTCGCTGGCCGTGGGGGTCGTCGCCTCCCTGACCGCTCCCTCCGCGCACGCCAGTGCCGTCGGGGGGCAGGAGGGCCTGCCCGGTCCGCTGTCCGGCGCCCCCGAGGTGCTGCCGGATCACATCGGGGACGCCGGTGGCGTGGTCGGCGAGGCCACCGGGTACGTCACCGGCTCGGCGCCGGGCCTGAGCGGGATCACACCCGCCTGATCGCGCCCCCTGATCGCGCCCCCTGACCACACCCCCCTGACCACACCCGCCCGATCACCGGCGGTACGGCTCAGGGCATCGGGGCCGCGAGGTCCTGCGTCCAGTAGGTGCCGTTCGGGGTGGTCGCGACGCCGATGCCGACGTCCTTGAAGCCGCAGTCCAGCAGGTTGGTCTGGTGGATGCCCCGGTCCATCCAGCGGGCGAGGACGGTGGCGGGGGTGGCCGGGCCCCGGTCGAGGTTCTCGCCCCACTGGGACCAGCGGTAGCCGCTGGCGGTGATCCGGGCGTCCGCGCGGACGCCGTCGGGGCCGGTGTGGTCGAAGTAGCCGCGGGCCGCCATGTCGTCCGTGTGCTTCTGGGCGGCGGCGTGCAGCCGGGGGTCGATCCGCAGCGGGCCGCAACCGGCCTTGGCGCGCTCGGCGTTGACGAGGTCGACGAGCTGGCGCTCCGGGTTGGGCGGCGGCGCGGTCGGCTTGGCGGTGGTCGCCGAGGGCGTCGGGGTCGGGCTCGGCTCGGTGGCGGGCGTCTCCGTAGCGGTCGGCGTGACGACGGTCGACGCCGGGGTGTCCGGGGCGGCGGCCGCCGGGACGGCGGGCGCGGGCGCGGTGTGCTGCGGCGGCTCGCCGTGCGGCCAGACCAGGGCGAGGGTGGTCACCGCCAGGACGGCCGCCGCGCCGCCGGTCAGCGCCGCCTTGAGGCCGACGGCGCCCGCCCACCCGCTGTGGCCCGCCGCCGCGCCCCCGGCGCTCCCCGCGTGCTGGGCGGCCGCCGAGACGGCGGTGGCCGCGGTGTGCAGCAGGGCGGGCGGGGCCGCAGGGAGCGGGACGAGGGCGAGGCCGGCGAGCAGCCCCTCGGCGGGGAAGAGGTCGCGGCCGAGGCGGTCGCAGTCGGCGCAGCCCCGGACGTGTCGGACGATCCGCTTGCGCCACACGGTGTTCGGGGTGCCGTCGAACCCGGCCGTCAGCTCGGAGAGTTCGGGGCAGCGGGGGTAGGCCCCGAGGACGCGCACGACGACGCGGCCGGCCTCCAGTTGCTTCTTCATGCGCTGGACGCGGACGGCGGTGTGCTGCGGGGTGAGGTCGAGGGCCTCGGCGAGTTCGGCGCGGGTGAGCTCGCCGGAGGCCTCCAGCCACCACAGGGCGAGGAGTTCGCGGTCGTCCGGGTCGAGCCAGCGGGTCGCCTCGGCGACCTCGCGGCGCTGGCCGGACAGGCCGAGGCGCAGGATGGTCAGATCGGTGAAGTCGGCGCGGGGGTCGGCGAGTTCCCAGGTCTCGTCGAGGCCGCCGACGGTGGCCTGCCGGCGGCCGTCCGCGTGGCGGCGGCGGATCTGGTTCATGGTGATGGCGACCAGCCAGGAGCGGAAGGACTCCGGGTCGCGGAGCCCGCCGAGGCCGTCGAGGGCGCGGATCATCGTCTCCTGGGCGACGTCGTCGACGTCGGCGTGGCCGTCGAGGGCGCGGCCCGCCACGTTGTAGACGAGTGGCAGCCAGGCGGCGGCCAGCTCCTCCTGGGCCTGCCGGTCGCCTGCCTGGGCCGCGCGGACCAGGGTCGTCCCGGTCCCGTTCCGCACGTCCCTGCCGTGCACCTCAGCGTTCATGGTCCGCACTCCGTCTTGCCGTGTTTCCGTCCGCCGCTGCCTCCTCGGAGACGGGTGGGGAGTGATCAGATAACAACAATGTGCGCAGAATCGGAAAATCGGCCCGGTTTTCGGAGTCCCGGGACCGACCCCGGCCCTCAGGACGGGGTGGCGAACACCTGGGTCCACCAGGGGCCGCCGGAGCCCGTCCGCACGCCCACCCCGAGCTGCTTGAAGGCGCAGTTGAGGATGTTCGCCCGGTGGCCGGGGCTGTTCATCCAGGCGTCCATCACGGCCGCCGGGTCCTTCTGGCCCCGGGCGATGTTCTCGCCCCAGGTGCTCCAGCGGTAGCCGACGGCCTCGATCCGGTGGTCGGCGTGCTCGCCCTCGGGGCTGGCGTGGTCGAAGTAGTTGCGGTCCGCCATGTCGTCGCTGTGCGACTGGGCGGCGCCGGCCAGGCGGGAGTCGGCGGTGACCGGGCCGCAGCCGGCCTTCGACCGCTCGACGTTGACCAGGTCGAGCACCTGCTGGGCGAAGCCGGGCGAGGCCCCTCCCCCGGCCGGGGCCGCCGGTGCGCCGGAGGCGGCGCGCTGGGCCGCGCCCGCGCCGCCGGCCTTGGCGGCCGTCGCGCTCGGCCTGGCGGAGGCCGAGGCCGGGGCCGTGGTGGCGGAGGCGGTGGGCGTCGGGGTGGCGCTCGCGGTGGGGGACGCCGGGGCGGTGGCGGAGGGCGTGGCCGTCGTGCCCGGGCCGGTGGGCACGACCGGGGCGACGGAGCCGAGCGCCCCGGTGCCGGGCACCTGGATGCCGTCGTGGGTGCCGACCTCGGCGGCGATCAGGTTGTCCGCCGCGATCGACTGCCCGGCGGCGTCCCGGTCGGTCTGCTTGCCACCGAACGCCGCGTACCCGGCGCCGGTCAGCGCGGCGAGCAGCCCGGTGCCCGCCACGGCCGCGACCACCGCCGTGACCGGCAGCAGCCCGCCACGACGCCTCCCCCGGCGCCCGCCCCCGCCGTGGCGCCTGGCCGCACGGCGCGAGGCCCGGCCGCCCACGGCCGGGAGGACGGTCGTCTTGTCGTCGCTGTTCACGTGGTCACGCTTTCTGTCCGGGGCGGCTGGTTCGGATGCCGACACCTGGGAGACCCCCGGGCGGCGGGCCGATAACGGAAAACTCCGAACGGATGTCCGCAGGGCCGGGAGGCGGCGGGAAACGGATGCATGCGCGGGGCTGTGGAGCGAGCTGTTGTCGGGGTGGCGTCAATTCAAACCTCCGGCGGCCGCAGCCCGCTCCGGACCGGGGCGAATCGGCCATTCTCGACGATCCCCCCGTCGGACGATCCGTGGGCGGACGGGCGCCGTTAGGTTGGCAATGACAACGAGACGCGCCCGCCGGACGGCCGGCGCCGCATCGACGAGAGGTGCCCGCCCATGAAGGTGAGCGTCGACCGGGACCGCTGTTGCAGCTCCGGCATGTGCGTCACGAACGCCCCCGACATCTTCGACCAGGACGACGACGACAGCCTGGTGAGGCTGCGTCAGACCTCCTTCCAGCCCGAGCAGTTCGACGTCCTGCGCCTGGCCGCCGAGCTGTGCCCCGGCGGCGCGATCCGCGTCGTCGAGGACGGGGAGAACTGACCGAAGGAGCACCACCGGCCCGTCCCGCCGCCCGTCCCCCGGCCCACACCCCCAAGGACTCCGCGACGCTAGGAGACCCACGCGTGACCACCACACCCACCGCCCCGCTCGTCCCTATGCCCTCCCCCCACTCCTCCCGGTGCCCGTTCGGCCCGCCGCCGGAGTACACCGAGGCCGCCGCCACCGCCCCGGTCACCCGGGCCAGGATGGCCGACGGCGAGTCCTGCTGGCTCGCCACCGGCTACACCGAGGTCCGCACGATCCTCTCCGACCACCGGTTCAGCGCGGACGCCCGGCACCCGGCCTTCCCCTTCCTGCTGCCCGGGCGGCGCGAGCTCGTCGCCGCCAACCCGACCTTCCTGCGGCTGGACGACCCCGAGCACGCGCGGCTGCGCCGGATGGTCACCGGCGACTTCCTGGTCAAGCGGGTCGCGGCGCTGCGCCCCGACATCCAGAAGGTCGTCGACGACGCGCTGGACGCGATGACCGAGGGCCGCTCCGAGGCCGACCTCGTCGCCGACTTCGCGCTGCCCGTGCCGTCCCTGGTGATCTGCCTGCTGCTCGGCGTCCCGTACGGGGACCGCGCCCGCTTCCAGGGGCTCAGCCGCGTCCTGCTGAGCAACAACGCCGCGCTGGAGGAGGTGACCGCCGCCTCCGACGAGCTGCGGGACTACCTGACGGAGCTGGCCGCGACGAAGCGGGAGCACCCGGAGGACGACATCATCAGCCGCCTCGCCGTCCGGGACGACCTCACCCCGCGCGAGGTCGCCGCGACCGGCGTGCTGCTGCTCGTCGCCGGGCACGAGACCACGGCGAACATGATCGCGCTCTCCACGGCCCTGCTGATCGACGATCCCGAGCAGATCGCCAAGCTCGCCGACCCGGCGATGGTCCCCGGCGCCGTCGAGGAGCTGATGCGCGTCCTGAGCATCATCGACAACGGGCTGCCCCGGGTGGCGACGGAGGACGTGGAGCTGGGCGGCGTCCTGATCCGGGCCGGGGAGGGCGTGATCGCGATGCTCTCCACCGCCAACCGGGACGAGACGGTGTTCGGCGGCCCCGGCCACCGGCCCGTCGACGAGGTGGACCTCGGCCGGGACTCCCGGCGCCACCTGGCCTTCGGGTTCGGCGTGCACCAGTGCCTCGGGCAGCCGCTGGCGCGGGCCGAGCTCCAGATCGCCCTGGCCACGCTGTTCCGGCGGCTGCCGGGCCTGCGGCTGACCGTGCCGCGCGAGGAGCTGGCGTTCCGCACCGAGTCGCTGATCTTCGGGATGCGCTCGCTGCCCGTCGCCTGGTAGCGGGCACGCGGGGTCCACGGCCTCTGCGGCCTCTGCGGCCTCGGAGGCCTCCCGGCTGGCCCCGGCGCCGGGGCGGGGGCAGGCTGGTAGGGCGAACTCGGCCGGCCCGCCCGCGCACCGGCGCGCCCGGACCGGCCGAGCAGGACCCGAGAGGACGGAGCCCGCGATGACCGACATGAGCGCACGGTCCGAGCCGAGCACCGACCGTGACGAGGACGTCCGCGCCGCCGACCCGGAGGAGGGCGTCACCTCGATGCAGAACGTGCACGCGCAGGACACCTCCCAGGCGGAGGGCGAGGACATGATGGACGAACCCGGCTCCCCGTACTGAACCGGTACCGAACCCCGGTACCGAACCCCGGTACCGAACCCCGGTACCGAACCCCGGTACCGAACCGTACCGACGAGGACCGGAGACCTCCCGAACACCCCGGAGGCACGACCGACCAGGACCGCCCGGTACCGCCGGGCGGTCTCCGCGACCGCTGGTCGCGCCGCCCCCGCGGCGCCCCACCGGCGGGGAGGGATGGGCGCATGACGGAACACGATCAGGCGGGCCGGCAGGCCCGGCCCCCGACGGACCCGCGCACCTCGTGGGCGACCTGGACCACCCAGTCGATCATCAGCGGCCCCGGCGGGGTGACCACCGCCGAGGTCGGCCCGATCTCCGGCGACCTCACCCTCCACACCACCTGGGTGGACGGCGAGGCCCGGCTGACCGTCCAGTACACGGGCGCGCTGGACTGGTACACCGTGGACGGCAGCCCGGTGCCCGCCGGGGACGAGACCACCGCCCGGGCGATCCACCAGGCGATGGTCAACGGCGTGAAGCAGGGCGGGGGCGCCACGGCCCCGTGACCCCCGCACGTCGTCGCCCGCGGTCCCGCGCGAGCAGGGACCGCGGGCGACGGCGCGTCACGGCAGAGGGTGCGCGTGCACCGGCAGGTGCGGGCTCTGGTGGCCGCCGCTGGCGAGCATCCGGACCTCCCCCGCCGCGCTGATCTCGGCGCGCACGATGCCGCTCTCGTCCTCGTACACCGGGTGCCCGCCCGGACCGGTCGCGCTGGTGCGGGTGACCACCACCACGTCCTGCGGGGCCTGGGTGCCCGGCGTCCCGGGGAAGGTGAGCGCGTAGCGGTTGACGGACGTCATCGGAAGGCTCCTGCCTGGTCGCGCCGCCGGCCTACCCGGCGGGCTGGGCGGCCCGGGCGGCGGCGCCGCGGACCTCCAGTTCGGCGAGCAGCTGCGCGGTGGCCTCGGTGACGGCCTCCACGGCCCGGTCGAAGGCCTCCCGGTTGTGCGCCGCCGGGGCGCGGAAGCCCGACACCTTGCGGACGTACTGCAGCGCGGCGGCGCGGAAGTCGTCCTCGTCGGCGTCGGGGGTCACGGGCGGGCGCAGCGTCTTGATGTTGCGGCACATGCCCCCAGTGTCGCGCGCCCGGCGCACGCGGGCGACCCCCTTCCGACACCCCGTCCTCATGCGCGCGACATCCGGCCGGAACACGGCCGGAACGCGACCGGATTAGGATGCCGGACGAACCAATCGACTCCGCCGCCCGCGCACTCCGGTCCGCGCGGGCGGCTCCCTGCTGCTCGGAGCCCCGCCTTGCCTCTCGCGCTGGTCGCGCTGGCCGTCACCGCGTTCGCCATCGGCACCACCGAGTTCGCCGCCATGGGGCTGCTCCCCCAGGTCGCGGACGACCTGCACGTCTCCATCCCGCAGGCGGGATGGCTGATCTCCGCCTACGCCCTCGGCGTGGTGATCGGCGCCCCGCTGCTCACGGCGCTGGCCTCCGGCCGGCCCCGCAAGGCGGTGCTGGTGGCGCTGGCCGGGCTGTTCGCCGCCGGGAACCTGCTGTGCGCGGTGGCCCCGGACTTCTGGACGCTCGCGGCGGCGCGGCTGATCACCGGGCTGCCGCACGGCGCGTTCTTCGGGGCGGGCGCGGTGGCGGCGGCCGAGCTGGTGGCGCCGGACAGGCGGGCGCGGGCGGTGGCGGTGATGTTCTCCGGGCTGACCGTCGCCAACATCGTCGGCGTGCCCGCCGCGACCCTGCTCGGCCAGCACCTGGGCTGGCGGGCCACCATGCTCGTGGTGGTGCTGATCGCCGCCGCCGGGACGCTGGCCATCGCCCGGCTGGTGCCGCACCTGCCCTCCCCCGGCCAGGCCGGGCTCCGGCACGAGCTGCGGACCTTCCGCAGCGGGCAGTTGTGGCTGGCGCTGGCGACGGTGGTGTTCGGCTGCGGCGGCATGTTCGCCTGCTACAGCTACATCGCGCCGCTGCTGACCGAGGTCTCCGGGTACGCGACCGGCTCGGTGACGCTGGTGCTGGCCCTGTTCGGGGCCGGGATGACGATCGGCAACGTGCTCGGCGGCTTCGCGGCGGACCGGGCGCTGCGGCCGACGGTCTGCGTCTCCTTCGTGCTGCTCTCGGCGACGCTGGCGCTGTTCGCGCTGACGGCGCACGCGCGCTGGTCGGCGGCCGTCACGGTGGTGCTGATCGGCCTGTTCGGGTTCGCGATCGTCCCGGCGGTGCAGACCCTGGTGATGCGCAAGGCGCGCAGCGCGCCGACGCTGGCCTCGGCGACGGTGCAGGGCGCCTTCAACCTGGCCAACGCGCAGGGCGCGTACTTCGGCGGGCTGGCGCTGGACGCCGGGTACGGCTGGACCGCACCGACGCTGGTGGGCTCGGGCCTGGCGGCCGCCGGCGCGCTGATCGCGGTGCTCGCCTGGGCGGCGGACCGGCGCCGGCCCGCCCCCGTGCCGGTGGAGCGGGCCGCCTTGGTCAACGCCCGCTAGAACCAACGCCGTTCCGTGAGGTGTGAGGTCTGCCTGTCAAGGCCGATGGGCAAAGCAGTGGAGCTGCCGTGGAAGAGGTCTGTGACTCCAGGACATCCTCACCACGGGAGCTCCGCTGGTGGAACAGGCTGCCTGCCGTAACCGGGGCGCGGTGCATCGACGTCCTGCCCTGCTCCTGTGCGTGGAAATGTCCTCGCCGTATCTGAATGCCCGCTCCCTACGACAGCGAGCCGGCGGTCACGCTTCACCTCTGTTCGGGGACGCAGCGAGCACGATCGTCATACAACCCGGCGGCACGAACCAAGCCGACTTGGAAATCGTCGACACAGAAGTGCTGACCGTACCGGGGCATTCCGCCGACCTGATGGCGGAGACCGCGGAGACCGGCCTTTGCGCCCAGATAGCTCCGACCGTGCCGGACGGGGTTGCTGATTCGGAATCAGCAAGTCGGATAATGCTACCCTGAGCCGCGACGGGCTCCGGCGGGGGGGACATCGCTTGGTGGGCAGTGCATCCGGGGGCGCCGGATGATCGAGCGTGCAACACAGAATCTGTCTCTGCCCCCCGCTCTCCGTCCAGGCCGCACAGGGGAACTCGAAAAGCACGGCACCACCATGAGCGCTGCAGTCCTGATGGTGATGCACCGGCTCAACCGGACGTTTCCCCTGCGGCGCGGGCAGCAAGCGATGGCGTCGGTCCTCGGGCCGGGCGCCACGATCCGGACGGTGCTCCTGGCGTCCTCCCCGCACACGCGTTGACCATCAACTACCTGAAGGGGTGCGGCATGCCGATCGTGCACGAGAACAACCAGGTGGAACTCGTCCTGGACGACTACAACCGTCTCTACCTGGGCGAATCGATCGATGGCCTGGATCTGGCCTTCGCTCCGTGGGACATCGGGGACGTGCAGCAGTGCGTGAAGGCCTTGCATGAGGGCGGACATGTCACCGGACCCGTCCTCGATGCCGGATGCG
Source organism: Kitasatospora sp. NPDC101183 (assembly GCF_044767945.1). NCBI lineage: Bacteria > Bacillati > Actinomycetota > Actinomycetes > Kitasatosporales > Streptomycetaceae > Kitasatospora > Kitasatospora sp. NPDC101183. The sequence goes on along the minus strand of NZ_JBIWOW010000044.1, from coordinate 30,310 downwards.
GCTCCGGTCAGAACAGTGTTTTCCTCGCCCAGCAGGGCTACCAGGTCACCTCCTTCGACTTCTCCCCGGTCGCCATCGAGGCCGCTGCGGCTCTGGCCCGCAAGCACGACCTCCCGGACGACAACCCTCGCTTCGTCGTCGCCGACGCCACCGCCCTCGACCTCCCCGGCCGATTCGCCACCGTGATCGACAGCGCCTTGTACCACTGCCTGACCCTGGAAGAACGCCGCGCCTATCTGGCCGGGTTGCGACGCCTGGCTCTGCCGACCGGTCGCCTCCTGATCACCTGCTTCGCCGACACCGCCCCGGCCGGGATGCCTGGACCGTTCCGCATCAGCCAGGAGGAGTTGCACCGGGAACTCCCCCGCGCAGGGTGGGCCATTTCCCACATCGAACCAGGTACTTATGAAACCCGGTACGTGCCGCAGAAGGTGCAACAACTGGCTGAGCAAGCCGGCGGCCCCGACCTCGATGTCGCCGGAGTCCCGCTGACCGATCGGGGAAACGTGCTCCTGCCTGCGTGGCGTGTGACCGCGCATGTCGACGCCGATTTCGTGCAGCAGTAAGAAGCGATCGCCACCACCCAGGACATCCTCGTCCACGAGGTCTGCGGCGAAGGCGTTCCTGAAGTCCGGAACCCTCGGTGAGGACCGGGTCCTTCGGGAGAACAGCACCGAGTGGTGTGGTGCGGGAAGTTGGGGCCGGTGTCCTGCGCCGGGCAGGGCACCGGCAGGTTGCATGAAGGGGTTCTCGGTCAACCGGTCGGCGTCTACGGCTGGTTCGCCGGGTCGTCCGCAACCGGCAGCAGCGTGCCGTCGGCGTTGCGGCTAGAAGGCCTCGCGGTGGGCGGCGGCGAGCAGCAGGTACCCCTCGCCGTTGGCCTTGATGCCGGCCTTCTCGTCCTCGGTCAGCTCCCGGCGGACCTTGGCGGGGACGCCGGCGACCAGGGAGCCGGGCGGGACGACGGTGCCCTGGGTGACGACGGCGCCGGCCGCGATCAGCGAACCGGCGCCGACGCGGGCGCCGTTGAGGACGGTGGAGTTCATCCCGACCAGGACGTCGTCCTCGACGGTGCAGCCGTGCAGCACCGCGTTGTGGCCGACGGAGATCCGCTCGCCGACGACCAGCGGGAAGCCGGGGTCGGCGTGCAGGCTGCAGTTGTCCTGGATGTTGGTGCCCGCGCCCACGGTGATCGGCCCGGCGTCGCCGCGCAGCACCGCCCCGTACCAGACGCTGGCGCCCGCGCCGACCGTCACGTCCCCGATCACGACGGCGCCCGGTGCGACGAAGGCGCTCGGGTCGACGTCGGGCGTCAGGCCCCCGACTGCGGCGATCAGCGGTTCGGGCATGTCTCGTCCTCCTGTCAGGCGTTCGATCACGGGTCAGCCTAGGGCCTGGACGGGCTCCCGGGGCCGGAAGATCCGCACAGGGCCGTGGTGGTGACCCGGCTCCAGGCGGCGCGGGCGGCGGCCTCGTCCGGGACGTCGTACGGGGAGGTGGAGGCGGCGACCTGGCGGCGACCGTCCGGGGAGGACAGCATCATCGTCATGTACCCGGGGATGCCGCCCGCGTGGCCCCAGTACGTCCCGCAGGGGGTGTCCAGACGCTGGAGGCCCAGCCCGTACGTCCGGCCCTCGCCGTGGGTGCTGGTCTGCTCCATCGCGGCGAGTTCGGCCGGGCGCAGCAGGTGGCCGCCGAGCAGGGCGTGGAGGAAGGCGGTGAGGTCGGCGGTGGTGGAGACGATGCCGCCGGAGGGGCCGGCCATCGAGGGGTTGAGGGCGGTGACGTCGACGGGGCCGGTGCCGAGCTTGAAGTAGCCGTGGGCGTGCGGGCCGGGAATGAGCGGGAAGTCGGCGGGGGCGGAGGTGCCGCTGAGGCGCAGCGGGCGGATGATGCGCCGGGTGACCTCGTCGTTCCAGCGGTGGCCGGTGAGCTTCTCGATGATCATCGCGACCAGGATGTAGTTGGTGTTGGAGTAGGACCAGTCCTGCCCGGGCGCGAAGGTGGGCGGGTACGTGTTGGCGATGTCCACGAGGTCACGCAGGGAGTAGGACCGGTAGCGGCGGGTGGTCAGCCAGCCCTGGTCGTAGAAGTCGAAGGCCGGGTCCCTGGTGTAGTTGGCGACGCCGCTGGTGTGGTTGAGGAGTTGGCGCACGGTGATGTCGGTGCTGTTCGGGACGATGCCGGGCAGCAGGCACTCGAGCCGGTCGTCGAGGTCGAGGCGGCCCTCGCCGACGAGTTGGAGCAGGGTGGTGGCGACGAAGGTCTTGGTGGCGCTGCCGATCCGGAAGCGGCCCTGGGGGTCGGCGGGGGCCCGGCTGTCGAGGTCGGCGACGCCGGCGGCGTCGCGCCAGGCCAGGCGGCCGTCCTGGCGGACGGCGGCGAGGGCGTTGGTGGAGTAGCCGGTGTCGGTCATGCCCTTGAGGGCGGCGTCGGCGTCGGCCCAGGCTGCGCCGTGCGCGGCGGGGTCGCCCTCCTCCGTCTCGTAGGTGTCCTCGACCTGGCGGCCGTCGACGGAGTAGTGGGCGGTGTGGCAGCCGAGGGTGGTCGGCGGCTCGGCGGGAGCCGCGACGGCGGCTGGGGCGAGCCCGGCGAGCAGGCCGGTGGCGAGGGCGGCCGCGAGGGCGGTGTGGCGCACCGCCCGGCGGCGCGCGGAGGTCGGGTCGGTGGGCATGCGTCCCCCAGGTCGGGTCGAGGCTGCGTGTCGGCCGTCAACTCCCCTGGCGTGGGCGGCCGTTGCCATGATGGCAGCGCGCCCCGCCGCGGTCCTCCGCCTCGCGGGGTAGGCCCTACCCCGATCCGACCCCGACCCGACCCCGAGCCGCACCCCCGGTCCTCCCGGGGGCGCGGGCCCGGCGGGGTCAGGCCAGCGGGGCCTTCTCGCGCAGGATGGCGATGAAGGCGCCCAGCCAGGCCGGGTGGTCGGGCCAGGCGCGGGCGGAGACGACCACGCCGTCCACCACGGCCTCGCCGTCGACGAACTCGGCGCCGGCGGCCTTGATGTCGGGGGCGAGCGCCGGGTAGGCGGAGCTGCGGCGGCCGTCGAGGACTCCGGCGGCGGCGGTGATCAGGGGGCCGTGGCAGATCTGGGCGACGGGCTTGTCGGCCTCGAAGAAGTGCCGGGCGATCCGCTGCACCTCCGGGTCGTTGCGCAGGTACTCGGGGGCGCGCCCGCCGGGGATGACCAGGGCGACGTACTCGTCCGGCTGAACGTCGGCGAAGGCGATGTCGGCGGGCCAGGTGTACCCCGGCTTCTCGGTGTAGGTGTCGTAGCCGTCGACGAAGTCGTGCACCACGAACTGGAGGCGCTTCTTGCTCGGGGCCGCGATGTCGACCTGGTAGCCCTCCTCGCGCAGCCGCTGGTACGGGTAGAACACCTCCAGCGATTCGGCGGCGTCCCCGGTGACGAGCAGGATCTTGGATGTCATCGCCGACATTCCTCCACGTGGTCGGGCCGCGGACCTCGTCCGGGCGCCGGGCGGTGGGCCCGGTGCGGGCCCGGCGCCCAACCTCCCGCACCGGCAGGCCCGTTGGCAACAGGGCGCACCGGGCGCACCACGGCGCGTACACGCGGGCGCGCGCCGGTGGCCGGTCGTGTGCGCCGGGTCACCGCCCGGCTGGGGAGGAGGGCGAACCGCCGCCTAGACTCCTGCTGCTGCCAGCGCGAGACGCACCACCGGAGGAGCCCATGACGGACCGCACCACGTACCTCGTCCTGCCGGGCTACCAAGATTCGGGCCCGGGGCACTGGCAGAGCCTCTGGGAGGCCGCCGAGCCGGAGGTGTTCCACCGCGTCGCGCAGGCGGACTGGGACCACCCCGAGCAGGGCGACTGGGTGGCCCGGGTGGACGCGGCGGTGAAGGCCGCCCCCGGCCCGGTGGTGCTGGTCGCGCACAGCCTCGGCTGCATCACCGTCGCCCGCTGGGCCGTCGGGGCGGCGGCGGAGCGCACCGGGGCCGTCCGGGGCGCCCTGCTGGTGGCCCCGGCGGACGTGGACACCGCCGAGGTGCCGGAGCTGGTCAACTTCCGGCCGGTGGCGCTGGGGGCGCTGCCGTTCCCGGCGGTCGTGGTCGCCTCCACGGACGACCCGTGGGTGAGCCCCGCCCGGGCCCGGGAGTTCGCCGCGGCCTGGGGCGCCCGGTACGTCGAACCGGGCGCGTACGGGCACCTCAACTCCGACTCCGGACTGGGCGACTGGCCGCTGGGCCGGGAACTGCTCGCCGAACTGTGACACCACTGACGGGGGGACGACGTGGGTGAGGGGAAACGGCCGCGACGGCGCTCGAGGCGCCTGCTGAGGCGGCTGCTGGCGGCGGCCGGGCTGGCCGCCGTACTGCTGTACACCGAGGGCCAGTGGGAGAGCCGCTCCGGCGGCCGGATGCTGGTCGCGGACCTGCTCAACCGGCCGGGCCTGATGCTCGGTTCGGCCCTGGCCGCGCTGATCGCGGCCGCCTGGCTGGGCGACCGCCGCACCGCGCTGCGCACCGCCACCCGGGCCGTCACGGTGACGGCCGGGGTGGTGTTCGTGCTGGGCGCCCTGGCCGTGCACAAGGTCTCGGCCGCCGAGACCCGCAGCCGGGAGGACGCCCCGGCCTCGCAGCAGCGGACGCTGGTGGTCGTCCACCGCTCCTATCCGGACGGGCCGCACGCCGGGGAGCACTGGCAGGTCCTCCTGGAGGAGGGCCAGGGCTGGTCGGCCCGCCGCTGGTCGCTGGCCGACGTCGGCGGCGGGCCGGACGACGCCCGGCTGGTGACGGCCCGCTGGTCGGGCCGGGAGCAGATCACCGTGATCACCGACTCCTACCAGCGGGTCTTCAACCTCGACCAGGACAGCGGCGAGCCCGTCGAGGCCCGCTGAGGACCGTGCCTACTGGTCCCCGTTGTCCCCCGGCCAGGAGGGCGGCGCGGACGGCCAGGAGCGGCCCGTCTCGTTCCCCCGCGTCCGCCCCGGGTTGGGCGTGCCCGTGCAGGTCGGCCCGGTCGGCGGGGTGCTCGGGGTGGCGCAGCTGCCGTCCTTCTTGGGCGGGTCCGGGATGTACGTGGTGGTGAACTGCTGGTCCGGGACGGTCCTGACGGCGTCGCTCATCGCCTGCTGCCAGATCGGCCCGGGCCCGGTGGCCCCGAACACCTCGGCCTGGTACTTGCCGCCGATGCGGATGTTGCGCATCGGGACCTTGGTGCCGGGGCTGCCCAGCCAGACGGAGCCGACCAGGTTGCCGGTGTAGCCGGTGAGCCAGGCGGACTTCTTCTCGTCGGAGGTGCCGGTCTTGGCGGCGATCTGCCGCCCGTCGTCCAGGTTGAGGTCGCGGGCGGTGCCGCCCTTCTCCGTCACCCCGAGCAGCACGGTGTTGATGACGTCGGCCGTGTGCTCGGACATCACCGACTCGCAGTGCGGGGCCGACACCTGGACGTCCTTGCCCTCCACCGTGGTGATCCGGTTGATCGCCTGCGGGGCGCAGTGCACGCCCCGGGCGGCGAAGGTGGCGTAGGCGTTGGCCATGGTCAGCGGGCTGACCTCCTGGGTGCCGAGGCCCAGCGCCGGCACCTCCTCCAGCGGGTCCCCGCCGGCCTTGCCGGTGATGCCCAGCTTGCCGGCCATCTGCTCGACGGCGCAGAGGCCGATCTCCTGCTCCATCTGCACGAAGTAGGTGTTGACGGAGAGCGCCATCGCCTCCTTCAGCTCGTACGGGCCCACCTCGCGCGCGCTCTCGTTGGGGACGGTGCCCTCCTTGGTGCCCTTCTTGAGGTTCTTCCAGGTGCCCTTGCAGGTGCTCACCGTCGGCCAGTCGATCCGGTTCGGCGCGTCGTAGCGCTGGGTGGGCGGCAGCCCGGCCTCCAGGGCGGCGGCGGCCACGATCGGCTTGAAGTTGGAGCCGGGCTGGAAGCCGAGGCCGCCGCCCATGGCCGCGTCCACGTTGTAGTTGACGACGGTCTCGTTCTTCTCCTTGGCCAGGCCATACGGGCGGGTCTGGGCCATCGCGAGGATCTTGCCGCTGCCGGGCTCGACCATCGTCATCGCCGCCGAGACCGGGTCGTTGACGAACACCTGGGTGGAGACGGCGTTCTGGGCGGCGTTCTGCTTGTCCGGGTCCAGGGTGGTGTAGATGTTCAGGCCGCCCGTGTCCCAGAGCTTCTTGCGCTCGGCGGCGCTCTTGCCGAAGGCCGGGTCCTGCTTGACCACGTGGCGCACGTAGTCGCAGAAGAAGCCCATGCCCGCCTTGGCGGTGATGCAGCCGTTCTGCGGCTCGCGGTAGTTGAGGCCCAGCGGGGCGGCCTTGGCCTCCTTGGCCTGGTCGGCGGTGATGTGCTTGTTCTCGACCATCTTGTCGATCACCGTGTCCCGGCGCTTCTGCGCGGCGACGGGGTGCAGCTTCGGGTCGTACTGGGACGGGTTCTGCACCAGGCCGGCGAGCATCGCCGACTCGGGGAGCGTGAGGTCCTTGGCGTCCTTGGCGAAGTAGCGCTGGGCGGCGGCCTGGATGCCGTACGCCTGGTGGCCGTAGAAGGTGATGTTGAGGTAGTTGGTGAGGATCTGCTCCTTGGTCAGGTCCTCCTCCAGCTTGATGGCGTAGCGCAGTTCCTGGATCTTGCGGCCGAGGGTCTTGCGCTGCGCCTCGCGGACGGCCTCCAGGTCGTCGCCGGCCTTCTCCACGTTGACGTTCTTCACGTACTGCTGGGTGAGCGTGGAGGCACCCTGGACGGCGGAGCCGCTCTCGGCGTTCTTGGTGATCGCCCGCAGCACGCCCTTGAGGTCGACGGCGCCGTGCTCGTAGAAGCGGGCGTCCTCGATGTCCACCTGCGCCTTGCGGATCAGCGGGGACATCTGCTCGGCGGTCAGGACGGTGCGGTCGCGCTCGTAGACCTTGGCGATCAGGCCGCCCTTGGCGTCGTAGATCTGGGTCGCCTGGCTCAGCGGCGGGGTCTTGAAGTCGTCGGGGATGCTCTCGAAGCTCTCCGCGCCGCTCTTGGCGCCCAGGCCCATCGCCCCGGCGGCCGGAAGGACGATCCCGGCGAGCAGCACGCCGCCGAGGACGCAGGAGCCGAGGAACGTGGCCGCATGGCCGAGGAGTCCGAGCGGGGTCTCGCGGCGCCTGGGGCGCGGCACCCAGGTGTCGCCCGGGTCCTGGGCGGGTATGCGGCTCTTCCGTCGTGGCATGGATCGAGGTTACGGGGGCGATTGCCCTGCGTGGGCGACCTGTTGGCGAACGATTGTCACAAAATCGCGACAGCTTGGGCACGTTGACGGCGCACGGACAGCAAGGAGCCCCGGGGCAAGGGTCGTTCGCCGACGATCCTTGCCCCCGGGGCGGGCGGCTACCCCGCCGGGCAGAACAGGTCGTCGGCCGGGCGGTTCCCGGTGATCAGGAAGGCCGTCACGGCCGCGTCGCCGCAGGCGTTCCCGTTCGCCCGGTACACGTCGTGCCCGCCGGCGTCCACGGTGACCATCCGGGCACGCTGCCCGAAGGCGGCCTTCAGCTTGAGCGCCCCGGCGTACGGCGTGACGGCGTCGCGCAGGTTCTGCGCCAGCAGGACGTTCCCCGGTCCCCGGTCCGTCACCCGCACCGCCGGCTCGGCGGGCGCGAACGGCCAGTAGGCGCAGGCCATCACGTTCACCGGCATGCCCGCGGTGAGCGGACGGGCGGCGCGATCGGCGGCGACGTCCCTGGCGTACGCGGCCTCGTCGGCCGGCCAGGCGACGTCGTTGCACATGGTGCCGGCGGAGGCGGCGATGTGGTTCTGGGCGACGGCCTCGCTCTGCGGGGTCGGCACGGCCGGGGCGGGCAGCGCGCGGCGGCCGAGGCCCGCGAGCATCAGCCGGGCGAGGACGGGGAACCGCCTGTCCTCGTACAGGCCCTGGAGCATGGTGTTGCGCAGGACGTTGCCGTTCAGCTCGGCCGGGAGGGCCCCGGGCCAGGGTAGGGGCGTACGGTCCAGGCGGGCCGCGAGGTCGAGGAAGAGCGGGCGGACCTCCTCGGGGGTGTCGGCCACCCGGTCCGGATTGCCGGGCGCGGCGGCCCACCTCTCGAAGTCGGGGAAGCGGTCCTCGGCGCCCGGGCCGAAGGCGGCGAGCCAGCCGCGGCCGACCCTGGACGGGTCCGGGTCGTCGTTGCTGTCCAGCACGACCCGGTCGGTGGACCGGGCGAACATGGTCGCGTGGACGGCGCCCGCGTAGGTGCCGTAGGAGGTGCCCCAGGTGGAGATCCGGTGCTCGCCGAGGGCCCGGCGGATGCTGTCGATGTCCCGGGCCTCGTTGGCGGTGGAGATGCTGCGCAGCACCTGGCCGCCGTTGCGGGCGCAGGCCTCGGCGAAGCGGTGGCCGATGGCGATGTTCGCGCTGATGGAGCCGTCCGGGGCGGGCCAGGGGCGCAGCCGGTCGGCCGCCAGGTCCTCGGGGGCGAGGCCGCAGGTGACGGGGGTGGAGGCGCCGACGCCGCGCGGGTCGAAGCTGACCAGGTCGAAGCGGTCGCGCACCTCCGGCGGCAGGGTGGATCCGATCCGGGTCGGGCGGTCGAGGCCGCCGTCGCCGGGGCCGCCGGGGATGATCAGCAGCACGCCGTGGCGCTGGGCGGGCTTCACGGCGGGGACGCGGGAGACGGCCAGGGTGATCCGCTCGCCGTCCGGGTCGGCGTAGTCCAGTGGGACGGAGACGGTGGCGCACTTCTGGGCCAGCCCCGCCGCGGCGCCCGGGCAGTTCGTCCAGGCGAGGCGGGCGCCCCGGTCGGCAGAGGCTGAGGCGGACGCCGAGGCGGGGGCGGCGGTCAGGACGGTGGCGGCGAGGGCGGCGGTGGCCGCGATGGTTCGGACACGTTTCGACATGCCCAGGAGTCTTGCGGAGCACGGGAGTTGGGGGCATCCGGGCAGCCGGACGGCCGGGGGTGGGGTTATCCCCCGGACGCCCGGCGGTTCCGCCGACCGGCCTGAACGGCGAACGGCCCGCCCGGTGCGCGCCGGGCGGGCCGTCCGTTCGTGCGGCGGGGTCAGCCGACCGAGCTGTTGTAGCTCTCGATCGCCGGCTGGATCTCCTTGGCCGCGTCGGCCAGCGCCTGCTTGGCGGACTTGGAACCGGAGATCGTCTGCTCGATCGCCGTCTCCACGCCCTTGCGCGCCTGCGGCATCACGCCGAGCAGGCAGCCGGCGGTGGCCGGGGTGGGCTTGGTGGACTTCAGCTGGTCGATGGCCGTCTGGAACTGCGGGTACTTGGCCACCCACTCCTTGTCCTTGGGGTCGTCCAGGGACTTCTTGTTGACCGGGAAGTAGCCGGTGCCGGTGTGCCAGACGGCCTGCTGCTCGGGGGCCGTCAGGAACTTCTCGAACTCCCAGGAGGCGCGCTTCTCGGCGTCCGAGTGGCCGGGGCCGCTGATCCACAGCGAGGCGCCGCCGATCACCGGGCCGCCCTGGTCGCCGGCGGCGGTCTTCGGGAAGGCGGCGGTGCCGACCTCGAACTTGGCGGCCTCCTTGTAGCCGCGCAGCACGCCGGTGGACTCCAGGTGCATCGCGACGGTGCCGGCCTTGAAGGCGGCCTGGGCGTCGTCGGTGTTGCGGCCGGTGTTGCTCGCGTAGCCGCCCTTGACCAGGTCGGCCCACCACTGGACGATCTCGGCGCTCTTGTCGGAGTCGAAGGTGACCTTGGACGCCTTGCTGGTGCGGCCGTTGTCGTTGTCGCAGTACATGCTGCCGGACTCGGCGAGCAGCTGCTCCACGAACCAGCCGTAGATCGCGGCGCCGAAGCCGGCGCGCACGACCTTGCCGTCCGCGTCCTTCTTGGTGAGCTTCTTGGCCAGCTCGCCCAGCTCGTTCAGGTCCTTGGGGGCCTGCGCCGGGTCGACGCCCGCCTCCTTGAACGCGTCCACGTTCAGGTACAGCAGCGGCATCGAGGAGTTGAACGGCATCGAGACGAGCTTGCCGCCGGCCGAGTAGTAGTTGCGGATGTTGGGGTCGAGGTCGTCCAGCGCGAACCCGTCCTTGTCGGCGAAGGCCTGGGCCGGGACGGTCTGCTTGGAGTCGATCATGAACCGGGTGCCGATGTCGTACACCTGGGCGATGGACGGGGTGCCCTTCTGCTGCACCGCGGCCTTGTACTTGGTGACGAGCTCGTCGTACTTGCCCTGGAACTCGGCCTTGACCTCGATCTTGCCCTGGTGGGCGGCGTTGAACTGGCTGACCAGGCCGTTGAGCACCTCGGCGTTCTTGCCGGTCATCGAGTGCCAGAACTCGACGTTGGTCACTCCGGTGGCCTTGTCCAGCGCGTCCGCGCCGGGCACGGAGTCGGCGGAGGCACCGGAGCCGGAGCCCGAGTCGGAGCCGGAGGAACCGCAGGCCGTCAGGGCGGTGAGGGACAGTCCGGCCACCAGCAGGGCCGCGAGCGCGCGGGCACTCTTCTTCACGAGGGTTCTCTCTCTGTGTCTGGGTACGGGGTGTCAGCGGACGGCGCCCGCGGTGAGCCCGCGGACGATGAAGCGCTGGCCGAAGACCACCAGCGCGAGGGTGGGGAGCAGCGACAGCACCGCGCCGGCCAGGATGAGGCCGGGGTCGGCCATCTCCGAGTCGCGCAGCGAGGTCAGGCCGATCTGCAGGGTCCGCATCTCGGCGGTGCGGGTGATGATGAGCGGCCAGAAGTACTGGTTCCAGGCGGACAGGAACACGTAGATCGACAGCGCGGCCAGGGCCGGCTTGTTGAGCGGCACGACCACCCGCCACAGAAAGCGCCAGTGGCCGGCCCCGTCGATCCGGGCCGCGTCGCGCAGTTCGCCCGGCAGCTGCCGGAAGGACTGGCGCAGCATGAACGTGCCGAAGCCGGAGGCGAGGAAGGGCAGCACCAGGCCGAAGTAGGTGTTGCCGAAGCCCCAGTCCGACAGCGTCAGGTAGTTGGGGATGATGATGGCCTCCCACGGGACCATCAGCGTCGCCAGGAACACCCCGAACACCACGGCCCGGGCCTTCACCGGCAGGAAGACGAAGGCGTACGCGGCGAGGATCGAGGTGACGAGCTGCGCCAGCGTGATGATCGTCGCCGTGAGCGCCGAGTTGACGTACTGCCGCACCAGCGGGATCGCGTCCACGGCGCTGGCGAAGTTGCGCCCGGTGATCTCGTGCGGGACCAGCGCGGGCGGGTAGCTGGAGAGTTCGGTCGGGCCCATGAAGGCCCCGGCGACGGCGTAGTACACCGGGAAGACCACGGTGAGGACGGCGACGGCGAGGACCAGGTAGACCACGGCCCGGCCGAGCAGCTCGCGCGGGGAGCGCCCGGCGAGGGGGCGACGCCTGCGCGGGGCCTCGTCCTTTGTGTCCTTGCCGGTGTCGACGGCTATGGAACTCATGCGCCCGCCTCGCTTCGCTCGGCAGGGGCATTCGCCCACACGCGCCTCTCGATGATTCGCTCGCTTCGCTCGCTCATGCGTAGTGCACCTTCCGCTCCAGGACGCCGAACTGGACGGCGGTACAGGCGAGCACGACCACGAGCAGCACCACGGCCTGCGCGCTGGCCATGCCGAAGTCGCTGGAGCCGTAGGCGAAGGCCTTCTCGTAGACGGAGTAGACGAGGGTCTTGGTGGAGCTGTCCGGCCCGCCCTTGGTGAGGATGTGGATCTGGCCGAAACTCTGCAGTGCGTGGACGGTCGAGATGACCGTCAGGAAGAACAGGTTCGGGCCGAGCATCGGGACGGTGATGCTGCGCGCCAGCCGCAGGCCCGAGGCGCCGTCCAGCCGGGCGGCTTCGAGGATCTCGGTCGGGATGGAGCCGATGCCCGCGGAGAGCACCAGGACGTTGTAGCCCAGGTTCATCCAGATCGTGGTGACGGCCACCGAGACCAGGGCGTACCTGGAATCCGTGAGCCAGCCGACCGGCCCGAGGCCGACGTGCGACAGCAGGCCGTTGAGCACCCCGCTGGCCGGGTTGTAGAACACCGCGAAGACCACCGAGCCGCTGGCCACGGAGAAGGCGAAGGGCAGCGCGAAGGCGGAGCGCATCAGCCGTACGCCGCGGATCCTGTTCTCCAGCAGCAGGACCAGCACCAGCGCCCCCAGCACTCCCGGCACCACGGTGAGCAGCGTGAACAGCGCCGTGGTGAGGAGGGTTTCGCCGAAGTCGGCCGAGCTCAGCAGCTGCTGGTAGTGCTTCATCCCCACGAAGCGGCTGGGCGCGCCGAACAGGTCGTTGGCGTGCGCGCTCAGGTAGAGGGTGCGGCCCAGCGGGTAGCCGATGAAGACGGCGAAGACTGCCAGGGAGGGCAGCAGGAAGGCCCAGGCGAGCCCGTGTTCGCCCCAGCGGTGTCGGCGGCCCGGGAGGGTCGCGGGGTGCGGTGCGGTCGGCATGAGGTGCGCGTCCCGCCTTTCGTGTGTCGGTTCCGGCCGAAACCGTGTCCTGCCCACACGACGGGGTGGAAACCTCACGGTGAGCAACGGGTGTCCTCGGGCTTACGCGTTCGCGTCATGTTCGGCCGGACCTGCGGGGACCCCGCCGCCGGTCGTGGGCGGACGGGCGTTCGGGGTGACGCCGGGGCGGCACCGGGGTGTCGGCGGCGTGCCGTACGGTGCCCGCGTGGACGACACCGATTTCGACATGCGGGCCGCGATGGCCGAATCCGTGCGGGGACGCGAGGGCGCCTGGGCACTGGTCGAGGGCTTCGCCGCCCACTGGGGCCAGCCCCTGGGGCCGGGCGCGGGCTTCACCGACGCCGAACTGGACGCCGCCGAGACCCGCCTGGGCCTGCGGCTGCCCGCCGCGCTGCGCGAGGCGTACCGGCTCTTCGGCCGCCGGGCGGACCTGACCAGCAACCAGGACGTGCTGTTGACGCCCGACGAGCTGTACGTGCTGGACGGCGCGCTGGTGTACCGGGCGGAGAACCAGGGCTGCGCGCACTGGGGCGTCCTGCTGGAGGAGCTGGGCCGGGAGGACCCGCCGACCGTCGTGCGGCCGGACCTGTTCGACAAGTCCGAGGAGCGGTGGGAGCCGTGGGAGGAGCGCTTCTCCACGGCGGCCGCGGTGATGGCCCTGTACGAGAAGGCGCTGGAGGACGACGACCTCAGCCTGGAGCTGGACCCGGAGGAACTGCCCGAGGGCGTGGAGGAGTTGCCCCCGCTGGGGCGGGGCCTGCGCTGGTACCTGGGGCGGGACGTGCTGGTGATGGTGATGGAGGGCTTCGCCGTGGGCCGGGCGCGCACCGAGCAGGCGGCGGAGGACTTCTGAGGCACGCGTGAGGCCCGGCGGCCGGAGAGCCGCCGGGCCGCGTACGCGGGCGGTCAGGCCGTGACGCCGCCGTCCAGCACCAGGTCGGCGCCGACGGTGTACCCGGCCTCCGGGGAGGCGAGGTAGAGCACGGCGGCGGCGATCTCCTCGACGGCGCCGGGCCGGCCGACCGGCACCTCGCCCTTCATCCGCTCGGCCTTCTCGGCCGCGCTCTCGCCCGGGCGGCTCGACATGTCGGTGGCCACCGGGCCGGGGCTGACCAGGTTGATCCGGATGCCGTCCGCAACGTGGTCGCGGGCCGCGGAGCGGGTCAGCGCGCTGACGGCGGCCTTGCTGGTGGCGTAGGCGCCCGCGCCCTCCAGGCGCCTGTGGGCGCCGATGTTGGAGGAGACGTTGACGATCGCGCCGCCGCCGTTGGCCCGCAGGTGGGCGATCTGGTGCTGCATCGCGAACAGGGTGCCGGTGACGTTCACCTCGAACAGGTAGCGCCACTCGGCCTCGTCGATGTCGGCGACCGGGCCCATGGCGGCCAGCACCCCGGCGTTGTTGACGGCGACGTGCAGGGCGCCGAAGGCCTCGACGGTCTCCTCGACCAGCCGGGCGGCGTCCGCATTCTTGGAGACGTCGCCGGTGATCGCGACGGCCTTGCCGCCCGCCTGCTCGATCAGCTCGACGGTCTCGGCGAGCGGGGCGGCGCTGCGGCCGGCCACGGCGACGTTGGCGCCCTCCGCGGCGAAGGCCAGGGCGATGGCGCGGCCGATGCCCCGGCCGGCGCCGGTGACCAGGACGGTGCGGTCGGCGAAACGCGTGGTCATGTCGGGTTCTCCTCGGTGTGGATGCATCTCTTGATCAGGGTCGTGGTAAGGGTCGTGGGGTCTCGGACTCCGCAGGACCGCGAGGGCGGTGAGCCCCAGCAGGACGGCGGCGGCCGCGAAGGCCAGGGCGTAGCCGTGGGCGCCGGGCCGGGTGGCGGCGAGCGCCATCAGGGCGGCGACTCCGGCGGCCGGGCCGAGTTCCATCGCGGTGTTGAACAGGCCGGCGGCGAGGCCGGTCCGCTCGGGCGGCACCCCGGCAGTGGCGAGCACCGCGGCTCCGGCGAAGGCGGCGGCGGAGCCGGCGGCGAGCAGCACCAGCCCGGGCATCAGCGCGGTGGCGTACCCGCTGTCGGGGCCGAGCCCGCCGGCCAGCAGGCCGAGGCCTCCGCCGGCCAGGGCGAGCCCGCCGGCGGTGACCGGCGCCGGGCCGATCCGGGCGGTCAGCGCCCCGGCTGTCCGGCCGGAGGCCAGGAGGGCGAGGGCGAACGGGAGGAAGGCTCCGGAGGTCGCCAACGGGCCCCAGCCGCGCAGCTGTTGGAGGTGCAGCGCGATCAGCAGGGAGCTGAGCGCCGTACCGGTGGCGGTGGCCATGACGGCGGCCAGCGCGGTGGTGCGGCCGCGGTCGGCGAGGAAGCCGGGCGGCAGCAGCGGGTCGGCGGTGCGGCGCTCGGCGGCGGCGAAGGCGAGCAGCAGGAGCGCTCCGAGCGCCACCGGCCCGTACGCGGCGGGGCTGCGCCAGCCGTACCCGGTGGAGGCCACCAGGCCGCAACTGGCCGCGCAGACACCGGCGGTGGCGAGGGCGGCGCCGCGGAGGTCCAGGGCGGGGCGGTGGGAGGGCGCCTTCTGCGGGAGCCGGCCGGAGCGGGCGAGGGCGGTGGCGGCGACCAGGACGGGGAGGGCGAACAGCCAGCGCCAGGAGACCCAGGCGGCGACGGCGCCAGAGAGCAGGTTGCCCGCCGTGGCGCCGAGCACCGAGAGCCCGCCCCATGTCGCCATCGCCCGGCGGTAGTCGGCGGCGCCCGGGTGCAGCTCGCGGACGACGGCGACGGCCGCGGGGGCGATCAGGGCCGCGCCGACCCCCTGGGCGAAGCGCCCGGCGAGCAGCGCGGCCGAGCCGGGGGCGAGCGCGCACAGCACGGAGGCGGCGCCGAACAGGACGAGGCCCGTGCGCAGGACGGCGCGGCCGCCCTGACGGTCCGTCAGTCGTCCGCCGAACAGCAGCAGGGAGCTGAAGGACAGTCCGTACGCGGCGTTCAGCAGCAGGAGACCGGCCGTTCCGAGCCCCAACTCCCGCGCCACCAGTGGCAAGGGGACGGAGAGGATCGTGATGGCGAAGATCAGCGTCGCCTGGACGGCGCCGAGCATCGCGAAGCCTGAGCGGCCGGGCCTGGCAACGTCATGCACAATCCTTACTCCCTTCAAGAACGATTGGTCCAGAATGAAGGCATACAAAAACCCGCACCCAGTAAGGCTTTTGACGGTCCGTCAGCCGAGCAGCGACAGCGCCTGCTCGGCGGCGTCCAGTACCCGGGGGCCGCCGTCCGTGGTCTTGCCGACCACCCGGATGCCCTGCAGCAGCACCACCAGCATCCGCGCCAGCGCCCTCGGATCCCGCCCCGGGGCCAGCTCCCCCTGCGCCCGGGCGCGCAGCAGGGCTCCGGTGAGCGCCAGCTCCAGGCTCCCCAGACTGGCGGCCGCCCTGCGCTCCGCCGCCGGGTCGTGCGCCGCGAGTTCGATCACCGTATTGGTCACGAAGCACCCACGGCGCCCTTCTTCCCCCGCCGTCTCGGCATAGCGCCGCACCACCGCGCGCACGGCCGGCAGCGCGGGGCCCGGCTGGGACAGCTCGGCCAGCAGCGCGGGGTCGTGCTGCTCGACGTAGCGTTCCAGGGCGCGCAGGTACAGCTCGTGCTTGCTGCCGAAGGTGGCGTACAGACTGGCCCGGGCGATGCCGAGCCCCTCCACCAGGTCGGCCATCGAGGTGGCCTCGTAGCCGCGCCGCCAGAACAGCTCCAGCGCGGACTGCAGGGCGGCGTCCGGATCGAACTCCTTGGTGCGTGCCATGAAAAGAACCCTAGCCCCAATAAGAACGGTCGGTCAAGAATGGCCAACTTGCGCCTCTTGACAGCTTGCTGACTGCGCATTGCCAACTGGCTTGTGCACAGCTACGTTTACCGATCCGTTCATTATTCAACCTCCCCCACACTGGAGGCGCTCCCCATGTCCACGAACCTCCCAGCCGGCGTCAAGCAGCTGACCGAGACGGCTCAGCCCTACGTCCTGGCGGCCTTCCGCGTCGCCATCGGCCTGCTCTTCGCCTTCCACGGCGCCGCCTCGCTCTTCGGCGCCTTCGGCGGCGCGGCCAAGTCCGGCGGCACCGTTCCGGTCGGCGAGTGGCCGGGCTGGTGGGCCGCCCTGATCCAGCTGGTCGGCGGCGTGCTCGTCCTGTTCGGCGCGGGCACCCGCTGGGCCGCGCTGCTCTGCTCCGGCTCGATGGCCTACGCCTACTTCACCGTCCACCAGGAGCACTCGCTGCTGCCGATACAGAACGGCGGCGAGCCCTCGGCGATGTACTGCTGGGCCTTCCTCGCCATCGCCTTCATCGGCTCCGGCCCGTTCTCCGTGGACGCGCTGCTGACCCGCACCCGGACCGCGGCGGCCGAACCGGCAGCCCGGACGGCCACCACGGTCTGAGGACGCTCAGTCCTGCGCGAGGTACCGCTCGACGGTGGCCACCTTGGCGGTGAGGCCGTCGGTGACCCCGGCGCGGTCGTCGATCTTGATGACCGTGCTGACCCGGTCGCCGTACGCCTTCACCGCCTCGATCGCCTCCCGGATCACCGGCATCACCTCGTCCCACTCCCCCTCGATGCTGGTGAACATGGCGTCCGTCCGGTTGGGCAGCCCACTCGCCCGCACCACCCGGACGGCGGCGGCCACCGCCTCCCCCACGTCCTCGCCGATGCCCAGCGGGGTCACCGAAAACGCTGCGATCACCGTTGCCTCCTAGCCCGGTCGCGTCCCGGTCGGAACCCGGGACGCGACCAGGCTAGACGGGTGCTCAGCCCACGGCGGGCAGTGGCGGTTCCACCGCCAGCGGCGCGGTGGAGCGGGCGCGGTGCTGGTCGGCCCAGGAGGCCAGGGCGAGGGTGCAGGCGTGGTCCAGGTGGCGCAGCCCCGACCAGTCCAGCTCCACCGGGCGGTCCCGGGGCAGCCGTTCCAGGGCGTCCAGGAGCCGGGGCAGCCGCAGGAAGGTCGCGTTGCCGCTGAGCCGGACGCGGTGCAGCGGCTGCCCGTCCTGCGGCACCACCTCCTCCACGGCGATCTGCAGGTGCGAGGTCTGCCAGGCGGACTTGACCACCGCCAGCCCGACCCCGATCAGCACCCCCTCGAACAGGTCGGTGGCGATGATCGCCGCGGCCGTGGCCGTCAGCACCACCGCCTCCCCCCGGTGCTCCCTGCAGAGCCCCACGACCCGCCGTACGGGCACGAGCTTGGCGCCGGCGTGCACGAGCACGGCGGCCAGCGCCGCCAGCGGGACGTACCCGAGCGCGCCGGGCAGCAGCGCGGTGAACAGCAGCAGCCACAGGCCGTGCAGGAAGCGGGAGGCCCTCGTCCGGGCGCCGGCCTGGACGTTGGCGGCGCTGCGGACGATCACGGCCGTCATCGGCAGCGCGCCGAGCAGCCCGCAGACGGTGTTGCCCACGCCCTGGGCGGTCAGCTCCCGGTCGTAGTCGGTGCGCGGCCCGTGGTGCATCCGGTCGACGGCGGCGGCGCTGAACAGCGTCTCGGCGGAGGCGATCAGGGTGAACGCGACGAGGGTCCCGAGCCCGGCGGCGCTCAGCAGCGCGCCGAGCCCGGCACCGTCCGGCGGGTGGACGACGCCGAGCAGCCCGGACACCCGCACCCGGGCCACCGGCAGGTCGGCCGCGGCGGTGACGGCGGCGGCCAGCCCGACGGCCGCCAGCGGCGCGGGCACGGCCCGGGAGATCCGCGCGGGCAGGTGCTTCCAGGCGACGAGGACGAGCAGGGTGGCCAGCCCGAGGGCCACGGCGCTGCGCTGCGCGGAGCCGGTGACGACCTCGGCGGCCAGCCGGGGCAGTCCGGCGAGCTTGTCGGGGCCCGTGGCGGGGGCGGGGCGGTCGGCGAGGGCGTAGAGCTGGCCGGTGAGCAGGGTCAGGCCGATGCCGGCGAGCATGCCGTGCACCACCGAGGCGGACATGGCGCGGAACCAGCGGCCGAGCCGCAGGGCGCCCATGGTGAGCTGGAGCAGCCCGGTGCCGAGGACGAGCAGGCCGAGCGCGCCGGGGCCGTAGCGCTGGACGGCGTCGGCGACGAGCACGGTCAGCCCGGCGGCGGGGCCGCTGACCTGGAGGCTGCTGCCGGGCAGCAGGCCGACGACCAGGCCGCCGACGAGGCCGGTGACCAGCCCGAGTTCGGCGGGGACGCCGGAGGCGACGGCCACGCCGACGCACAGCGGCAGGGCGACCAGGAAGACGACCAGGGAGGCGGGCAGGTCCTGGCGCCAGGGCACGGCGCGCAGCGCGGCGAGCGGGCTGCGGCGGGGGCCGGGCGGGGCGGCCGGGCCCGGCTGCGGGCGGATCGGCGGGGTCACCCGGTCACCGCCGGAGGGCGGGCGGGGGTGGGGTTGCGGCGCATGGGGACGTTCCTTCCGCGCACCCGGGCACTGCGGGCGCGCCGTCGCGAGGCAGGGGCTCAGGACCACACGGGTGGGGGCGACAGCGGTGCGGCCGCGCGTCCGGGGGCTCCGGAGGGCGGCGGGTGTCGGGTGGTGCGGTCAGGGGGTGCGTCCCTCGCTCGGGTGCGGCGGACCGGGCGCGCTGGTCCTGGACGGCGGCGGCCCTCGGGAGCTCCCCCGCTCCCCGGACGCCTCGATTCCCCCCGCCGCGGCCTCAGGTGGACGTCACGGGCCCGGCGTGGCACCGACGGTACCCAGCCGCACCGGGGCGCCCGACCGCGGACACCGGCCTTTCACCGGCGCTCCACACCGGGTCCGCTTCCGGGCGCGGAGGCGCGGATTCCCCGGGAACACGGGCGCGAGAGCCGCCTGTCCGTACGATCCCGACCTCGCTCCGAGCGTTCAACATTCCGTTGAATCCCCCTTGACGACCCACCGGGCCCGCCCTACCGTCATTCCACATGCAGAAACCGTTCTTCCGTATGGTGGAATTCAGGAGATGAGCCCTCCGACCCCACTGCGGGCCGACGCAGGAGAGTTCCGATGCCCCGTATGACAGCCGCCCGCGCGGCCGTGGAGATCCTCAGGCTCGAAGGCGTCGAGGTCGCCTTCGGCGTGCCGGGCGCCGCCATCAACCCGTTCTACGCCGCCCTCAAGGCCTCCGGCGGCATCCGCCACACCCTGGCCCGCCACGTCGAGGGCGCCTCCCACATGGCCGAGGGCTACACCCGCGCGAAGGCGGGCAACATCGGCGTCTGCATCGGCACCTCGGGCCCCGCCGGCACCGACATGATCACCGGCCTGTACTCGGCCACCGCCGACTCGATCCCGATCCTGTGCATCACCGGCCAGGCGCCCGTCGCCCGGCTGCACAAGGAGGACTTCCAGGCCGTCGACATCGCCTCGATCGCCCGGCCCGTCACCAAGGCCGCCACCACCGTCCTGGAGGCCGCGCAGGTCCCCGGCGTCTTCCAGCAGGCCTTCCACCTGATGCGCTCCGGCCGCCCCGGGCCCGTCCTGATCGACCTGCCGATCGACGTCCAGCTCACCGAGATCGACTTCGACCCCGAGGCGTACCAGCCGCTGCCCGTCCACAAGCCCGCCGCCAACCGCGTCCAGATCGAGAAGGCCCTCGCGCTCCTCCAGGCCTCCGAGCGGCCCCTGATCGTCGCCGGCGGCGGCGTCATCAACGCCGACGCCTCCGAACTCCTGCTGGAGTTCGCCGAGTTGACGGGCGTCCCGGTCGTCCCCACCCTGATGGGCTGGGGCGTCGTGCCGGACGACCACCCGCTCAACGCCGGGATGGTCGGCCTCCAGACCTCGCACCGCTACGGCAACGAGAACTTCCTCGCCTCCGACTTCGTCCTCGGCATCGGCAACCGCTGGGCCAACCGCCACACCGGCGGCCTCGACGTCTACACCGCCGGGCGCACCTTCGTCCACGTCGACGTCGAGCCCACCCAGATCGGCCGGATCTTCGCCCCCGACCTCGGCATCGCCTCCGACGCCAAGGCCGCGCTGGAGCTCTTCGTCCAGATCGCCGAGGAGCGCCGGGGCACCCTCAAGGACCGCAGCACCTGGGCCGCCTCCACCCAGGAGCGCAAGGCCCGCCTCCAGCGCCGCACCCACTTCGACGACGTGCCGCTCAAGCCGCAGCGCGTCTACGAGGAGATGAACCGCGCCTTCGGCCCCGAGACCAGGTACGTCACCACCATCGGCCTCTCCCAGATCGCCGGCTCCCAGATGCTCCACGTCTACCGGCCGCGCCACTGGATCAACTGCGGCCAGGCCGGCCCGCTCGGCTGGACGATCCCGGCCGCCCTCGGCGTCGCCACCGCCGACCCTCAGGGGCAGGTCGTCGCGCTCTCGGGCGACTACGACTTCCAGTTCATGATCGAGGAGCTGGCGGTCGGCGCCCAGCACCGCATCCCGTACGTCCACGTGCTGGTGAACAACTCCTACCTCGGGCTGATCCGCCAGGCGCAGCGGAACTTCGACATCGACTTCCAGGTCAACCTGGAGTTCGAGAACCTCAACTCCCCCGAGCTGGGCGTCTACGGCGTCGACCACGTCAAGGTGGTCGAGGGCCTGGGCTGCAAGGCGATCCGCGTCACCGAGCCGGACCAGCTGCTGCCCGCCTTCGAGGGGGCCAAGAAGCTGGCCGCCGAGTTCCGCGTCCCCGTGGTGGTCGAGGCGATCCTGGAGCGGGTCACCAACATCTCGATGGCCGCCGCCGACATCGACAAGGTCAACGAGTTCGAGGAGCTCGCCACCCTCCCGGAGCACGCGCCCACCGCGATCCGGCCGCTCGCGCCCTGATCGCGCGTGGAACACCGGCGGCGCCGGGCGGGTTGAACCGTCCGGCGCCGCTACGGTGTGCGCGGAGCACCCGACCCTTCGAGAGGACCACCCCGTGAGCCTGTACGACATCCCCCTGCGCACCCTCGCCGGCGAGGCCGCCTCCCTGGCCGAGTTCAAGGGCAAGGCGCTGCTGATCGTCAACGTCGCCTCCAAGTGCGGCCTCACCCCGCAGTACGCCGGCCTGGAGCGGCTCCAGGAGCGCTACGCCGCCCGCGGGTTCACCGTGCTGGGCTTCCCCTGCAACCAGTTCGCCGGGCAGGAGCCGGGCAGCGCCGAGGACATCCAGACCTTCTGCTCCACCACGTACGGCGTCACCTTCCCGCTGTTCGAGAAGATCGACGTCAACGGCGAGAACCGGCACCCGCTGTACGCCCGGCTCACCGAGACGGCCGACGCCGAGGGCCAGGCCGGGGACGTCACCTGGAACTTCGAGAAGTTCGTCCTCTCCCCCGACGGCACCGTGACCGCCCGCCTGCGCCCGAGCGTCGACCCGGAGTCGGCGGAGGCCGTGGCCGCGATCGAGGCCGTCCTCCCCGCCTAGGGCCTGTCCGGCGGATCTTGCCCCGGCCCTCTAGAGCAACAGACGCGTCCCGGGCGGGAGTTCACCCGCCCGGGCGGCGTCGCGCAGGTGCTCCAGCAGGGTCGCGTGCAGCGCCTCCGCCGCGCGCGTGGGCGGCAGCTCCGGCCCGTGCGCCAGGGCGATCGTGCGCCCCAGGCCCGGCCCGGCGAAGGGCGTCACCTCCAGGCCCGAGCGGGCCGCCACCATCCCGGGCACCACGGCCGGCCCCAGCCCCGCCCGGACGAAGCCGAGCACGGCGTCCATCTCCCCGCCCTCGACGGCGAACTCGGGCTCGAACCCGGCCTCCCGGCAGGCCGCCAGCGTCGCTTCCCGAAGGTCGTAGCCCTCCCGGAACATCACCAGCGGGCGCCCCCGGAGCTCCGTCACCCGGACGGTGCGCCGGGCCGAGCGCGCGGGCCGGTCGGCGGAGACCAGCACCAGCTCCTCGTGCAGCAGGCCGGTCACCCCCGGCTCCGGCGGCCGCTCCCCCCTCGGCGGGGTGATCACCAGCGCGAGGTCCAGCTCCCCCTCCCCCAGCAGCCGGACGAGGTCGCGCGAGCCGCCCTCGCGGACGACCAGCGCCACGCCCGGGTAGCGGTCCCGGAAGACCCGCAGCACGTCCGGCACCAGGCTGGTGCACAGGCTCGGCGGCGCCCCCAGCCGCACCCGGCCCCGGCGCAGCTGCACCGTCTCCTGCACGGCGACCCGGGCGCTCTCCGCGTCCGCCACGATGCGCCGGGCCAGCGGCAGCAGCGCCTCCCCGGCGTCCGTGAGCGCGATCTTGCCCCGGGTGCGGTGGAACAGCTCGGCCCCCAACTCCCGCTCCAGCGCCCGGACCTGCTGGGAGAGGGAGGGCTGGGCGACCCGGACGGCCTCGGCGGCCCGGGTGAAATGGCAGGTATCTGCCACGGCCAGGAAGTAGCGGAGCTGCTGCAACTGCATAAGCCCAGCGTAAGGGCACTCCATAGGCTCTGCCTATCGTCGTGAGCCGCATCATGTCTTGGACACGGGTCGGAACGCGTCCCTACCGTTGCCGCCATGACAACCGCGACGCGGACGGGCCGCCCTCCGTCCCTCCTCCTGAACCTGTGGCGGTCGACGGTCGGCAAGAAGGCCGTCATGGCCGTCAGCGGGCTGCTCATGCTGCTGTACCTGGTCGCCCACATGCTGGGCAACCTCCAGATCTTCTTCGGCCCCGCCGAGATCAACCACTACGCCCACTGGCTGCGCACCCTCGGCACGCCCTTCCTGCGCTACGAGTGGCTGATCTGGATCTTCCGGTTCGGCCTGCTCGCCGCCGTCGTCGCGCACGGCGTCTCCGCGTACCAGCTCAGCCGCCGCGACCTCGCCGCCCGGCCCACCAAGTACGCGCACAAGCGCCACCGTGCCAGCTACGCCACCCGCACCATGCGCTGGGGCGGGGTGATCCTGGGCCTGTTCGTGGTCTGGCACATCCTCGACCTCACCACCGGCACGGTGAACCCCGTCGGCGAGCACGAGCACCCGTACCAGAACGTCGTGGCCTCCTTCGACCGCTGGCCCGTCGCGCTGTTCTACGTCCTCGCGGTGCTGGCCCTCGGCCTCCACATCCGGCACGGCTTCTGGAGCGCCGCGCAGACCCTCGGCGCCAACAGCCCCCGCCGGGACCGCACGCTCAAGCTCGCCGCCAACGGCCTGGCCCTGCTGCTGACCGTCGGCTTCGTGTCCGTCCCCGTGTCCGTGATGATCGGAATCGTCAAATGAGCTACCTCGACTACACCGTCGGCGAGCCGATCGCCGACGACAAGGCCCCCGCCGGGCCGATCGAAGAGCGCTGGGACCAGCGGCGGTTCGAGGCCAAGCTCGTCAACCCCGCCAACCGGCGCAAGCACACCGTGATCGTCGTCGGCACGGGCCTGGCGGGCGGCGCGGCCGGCGCCACCCTCGCCGAACAGGGCTACCACGTCGTCCAGTTCTGCTTCCAGGACTCCCCCCGGCGCGCCCACTCCATCGCCGCCCAGGGCGGCATCAACGCGGCCAAGAACTACCGCAACGACGGCGACTCCGTCCGCCGGCTGTTCTACGACACCGTCAAGGGCGGCGACTTCCGCGCCCGCGAGTCCAACGTCCACCGCCTCGCCCAGGTCTCGGTGGAGATCATCGACCAGTGCGTCGCCCAGGGCGTGCCCTTCGCCCGCGAGTACGGCGGCCTGCTCGACACCCGCTCCTTCGGCGGCGTCCAGGTCTCCCGCACCTTCTACGCGCGCGGCCAGACCGGCCAGCAGCTGCTCCTCGGCGCCTACCAGGCGCTCTCCCGGCAGATCGCCGCCGGGAACGTGGAGATCCACCCGCGCACCGAAATGCTCGACCTGATCGTCGTGGACGGGCGGGCGCGCGGCATCGTCGCCCGCGACCTCGTCACCGGTGAGATCACCAGCCACACCGCCGACGCCGTCGTCCTCGCCAGCGGCGGCTACGGCAACGTCTTCTACCTCTCCACCAACGCCAAGAAC
The DNA here is from genome assembly GCF_044767945.1 of Kitasatospora sp. NPDC101183. Classification (NCBI taxonomy): domain Bacteria; kingdom Bacillati; phylum Actinomycetota; class Actinomycetes; order Kitasatosporales; family Streptomycetaceae; genus Kitasatospora; species Kitasatospora sp. NPDC101183. The sequence goes on along the minus strand of NZ_JBIWOW010000044.1, from coordinate 6,198 downwards.
TCCAACGCCACCGCGATCTGGCGGGCCCACCGGCGCGGCGCCCACTTCGCCAACCCCTGCTTCACCCAGATCCACCCCACCTGCATCCCGCGCTCCGGCGACCACCAGTCCAAGCTCACCCTGATGAGCGAGTCGCTGCGCAACGACGGCCGGATCTGGGTGCCCAAGGCCCAGGGCGACACCCGCCCGCCCGCGCAGATCCCCGAGGAGGAGCGCGACTACTACCTCGAACGGATCTACCCGGCCTTCGGCAACCTCGTCCCGCGCGACATCGCCTCCCGCGCCGCCAAGAACGTCTGCGACGAGGGCCGCGGCATCGGCCCCGGCGGGCAGGGCGTGTACCTGGACTTCGCCGACGCCATCCGCCGCCTCGGCCGGGACGCCGTCGAGGCCAAGTACGGCAACCTCTTCGAGATGTACGAGCGGATCACCGCCGAGGACCCGTACCAGGTGCCGATGCGCATCTACCCGGCGATCCACTACACGATGGGCGGGCTCTGGGTCGACTACGACCTCCAGACCACCGTGCCCGGCCTGTTCGCCATCGGCGAGGCCAACTTCTCCGACCACGGCGCCAACCGCCTCGGCGCCTCCGCCCTCATGCAGGGCCTCGCCGACGGCTACTTCGTCCTGCCGCCCACCCTCAACGACTACCTGGCCCGCCACCCGCTGGCCGCCGTCCCCGGGGACCACCCGGCCGTCGCCGAGGCGGAGGCCGAGGTCGAGGACCGGCTCAACCTGATCCTCTCCGTCGACGGCGACCGCACCCCCGACTCCTTCCACCGCGAACTCGGCGAACTGCTCTGGGACGAGTGCGGAATGGCCCGCGACGAGGCCGGCCTCAAGCGCGCCCTGGCCAGGATCCCAGAACTGCGCGAGGAGTTCTGGCGCCGCATCAAGGTGCCCGGCAGCGGCCAGGAGCTCAACCAGTCCCTGGAGAAGGCCAACCGGCTCGTCGACTACTTCGAGCTCGCCGAACTCATGTGCCTGGACGCCCTGCACCGCGCCGAGTCCTGCGGCGGCCACTTCCGCACCGAGAGCCAGACCCCCGAGGGCGAGGCCGCCCGCCGCGACGAGGAGTTCACCTACGCCGCCGCCTGGGAGTTCACCGGCACCGGCGCCGCCCCCGTCCTGCACCGCGAGGCCCTCGACTTCGCGTACGTCCACCCCACCCAGCGGAGCTACGCATGAACCTCACCCTGCGCATCTGGCGCCAGGCGGGCCCGGACGCGGCCGGCTCGATGACCACCTACCAGGTCAGCGGGATCAGCCCTGACATGTCCTTCCTCGAGATGCTCGACACCCTCAACGAGGAGCTGATCCTGCGCGGGGACCAGCCCGTCGCCTTCGACCACGACTGCCGCGAGGGCATCTGCGGCGCCTGCGGCATGGTCATCAACGGCCAGGCGCACGGCCCCGAGCGCACCACCACCTGCCAGCTGCACATGCGGCACTTCAACGACGGCGACACCATCGACGTCGAGCCCTGGCGGGCCGCCGCCTTCCCCGTCGTCAAGGACCTCGTCGTCGACCGCTCCGCCTTCGACCGGATCATCGGCTCGGGCGGCTACATCACCGCTCCCACCGGCGCCGCTCCCGAGGCCCACGCCACGCCCGTCCCCAAGGAGGTGGCCGACACCGCCTTCGAGCACGCCGAGTGCATCGGCTGCGGCGCCTGCGTGGCCGCCTGCCCCAACGGCTCGGCGATGCTCTTCACCTCCGCCAAGGTCGTCCACCTCAACATCCTCCCCCAGGGCGCGCCCGAGCGGGCCTCCCGGGTGCGCGAGATGGTCGGCGCGATGGACGCCGAGGGCTTCGGCGGCTGCACCAACACCGGCGAGTGCGCCACGGCCTGCCCCAAGGGCATCCCGCTGCCCAGCATCGCCGCCATGAACCGCGAGTTCCTCCGGGCCTCCCTCGGCTGAGGCCCCCCCGAACGGTCGGCCCCTCGCGGCGGTGCTCATCGCGAGGGGCCGACCCACGTCCGGGGGCGTGTGCCCCCATCTCGCGCTCCCCGTACGGGTGGTGGATCGCCGGGTCCGGTGCTCGTTCCCGCGGATTCGCGCTACGGTGGACGTCCGCTACGGAGGGACGGCATATGCCCGAGGTTCAGTCCTGCTCCGGCTGCGGCGGGTCCGGGGGGACCCAGAAGACCGAGGCGACGGTCGATCTGGACGAGGAAGGGAGCATGGTGCCCAGGGTTCACGAGTTCTGGTCGCCCTGCGGTCGGTGCCACGGATCGGGAACGGTGATCGTCGGATGAGGCTGGTCTTCGAGTGTGTCGAGTGTGGCGGGCACTACCTGCCGCCCGAGGACATGCGGTACCCGGACGGGCCCGCCTCGGCCGTGTGGTGCTCGGGCTGCCAGAGCGCCAAGCGTTCGGCGGGGCTCCGGGAGGACCCGTTGCTCGCGCGGGTCGCGCTGGCGGCGGCGCGGGCCGCGCTCGCCGCGCGGCGGGCGGCCGAGGTGGCGGAGCCCGCATGGCCACAGGGGCGCGGTGACGTCCGGCCGTCGAGGCCGCCGCTGTCGCGGCGGGCGCGGTCGGGGCCGGGCGGGGTGCGCGGCAAGCTGGGTTAGCTCGCTCAGAAGAGCGCCTCCTGCGTGTCCGGCTCGGGAGGGCGGACACGCTCCTCGACGGTGAGGCCCTCGCACGCGCGCCCGCCGACGGGCGTGAGCGTCCAGCCCGTCAGGCGGCGGGTGTCCAGGAGCAGCGGGGCGCGGCCGTCGGGCTGGTCCAGGAACAGGTGGCGGCCGACCGGCGGGCGCAGGGCCCCGGCGACCACCGCGCCGTCCGCGAGGGCGGTGATCTCGCCGTACGCCTCCGGGGCGCCGGCCGTCAGGCCGAACCGGTCGACGTGGTCCACCACCGGGCGGTCGGCGAGCAGCTCCAGCGCGTGGCCGTCCAGGAGGCGGTGGGCGCTGTCGCGGGCCTCGGTCAGGAGCGTACGGCGGTGGGCCTCGTGGCCGTGCGACCACCAGTTCTCGGTCTTCACGCGGGACGTGAAGCGCTCCCGGGCCATCCCCGAGGCGGAGACGGTGAGTTCGGCGCGCCGCACGGCGGGAAGGCTCCCGCGTGCCGTGAACGCGTAGGCCAGCGCGCCCTGTTCGAGCAGTCGGCTGTCGCCTCGGTGCTCTCCCGTGAGGCCGACCTTCAGCAGCCCCTCGCCGAACCAGGCGAGGTAGAGCATGTACGTGCGGCCGTCGTCCAGGATCTGGTCCCGGGCGAGCGCGAGCCCCCGGTCCACGCTCTGGCAGGCCGGGCACTGCGTGGCCCCGCTCTCGGGCGCCACCACCGCGTGGTGCGGGCACGCCGTCCGCTCCGTCGCCCCGACCAGCCACGCGCCGACGCAGCGCCGCGGCCCGTGCAGCAGCCAACCGACCTGCACCCCGGGCTCCACCGCCCGCTCGTGCACCCGGCTCCCGGCCACGGCCCCGAGCCAGGCCCGCCCGTCCCGCCAGCCCAGGCCGGTCGACATCCACCCCGCCTGCTGCGCTCCGATCGCCACACCACTCCCTCGCCTCGCACCCGCCGAAGGGACCGAGGCTACCCGGTGGCACCGACAGCGACGGCCGGTCCGGCGGCCCGGGCGGGGACGCGCGCCCTGCCGTGGAAGGCGGCCGGGGCCGACGGTGTGTCAGTTACGGCTTCGGGTGGGTAACGGCGAAGGCGTGCTGGTCGCGGCGGGTTCGTCGGGCGTTCTATTGTGGCCGGGCGCGACAGCGCGGTGACGTGAAGGGGTGGCTGGTGGCGGGGCGGCGGAACAGCGGGGTGCTGGCGATCTGGGCGGAGGCGCAGCGGCAGCAGCAGCGCCGGGAGGAGGCCCGCTGGCGCGCCGAGGCGGCGGAGTTGCGGCGGCACGAGCGCGCGCAGCGGGAGGCCCAGCGGGCGGCCTCCCGTAACGAGCGGGAGGCGAAGGCCGCCTACCAGCAGGAGCGGGAGGCGGAGGCGGCCCAGCGGACGGCCGAACTGGACGCCAGGGTCGAGGAGTTGAGGGGGCTGCTGGCCGCCGGTCTGGCCGCGCCCGCGTTCGGGCCGCAGGTGTTGCTGGCCTCGCGCCCGGTGGCGCCGTTCGATCCGGGCCCGCTGGGTACGGCCGTGGCGATGCCGGACCAGCTCGACCCGAGGTACCAGGTCGCCCCGCCCACCGGCGCCCAGGCGTTCAATCCGGGCATCCGGCGCCAGTACGAGCAGTACGTCGCCCAGGCGCGGGCGGCCTTCGAGCAGGACTGGTACACGGCCCAGGCGCGGGAGGCGGAGCGGCAGCAGCGGCTGGAGGCGTACCACCGGGAGTACCTGGCCTGGGCCGAGCGGTTCCGCCGCGAGGAGGCCGAACGGGCCTCGGGGACGGAGGAGTTGCTGCGCCGGCTGCGGGCGGGCGAGCCGGAGGCCGTGCAGGAGTACTTCACGGCGGGGCTGTACGCCTCGGCGTCCTGGCCGGAGGGTTTCCCGCACCGCCTGGTGGCGGCCTGGGACGGGGCGAACCGGGAGCTGGTGGTGAACTGGGAGCTGCCGGGCCCGGACGTGGTGCCGGCGGCGGGCCGGGTGCGGTACGTGAAGTCGGACGACCGCGAGGCGGAGGTGGCCCGCCCGGCGACGGAGCGCAAGGCGCTGTACCGCGAGGTGCTGGCGCAGTCGGCGCTGCGGGTGGCGGTGGAGCTGTTCCGGGCGGACCGGGACGGCCTGTTGGAGTCGGTGGTGCTGAACGGCTTCGTGCTGGGCATCGATCCGGCGACGGGCCGGGAGGCGGAGCGCTTCCTTTCCACGCTGACGGCCTCCCGCGCGGACTTCGCCGCCCTGGCGCTGGACCGGGTGGCCCCGGTGGAGTGCCTGCTGGGCCTGGGCGGCAAGCTGTCGGCGCGGCCGGAGCGGCTGGACGAGGTGAAGCCGGGCCGGCTGCCGGAGCAGGTGGGCGGCAGTGTGGCGGGCCAGGGCGGGGAGGACGATCCGGACCTCTTCGAGATGGATCCGATCGAGTTCGAGGAGCTGATCGCGGAGCTGTTCCGGCTGCGCGGGTTCCGGGTGATGACCACGGCCCGCAGCGGCGACGTGGGCGTGGACGTGGTGGCCGAGGACCTGGATCCGGTGACGGGCGGCAAGATCGTCATCCAGGCGAAGCGCTACAGGAAGACGGTGCCGCCGACGGCCGTGCGCGACCTGGAGTCCACGGTGCGCCACCACGGCGCGATCAAGGGCATCCTCGTGACCACGGCCGGCTTCGGGCGCGGCTCGTACAGCTACATCGAGGGCAAGCCGCTGACGCTGGTGACGGGCCCGGAGCTGGTGGACCTGCTGGCGGAGCAGGGCCTGCGCGGCCGTCTCGGCGGCGGTGAGGCCGCCCCCGAGAAGCCCCGGCAGCAGCAGGAGACGGCGGCGCAGAGCGCGCTCACCGTGAGCTGGCAGAGCCGCACCGGCGCCGGGGTGCCGGTGGAGCTGGACGTGACGGCCTTCCTGTGCGCGGGCGGCCGGGTGCTGAGCGACGAGCACTTCGTCTTCTTCAACAACCCGCAGGACCCGGACGGCGCGGTGCGCCTGCACCCGACCCGCTCGGTGCCGGGCGAGCCGACCCGGGCGGCCCGGCTGAGCGTGGAACTGCACCGGCTGCCGCCGTCCGTCGAGGAGGTGGTGGTCGCGGTCTCCAGCGAGGAGGAGGAACCCTCGGCGCTGCCGCTCGGCCAGGTGTACGGCCTGGCGGTGGAGGCCGCGTACGGCCCGGGCGCGGAGGGGCCGACGCGCTGGCCGGGCTCCAACGGGGGCGTGCCGGACTCGGCGATGCTGCTGGGGTCGTTCCAACGGGCGGGCGGGGGTTGGCGGTTCACGCCTTCCGGCCGCACCGTGACCGACGGCCTGGCGGGCCTGGCAACGGCCTTCGGCGTCTCCGTGGAGTAGTCCGTCGAGTAAGAATCCGTCGGGTAGTCCGTCGGGCAGGAGGAGGACTTTGGTCCTCGGGACCCTGTCATACCTGAGGAGGAGGAAGCCCCCCGCCGTACCGCCGAGTCGGCGGGGGCCGATCGACTGCTCGGCATACGCATCGCCCGCGGACGCCTTGACAGGATGAAACGGTAGGAAAATCCGATTCATCCCCTGGAGTCCACGTGACCTTCCCCGCAACCGCCGTCCGTACCGGTCGGGCGGCCGCCCGCGCGACCGGCCTGAACAAGGTCTACGGGGAGGGGGAGACCCGCGTGGTCGCGCTCGAC
>NZ_JBIWOW010000043.1:0-43449 GCF_044767945.1 Kitasatospora sp. NPDC101183 | reverse complement strand
CCACGGAGCGGCCACCCCCGGAGCCGCCCCCGGCCCCCACCCTCCCGAGAGCCCACCCCCCAACGACCACCCCCCGCCACCCCCCGTTCACCCCGCTTCCCCACCCCCCATTCCGGGAAAGAGAAACCGACCGCCCCAAAGCCCCACCCCGCCCAGGGAGCCCCCACCATGGACACCCCCGCACCCCCCTGGCCCGGCAGCCGCCAACCCCTCGGCGCCCGCTTCCACACCGACCAACGCCGCGGCCCCGGCACGAACTTCGCCCTCTGGGCCCCCGCCGCCGAGGCCGTCGACCTGTGCCTGTTCGACGAGGACGGCCGCGAGACCCGCCACCGCCTCACCGAGCAGGACTTCCAGATCTGGCACGGTTTCCTCCCCGGCGTCACCCCCGGCACCCGCTACGGCTTCCGTGTCCACGGCCGCTGGGACCCGTGGACGGGCGCCCGCTGGAACCCCGCCAAGCTGCTTCTCGACCCGTACGCCCGCGCCGTCGACGGCACGTACGTGTCCCACGACGCCGCCTGCGCAGCGGCCCGCGCCTGGCCGGAGGCCGATGTCGCCGACACCGTCCGCGACAACCGCGACTCCGCCCCCCACGTCCCCCGTTCGGTGGTCGTCCACGACGACGACGACTGGTTCGACGACCACCGCCCCAAGACCCCCTGGGCCGAGACGGTCATCTACGAGCTCCACGTCCGCGGCTTCACCATGCGCCACCCCGACGTCCCCCCGCCCCTCCGCGGCACCTACGCCGGCCTCGCCCACCCCGCCGCCGTCGCCCATCTGACCCGCCTCGGTGTGACGGCCGTCGAGCTCCTCCCCGTCCACCAGTTCGCCGGCGAGGACCATCTTCAGGCCCGCGGCCTGGTCAACTACTGGGGCTACAACACGATCGGCTACTTCGCCCCGCACGCCGCCTACTCCGCCTCCGGCTCCCGCGGAGGCCAGGTCGGCGAGTTCAAGCGCATGGTCCGCGCCCTCCACCGGGCGGGCATCGAGGTGATCCTCGACGTGGTGTTCAACCACACCGCCGAGGGCGCCGAGCTGGGCCCGAGCCTGTCCTTCCGGGGTGTCGACAACGCCGCCTACTACCGCCTCGCCCCTCACCGCCCGCGCGGCTACGCCGATTTCACGGGCTGCGGCAACACCTTGGACACCCGTCACCCCCAGGTGATCCGCCTGGTCACGGATTCGCTGCGCTACTGGGTCACCGAGATGGGCGTGGACGGCTTCCGCTTCGATCTGGCCGCCGCCCTGGCCCGGGGCTCGGACGCCGTCGACACCGAGCGCCACCCCCTCCTGGCCGCCGTCTCCCAGGACCCGCTGCTCAGCCGGACGAAGCTCATCGCCGAGCCCTGGGACGTCGGCCCGGGCGGCTACCAGGTCGGCACCTTCCCTCCGCTCTGGGCGGAGTGGAACGACCGCTACCGCGACTCCGTCCGCGATTTCTGGCGCGGTTCCAGCCCGGACGTCCGGGAGCTCGGCTACCGCCTGTCCGGCTCCTCGGACCTGTACCAGCGCGGCGGGAGACGCCCCTACGCCTCCGTCAACTACGTGACGGCGCACGACGGTTTCACCCTGCGCGACCTGGTCTCGTACAACCACAAGCACAACCTCGCCAACGCCGAGGACAACCGCGACGGCACGGACGACAACCGTTCCTGGAACCACGGAGCCGAGGGCGAGACCTCCGACCCCGACATCACCGCCCTGCGCCTGCGCCAGTTGCGCAACCTGATGGCGACGCTGCTGCTCTCCACCGGCGTCCCGATGATCACCGCCGGGGACGAGCTGGGCCGCACCCAGGGCGGCAACAACAACGCCTACTGCCAGGACAATCGGACGAGTTGGCTCGACTGGTCCCTCCTCGACCACCCCGAGTGGCGGGAACTCGCGGACCTCACGGCCCGCCTGGTCCGCCTGCGCCGCGCCCACCCCGTGCTGCGCCAGCGCGCCTTCTTCTCGGGCCGCGCCGCCACCCCCGGCGGCCAGCCGGACCTCGCCTGGTTCACGCCCCGGGGCGAGGAGATGACGGAGGCCGACTGGTTCGCCCCCACCGCCTGCCTGGGCATGCTGCTCTCCGGCACGGCCATGTCGGAGCGGGACGAGACCGGCCGGCCCCCGGTGGACGACAGCTTCCTGCTGCTGCTCAACGCGGGCCCGGAGGCCGTCGACTTCACCCTCCCCGCCGAGCCCTGGGCCGCGCCGGACTCCCCGTACACCACCGTCGTCGACACGGCGGGGACCGCCGACGAGCACCCCTGCGGCAAGGCGCCCCTGGGCGGGCGCTCACTGCTCCTGCTGCGCGCGCCCGCCCACCCCGCCCAGAACCCCGTGCCCACCCCCGCCTAGAGCCCCGCACCCACTCCCTCCAACAGCGGCTCACCCCCGCGCGTGCCCCACCTCCACGTTCTCCAGCACGCCGATCGCGTCCGGCACCAGCACCGCCGCCGAGTAGTACGCGCTGACCAGGTACGAGGCGATCGCCTTCTCGTCGATCCCCATGAACCGCACGTTCAGCGAGGGCTCGACCTCGTCCGGAATCCCGATCTGGTTGAGCCCGACGACCCCCTGGTTCTGCTCGCCCACCCGCATCGCGATGATCGAGGTGGTCTGGTCCGCCGCCACCGGGATCTTGTTGCACGGGAAGATCGGCACCCCGCGCCAGGCGGGCCGCTGCTTGCCGAGCACCTCCGCCGTGCCCGGGTAGACGCCGAGCCGGTTGCACTCCCGTTCGAAGGCCGCGATGGCCCGCGGGTGGGCGAACAGGTAGTCGGTGTCGCGGCGCATCGCGAGCAGGTCGTCCAGGTCGTCCGGGGTGGGCGCCCCGGAGTGGGTCTGCACGCGCTGGTCGAAGTCGGTGTTGCTGAGCAGCCCGAAGTCCGGGTTGTTGATCAGCTCGTGCTCCTGGCGCTCGCGCAGCGCCTCGATGGTGAGCCGCAGCTGCTGCTCGGTCTGGTTCATCGGCTTGTTGTAGAGGTCCGCGACGCGGGTGTGCACCTTGAGCACGGTCTGCGCGACGCTCAGCTCGTACTCGCGCGGCCTCAACTCGTAGTCCACGAAGGCGCCGGGCAGCTCGTACTCGCCCTCGTGGCCGGCGGAGAGGTCGATCTCCGCCTCGCCGTGCGCGTTCTGCGCCTGGGCGGCGTCGGCCGCGAACCCGAGCAGGTGCTCGCGCAGTTCGGGCGAGCGGTCGGTCAACTCCTGGAACTGGGACCACTGCAGGGCCATGGCCACGCCCGAGGTCGCCGCGCGCACGGTGTACGGCCAGTTGCCGGAGGCCTCGGTGAGCCCCTCGTCGCCGATGTGGTCGCCGTCGGCGAGGGTGCCGACCACCGTCTCCTCGCCGTACTTGCCGGTGCCGAGGCGCTCGACCTTGCCGTGCGCGATCAGGAAGACCTCGCGGATCGGGTCGCCCTCGCGCACCAGCATGTCGCCGGGCGCGAAGTCCCGCTGCGTGAACCGGCGGGCCAGCTCCTCCAGCACCGCCTCGTCGCCGAATCCGCGCAGTGCCGGCACCTCGGTCAGCGAGGGGGCGATCACCGTGACCGTCGCGCCGGTCTTGGCGAAGCCGACCCGGCCGCGCCCGGTGGCGTAGCTGAGCCGCCGGTTGACCCGGTACGTACCGGCGCTGACCTGCACCCAGGGCAGCATCTTGAGCAGCCAGCGGGAGGTGATCTCCTGCATCTGCGGCGCGGACTTGGTCGTCGTCGCCAGGTTCCGCGCGGCCGCCGTGCTGAGGCTCAGTTGCGCCCGTACCTGGAGGAGGGCGGCGCCGCCGCCGGGGGCCGCGGGTTCCGTTTCGACCGTCATGTCCTGAATCTCCTGTCACTCGTTTCCCAGGATGAACACTCGTCAGGAGATGTAATCGGCCGTTGTGGGGGCGCCCGCAAGAGGCGCGCGGCGCACTGCTCCCTGCACGAACGGCCGCGCGCGCCCCACGGATCGCGCGCACCCCGCCCGTCCGGGTGGCCGGTTCCGTACGGGCCGGGGCGACAGGGGCGAAAAACCGGATGATAAATGTCGTGCTCCCGGCCTACCCTCACCGCGATGGCCGAGAACAGACAAGCCGACCTCCCGACCGGGCGCCGCTCCACGGTCCGATCCCTGCTGCGCCTGTGGCCCTACGCGCGGGCCGTGCGCGGCCGGATCGCCGTGTCGATGGCGACGGCCACCCTCGCCATGCTCAGCTCCCTCGCCGTCCCCGTGGTGCTCGGCCGGATCGTCGACGGCCCGCTGACCCGCCACGACCTCGACGGCCTCTGGCCGCTGGTCGGCCTGCTGCTGGTCCTCGGCCTGGTCGAGGCCGGGCTCTTCTACTGCCGCCGGGTGGTGCTGGCCCGCCCGCTCGCCGCGGTGGAGGGGCGGATGCGCGCCGACCTCTTCGCCAAGCTCCAGCGGCTGCCCGTCGCCTTCCACGACCGCTGGGGCTCCGGCCAGTTGCTCTCCCGGGCGACGGCGGACCTGTTCGTCATCCGGCTGTTCCTCGCCTTCGCCCTGGTCTTCCTCTTCGTCAACACGACGACGTTCGTGGCCGGCGCCGCGGTGATGTTCTCCCAGGACTGGCGGCTCGCGCTGCTCTTCCTCGCGCCCGCCCTCCCGATCCTGCTGCTCACCCGGCGCTTCGAGACGGACTACTCCGCCGCCTCCCGCCTCGCCCAGGACAAGAACGGCGACCTCGCCACGGTGGTCGAGGAGTCGGTGCTCGGCATCCGCATCCTCAAGGCCTTCGGCCGCCACCGCACGATGGCCGAGCGCTTCCGCGCCCAGTCCCGGGGCCTGCGCGGCACGGAGCTGCACAAGGCGCACCTGCTGGCCCGCCTGTCGGCCATGGTCGTCGGCCTGCCCGAGATCGCCCTCGGCTGCGCCCTCGCCGTCGGCGCGTACCTCGTCGCCCAGGACGAGCTGAGCGCCGGCAGCCTGGTCGCCTTCCTCTCCACCGCCCTCGCCCTGCGCTGGCCCATCGAGTCGCTCGGCTGGCTGCTCGCCTACACCAACGAGGCCGCCACCGCCACGGACCGCTTCTTCGAGGTGATGGACGAACCCGACGTCGCGGACCCGGGCACCGCCACGGGCCTCGACGGCGGCAAGGACGGCATCCGCCTCACCGGCGTCCGCTTCCGCTACCCCGACGCCCCCGAGGGCAGCCCCGACCTGCTGACCGGCATCGACCTGCACGTCCGCAGCGGCGAGACGATGGCCCTGGTCGGCGCCACCGGCAGCGGAAAGACCACCCTCACTTCCCTGCTCCCCCGGCTGTACGAGGCCACCGCCGGCACCATCACCCTGGACGGCCTGGACATCCGCGAACTGCCCCGGGAGCGGCTGCGCGAGCTGGTCTCCGTCGCCTTCGAGGAGCCGACGCTCTTCTCCGCCACCGTCCGGGAGAACGTCCTGATGGGCGCCCCCGCCGCGAGCGGCGAGGAACTGGCCTCCGCCCTCGCCACCGCCCAGGCCGGCTTCGTCGAGAAGCTGCCCGAGGGCGTGGACACGGAGGTCGGCGAGCAGGGCCTGAGCCTGTCCGGCGGCCAGCGCCAGCGCCTGGCCCTGGCCCGGGCGGTGGTCGGCGGCCCGGCCTTCCTCGTCCTGGACGACCCGCTCTCCGCGCTGGACGTGCACACCGAGGCCCTGGTCGAGGAGGCCCTGCGCCGGGTGCTCGGCTCCACCACCGCCCTGGTGGTCGCCCACCGCCCGAGCACCGTGCTGCTCGCCGACCGGGTCGCCGTGCTGACGGACGGCCGGATCGAGGCCGTCGGCACCCACCAGGAGCTGCTGCGCGACTGTCCGCGCTACCGCGAACTGATGTCGGGCGAGGCCGCCCTCGTCCCCGAGGGGAGCAGCGCGTGACCACGACCGTCGAGCCCGCCGGCACCGAGGCCGTCGACCCCGTCGACCCCGTCGAGGAGGAGGCTCCTCCGCCGCCGGAGGACGAGGAGGACATCCCCGTCCCGCCCGGCGCCGCCGGGGAGCTGCTGCGCTCGCTGCTCGGCCCGCACCGGGGCCGGATCGCGGTGGCGATGACAGCGATCCTCGTCCAGCAGGCCGCCCTGCAGTCCGGCCCGCTGCTGGTCGCCGTCGCGATGGACCGCGGCATCCCGGCCCTGCGCGAGCACGACGCCGGCCCGCTGATCGCCGTGATCGCGGCCTACCTGGGCTGCGCCCTGCTCAGCCCGCTGCTCCAGTGGGCGTTCGTCAAGATCGGCGCCCGGATCAACCAGGACGTCCTGCTGGAGCTGCGCGGCCGGATCTTCCGCCACGCCCAGCGCCTGAGCCTGGACTTCCACGAGCGCTACACCTCGGGCCGGATCATCTCCCGCGCCACCAGCGACCTCGACGCGCTGCGCGAGCTGCTCTCCGAGGGCCTCCAGGAGCTGCTGACCGTCTTCCTGTCGGTCTGCTACATCTCGGTGCTGCTGCTGGTGATGGACTGGCGCCTCGGCCTGGTCTCGCTGGCCTCCTTCCTGCCGCTGTGGCTGATCGCCCGCTCCTTCCGCCGCCGCTCGCTGCGGGTCTACCGCCGCTCCCGCACCAAGGCCGCCTCCATGATCGTCCGGTTCACGGAGACCATGAACGGCATCCGCCCCGTCCAGGCCTTCCGCCGCGAGCGGGCCGGCGACGCGGCCTTCGCCGTGGTCAACGAGGACTCGGTCCGGGCCACGGGCGACGGCCTGATGGAGATCGCCCGGTACGTGGGCCTCTCCCGCACCGTCGCCAACCTGTGGGTCACCGGCGTGGTGCTGCTCGGCGCCTACCGGGTCGCCGACGACACCCTGGCCCTGGGCGCGCTCACGGCCCTGACGCTGTACCTGCGCCGGCTGTTCGACCCGATCGACCACCTGGCGATGTTCCTGAACTCCTACCAGTCGGCCGCCGCCGCCCTGGAGAAGATCGCCGGCCTGCTCGCCCACGAGCCCACCGTCGCGGAGCCCGCCGAGCCCACCCCGCTGCCGACGCGCCGGGGCGAGGGCGCCGAGGGCAAGGGCCGCGAGGTCCGCTTCGAGCGGACGGCCTTCGGCTACCGCACCGGCAAGCAGGTCCTGCCCCCCTTCGACCTGACCGTCCCGGCCGGCCGGACCGTCGCCGTGGTCGGCGCCACCGGCGCGGGCAAGTCGACGGTCGCCAAGCTGCTGGCCCGCTTCTACGACCCGACGGCCGGCCGCGTCCTCCTCGACGGGGTGGACCTGCGCGAGCTGGCCACCCCGGAGCTGCGCCGCGGCGTGGTGATGGTGACCCAGGAGTCCTTCCTGTTCTCGGGCACCGTCGCCGAGAACATCGCCATCGGCCGCCCCGGAGCCACCCGCGCCGAGGTCGAGCAGGCCGCCCGGGACATCGGCGCGTACGGGTTCATCGCCGCCCTGCCCGACGGCTTCGACACCGACGTGCGCAAGCGCGGCGGCCGGATCTCCGCAGGTCAGCGCCAGTTGGTGGCCTTCGCCCGCGCCCTGCTGGCCGACCCGGCCGTGCTGATCCTCGACGAGGCGACCAGCTCGCTGGACGTCCCCGGCGAGCGGGCCGTCCAGCGGGCGATGCGCACGGTGCTGGCCGGCCGTACGGCGGTGATCATCGCGCACCGGCTCTCCACCGTGGAGATCGCCGACCGCGTCCTGGTGATGGACCAGGGCCGGATCGTCGAGGACGGCTCCCCGCAGGAACTGATCGACGGATCCGGGCGGTTCGCCGCCCTTCACCGCGCCTGGAGGGACTCCCTCGTCTAGCGTGGTCACAGATGTGCCCGACCGGGTGCGCCGTCACGCACCCGGCCGGGCATTCCTTTTGCCCGAAGGCCCCGGGAGCCGGGCTCAGTCCACGGTCACCACGAAGTCGGTGTGCCAGTCGGACATCGGGCCGCTGTCCTCCTCCGGCGAGGGGATCACGTCCAGCGTCCCGCCGGTGAGCACCTGCCCGGCGGTGGTCGAGGCGTCGATCACCACGGCCGGGTCGATGAAGATCGCGTCGTGGTAGCGCGGCCCGCTCCCGAAGTGGCAGGTCAGCGTGCGCGGCCCGGTGGCCGTGCAGTTGTACGGCGCGGTGCCGGTCAGCGTCGTCATCTCGGGCACGGTGATGTTCACGTCGATCGGGTGCCGCGAGTAGGACGGCCCGGCGTTGTACACCCACAGCGGCAGGTTGATGGTCGCCCCGGGGTGGCCGGTGAGGTCGCCCGGCTGCGGCACGGGGTGCCCGGCGGACCAGGCGGAGGAGGCGCCGACCATCATGTGGGCCTTGGTGTCGGCGGTGGTGAAGCTGTACGGAGTGGTGTGGCCGGACTGGTCCGGGTCCCCCGGGTAGAAGGCCTGGACGTCGCCGTTGATGACGGTGCCCGGCAGGGTGATCGGCGCGACGTACAGCGCCAGCTTCTCCACCGAGGTGGCGCCGGGGGCGAGGCCCGCCGGGATCGAGTAGGAACTGCCGGTGCCGAAGTAGTCCAGGGGCACCGCCGGATCGGCGGACTGGACGACGCCGGGCGGCGGGAAGTGCACGACCACCAGGGTCGCGTCGCTGGTGGCGGACGGCCCGTTGTTGGTGATCCGCACCTCCAGGGTGCCGGTCTCACCGGGGACGGTGTCGCCGGGCGGGCAGATCTCCACGGAGACCATCGCCTCGGCCGGCGGGGCTGCCAGGGGGCGGGCACCGGCCTGGGCCGGGCCCGCCACGAGCAGGACGGACAGCGCGGCGAGGGCGACCGCGCGCAGGGTTCGCATCATGCCCCTCACGCTCCCGCCGCCCGACACGCCGGGCAACCGGACGACTGCCGTCCGTGGTAATCGCACTCTTCCCTAGCGCAGCAGCCCCGCGTCCATCCCGGCCGATTCGGCCGGCAGGGCGACGAGCCCCGGCTCGGCCGGGGAGGCCAGCCGGGGGTGCGAGGGCAGCACCCGGACGGTGTAGCCGAACGGCCCCGTCCGGTCCAGCTCCAGCGAACCCTCGTACCGCGTGCGCCCGTCCAGGTCGGGCCCGCCGACCGGCTTGAGGGCGAGCACGGCCGCGTCCGAGATGCCGTCCGCCTCGTCCACCCGGCCGGAGACCACCTGCACCTCGACGTCCCCGGGCTCCAGCGCCCCGAGCGCGACCTGCACCCGCAGCGCGAGTGCCCCGCCGAGCTCCTGCGCCTCGCCCGTCCCCTCCGCCTCGACGTGCTCGACCCGCACGGCCGGCCAGGCCTCCCGGACCTTGGCCTTCCACCGCGCCAGCTCGCGCGCCCCGGTGTGCCGCCCCGCCGCCAGCTCCCGCTGCGCCAACGCGCCCGGGGCGTACAGCCGTTCGACGTACTCGCGGACCATCCGGCCGGCCAGCACCTTGGGCCCGAGGGTGACGAGGGTGTGCCGGACCATGGCGATCCAGCGGTGCGGCAGCCCGTCGCCGTCGCGGTCGTAGAAGCGGGCGGCGACCTGGTGCTCGATCAGGTCGTAGAGCGCGGCGGCCTCGATGTCGTCGCGCCGCTCGGCCTCCCCGCTGTCCGGGTCGAGGACGCCGTCGCCCTCGTCGGCGGTGGGGATCGCCCAGCCGTTCTGGCCGTCGAACCACTCGTCCCACCAGCCGTCCAGGACGGACAGGTTGAGGCAGCCGTTGAGCGCCGCCTTCATCCCCGAGGTGCCGCAGGCCTCCAGCGGGCGCAGCGGGTTGTTGAGCCACACGTCGCAGCCCGGGTAGAGGTGCCGGGCCATCGCCATGTCGTAGTCGGGCAGGAAGACGATCCGGTGGCGCACCGCCGGGTCGTCGGCGAAGGCGACCATCCGCTGGATCAGCCGCTTGCCGCCGTCGTCGGCCGGGTGGGCCTTGCCGGCGACGACGATCTGCACGGGCCTGGTCGGGTGCAGCAGCAGGGCCCGCAGCCGGTCGGCGTCGCGCAGCATCAGGGTGAGCCGCTTGTACGAGGGGACGCGGCGGGCGAAGCCGATGGTGAGCACGTCGGGGTCGAGCGCCGAGGAGACCCAGCCGAGCTCGGCCTCGCCGGCGCCGCGCTGGCGCCAGGAGGCGCGCAGCCGGCGGCGGGCCTCGTCGACCAGCTGGGCGCGCAGGCTGCGGCGCAGCTCCCAGACCTCGGTGTTGCCGATCCGCTCCAGGCCCGTCCAGCGCTGGGTCTCGCCGGTGGTCATCGCCTCCTCGGCGCGGTCGGCGCCGATCTCGGCGGCGCCCAGGCGCACCACGGCCGGGTCGATCCAGGTGGCCGCGTGCACCCCGTTGGTGACGGAGGTGATCGGCACCTCGGCGGGGTCGAATCCGGGCCAGAGGCCGTTGAACATGGCCCGGCTGACCTCGCCGTGCAGGGTGGAGACCCCGTTGGCGCGCTGGGCCAGGCGCAGGCCCATGGCGGCCATGTTGAACAGCTCGGGGTCGCCGCCGGGCCAGCTCTCGGCGCCGAGGGCGAGCACCTGCTCGACGGGGACGCCGGGCAGGGCGCCCTCGCCGCCGAAGTGGCGGGCGACCAGCTCGCGGTCGAAGCGGTCGATCCCGGCGGGGACGGGCGTGTGGGTGGTGAACAGCGTCCCGGCCCGGACGGACTCCAGGGCGGCGGCGAAGTCCAGGCCCTCGGCCGGGTCGGCGACCAGCTCGCGGATGCGCTCGACGCCGAGGAAGCCGGCGTGGCCCTCGTTGGTGTGGAACACCTCGGGCGCGGGGTGCCCGGTGAGGCGGCAGTAGGCGCGTACGGCCCGGACGCCGCCGATGCCGAGCAGCATCTCCTGGAGGAGGCGGTGCTCGCTGCCGCCGCCGTAGAGCCGGTCGGTGACGTCGCGTTCGGCGGGCGAGTTCTCCTCGGTGTCGGAGTCGAGGAGCAGCAGCGGGACGCGCCCGACCTGGGCCTTCCAGATCCGGGCGGCGAGGGTGCGGCCGCCGGGCAGGGCGAGGTCCACCCGGGCGGGGGCGCCGTCCGCCTCGCGCAGCAGGCTGACGGCCAGCTCGTCGGGGTCGAGCAGCGGGTAGCGCTCCTGCTGCCAGCCGTCCCGGTCGAGGGACTGCCGGAAGTAGCCGTGCCGGTAGAAGAGCCCGACGCCGATGATCGGGACGCCGAGGTCGCTGGCGGCCTTGAGGTGGTCGCCGGCCAGGATGCCCAGCCCGCCGGAGTACTGGGGCAGCGCGGCGGCGATGCCGTACTCGGGGGAGAAGTAGGCGATCGCGGCGGGCGGCGGGGTGGGGCCGCCCTGCTGCGCCTGGTACCAGCGCGGGCCGGTCAGGTACTCGTGCAGATCGTCGGCGAGGTCGCCGAGCCTGCGCAGGAAGCGCCGGTCGGCGGCGAGGGCGGCGAGCCGCGCGGCCGGGACCTCCCCGAGCAGCCGCACCGGGTCCTCTCCGGTCGCGGCCCAGACCTCCGGGTCCACGGACCGGAAGAGGTCCCTGGTCTCGGGGTGCCAGGACCAGCGCAGATTGAGGGCCAGCTCGTGCAACGGCTGGAGTTGTTCGGGCAGGACGGTGCGGACGGTGAATCTGCGGATTGCCTTCACGGCGTGAAGCGTAGCCCCGACGGCCCTCATGACAGTGCGTCAAGTGGGCTATTGGGCATCCGTTCGGCCTATTGATGAGATCGCATTCGGCGCATCCGTCCGCACGGGGGGCGCGCGGGGCGCACATTTCCCGGCTCCGCACCACCGATGTGTGAACTCCGTGGAACAGATCGATTTCCGCCGTCTCCCGCGATCCGGGCCGTGCCCGAAACTACTGTCGTACCGCTGCAAAAATCCTGTCCCCGATGCGAGGATGGGCCGGAGTCGTTGATGTCGTGGGGACTACGGCGACGGGTGGAGCCCCCTTCGGCAGCACGACCGAACCCTTTTTCGTGTCGGCCTTTCCCCTTCCTCCTTAGCCCATTCGGCGTGCGCCGCGCACCGACGCGTGTCCTCGCGTCCGGGCCGCTCGTTCACGGGTGGACCGGACCGCCCGGGGGCGCGTCCCGGCCGGCGCGCGCCGGGACGCGCGCGGCTCCGGGGCTCCCCGCCACCGGCTCGACGGGCGCCGGGCGGGTTGCCGGGGCGAGCGGCACGGGCAGGCTTCCGGTCGCGCGTCCACCCCCACCCAGCAAGTCCTCCCGGTACTCCCCCTGCCCGCGCGGCGGCGGGAGCTGCCGCCGATCTCGGGCAGGAGCTTGGCATGCACGGCGACACGCGGGACCAGTCCACACCGGTGGCCGACGACCTCGACGCAGCGGTCGCGGATTCCCCCGCACGGACGGATTCTGACCCTCGGACGGATCCGGCGATGCCGGCCCCCCGAACCGCCGGGGCCGTCCGCGAGGAACCGGCCGAGGCCCGACAACCCGGGGCCGAGGAGGGCCGGACGGCGGCACCCCGCCGGCGCACCACCACCACGCGCCGCACCACCGCCCCCGCGAGGACCACCGCGAAGCCTGCCGAAGAGCCCGCTCGCAAGAGCCCTACTCCCAAGACCCCCGCTCGCAAGACCGCCGCCCGCAAGACGACAGAGAGCGACACCGTGATCGGCCGCATCCCCGTCCTGGACGTCAGCCCCCTCGTCGACTCCGGCCGCCGCCCCGCCAAGGCCGTCACCGGCGAGACCTTCCTGGTCACCGCGACCGTCTTCCGCGAGGGCCACGACGCCGTCAACGCCAACGTGGTGCTGCGCGACCCGCGCGGCCGCAGCGGCCCCTGGACGCCGATGCGCGAGCTGGCCGAGGGCACCGACCGCTGGGGCGCGTACGTCACCCCGACCGCCCCCGGCCGCTGGTCGTACCTGGTCGAGGCGTGGAGCGACCCGGTTGCCACCTGGCGCAAGGCCGCCGCGATCAAGCTGCCCGCCGGGATCGACACCGCGCTGGTGCTGGAGGAGGGCGCGCGGCTGCTGGAGCGCGCCGCCGCGGGCGTGCCCAAGAAGGAGGGCCGCGCGCACGTGCTGGCCGCCGCCGACTCCCTGCGCGACCCGGGCCTGCCGCCGCTGTCCCGCCTCGCCTCCGCCCTCGCCCCCGAGGTGCTGGAGCTGCTGGCCCGCCACCCCCTGCGCGAGCTGCTCAGCTCCTCCCGCCCGCTGCCGCTCCAGGTCGACCGCGAGCGGGCGCTGTTCGGCTCCTGGTACGAGTTCTTCCCGCGCTCCGAGGGCGCCGTGGTGGACCCGACGGGCGTGGAGCCCCCGCGCCCGGGCACCCTGCGCACCGCCGCCGAGCGGCTGCCGGCCGTCGCCGCGATGGGCTTCGACGTGGTCTACCTGCCGCCCGTGCACCCGATCGGCCGAGCCTTCCGCAAGGGCCCGGACAACACCCTGACGGCCGGTCCGCACGACGTCGGCTCGCCCTGGGCGATCGGCTCCCCCGAGGGCGGCCACGACGCCGTCCACCCGGACCTGGGCACGATCGAGGACTTCGACCACTTCGTCTCCGAGGCCCAGGGCCTGCACCTGGAGGTGGCCCTGGACTTCGCCCTCCAGTGCTCCCCCGACCACCCGTGGGTCAACAAGCACCCGGAATGGTTCAGCCATCGCGCGGACGGCACCATCGCGTACGCCGAGAACCCGCCGAAGAAGTACCAGGACATCTATCCGGTCAACTTCGACCAGGACATGGACGGAATCGTCAAGGAAACGCTCCGGATCCTGCGCTTCTGGATGTCCCACGGCGTACGGATCTTCCGTGTCGACAACCCCCACACCAAGCCGGTGCTGTTCTGGGAGAAGGTCCTCGGCGACATCGCCCGCACCGACCCGGACGTGGTGTTCCTCGCGGAGGCCTTCACCCGCCCCGCGATGATGCACACCCTCGGGAAGATCGGATTCCACCAGTCGTACACGTACTTCACCTGGCGCACCGACAAGACCGAACTCACCGAGTACCTCACCGAACTCACCGGTGACGCCGCCGCCTACATGCGGCCCAACTTCTTCGCCAACACCCCCGACATCCTGCACGCCTACCTCCAGCACGGCGGCCGCGCCGCCTTCGCCGTCCGCGCCGTGCTCGCCGCCACCCTCTCCCCCAGCTACGGCGTCTACGCCGGCTTCGAGCTGTACGAGAACGAGCCGGCCCACCCGGGCTCCGAGGAGTACCTGCACTCGGAGAAGTACGAGCTGCGCCCGCGCGACTGGAACCGCACCGACACCCTGGCCCCGCTGCTGACGGTGCTCAACCGGCTGCGCCGGCGCCACCCCGCCCTCCAGCAGCTGCGCGACCTGCGGTTCCTCCCGACCGACAACGACCGGGTGCTCGCCTACGCCAAGACCGCGACCACCGAGGACGGCCTCACCGACCAGGTCATCACCGTGGTCAACCTCGATCCGCACCACGCGCAGGAGGCCACCGTCACGCTCGACGGCGACGGCCCCCACCTGGTGCAGGACGAGCTGACCGGCGCCGCCTACACCTGGGGCCGGCACAACTACGTCCGGCTCGACCCCTCAGCCGAGCCGGCTCACCTCCTCACGGTTCGGAGGAACCCAGCGTGACAGTGAACGAGCCCGTCCCCGACACCTTCCCCGAGACCTCGAAGAAGAACCTGGACCCGGAGTGGTTCAAGCGTGCGGTCTTCTACGAGGTGCTGGTGCGGTCCTTCCAGGACAGCAACGGCGACGGGGTCGGGGACCTGAAGGGGCTCACGACCAAGCTCGACTACCTGCAGTGGCTCGGTGTCGACTGCCTCTGGCTCCCGCCCTTCTTCGCCTCACCCCTGCGCGACGGCGGGTACGACGTGGCCGACTACAAGTCGGTCCTGCCCGAGTTCGGCGACCTCGCCGACTTCATGGAGTTCGTCGACGCCGCCCACGCCCGCGGCATGCGCGTCGTGATCGACTTCGTCATGAACCACACCAGCGACCAGCACCCGTGGTTCCAGGCCTCCCGCACCGACCCGGACGGGCCCTACGGCGACTTCTACATGTGGGCCGACGACGACAAGCAGTACCCCGACGCCCGGATCATCTTCGTCGACACCGAGACCTCCAACTGGACGTACGACCCCGTCCGCAAGCAGTACTTCTGGCACCGCTTCTTCTCGCACCAGCCGGACCTCAACTACGACAACCCCCGGGTCCAGGACGAGATGATCGCCGGGCTGCGGTTCTGGCTGGACCTCGGCATCGACGGCTTCCGGCTGGACGCGGTGCCGTACCTCTTCGCCCGCGAGGGCACCAACTGCGAGAACCTGCCGGAGACCCACGAGTTCCTCAAGCGGGTCCGCAAGGAGATCGACGCCGACTACCCGGACACCGTCCTCCTCGCCGAGGCCAACCAGTGGCCGGAGGACGTCGTCGACTACTTCGGCGACTTCACCGCCGGCGGCGACGAGTGCCACATGGCCTTCCACTTCCCGGTGATGCCGCGGATCTTCATGGCCGTGCGGCGCGAGTCCCGCTACCCCGTCTCGGAGATCCTCGCCAAGACCCCGGCGATCCCGGGCGGCTGCCAGTGGGGGATCTTCCTGCGCAACCACGACGAGCTGACCCTGGAGATGGTCACCGACGAGGAGCGCGACTACATGTACGCGGAGTACGCCAAGGACCCGCGGATGCGCGCCAACGTGGGCATCCGCCGAAGGCTCGCCCCGCTGCTGGAGAACGACCGCAACCAGATCGAGCTCTTCACCGCCCTGCTGCTCTCCCTGCCCGGCTCCCCGGTGCTCTACTACGGGGACGAGATCGGCATGGGCGACAACATCTGGCTCGGCGACCGGGACGGCGTGCGCACGCCGATGCAGTGGACCCCGGACCGCAACGCGGGTTTCTCCTCCGCCGACCCGGGCAGGCTCAGTCTGCCGCCCATCATGGACCCGGTGTACGGCTACCAGGTGACCAACGTCGAGGCGCAGCAGAGCAGTTCGAGTTCTCTGCTGCACTGGACGCGTCGCATGATCGAGATCCGCAAGCTCAACCCGGCGTTCGGCCTGGGCACCTACACCGAGCTGCCGTCCAGCAACCCCGCCGTCCTGGCCTTCGTGCGCGAGCACGAGGGGGACCTGGTCATGTGCGTGAACAACTTCTCGCGGTTCGCGCAGCCGACCGAGCTGGACCTCCGGCGGTACGGCGGCCGGTACCCGGTCGAGCTGATCGGCGGAGTGCGCTTCCCGTCGATCGGCGAGTGGCCCTACCTGCTCACCCTCGCAGGGCACGGCTTCTACTGGTTCCAGCTCCGGCAGCCCCCGCGTACCGGCGGCGCCGGGCGCCCGAAGTAACGATCCACCGCGCCGCGGGCCGATCAGCACCACCAGGCCCTCCGGGGGCGCGAGTTGACCCCCGCGCCCCCGGAGCCCTCCGCACCGCCGCGTACGGAGAACAGCCCAACGGCCACCCACACGAAGGCGTGACACCCGAGCAGAGCTCGCGTGCCGCGACCGCCGCGCCGCCGATATCCGGAAGACTGCCAGACCCGGCCACGACCCGTCGGGCCATCCGCGCGCTTCCGGGGAAAGGGAGTCATGTCCGAAACCTCCCGCTCTCAAGCCCACGTGCAGCACGACGCGCCGACGGGCGCCCGGGGCGCCGGGGCCCGGAGAACCGCCCTGGGGGTCAGTGAACTCGTGCAGGCGGCCCTGCCGCTGATCGCCGAGTGGCTCCCCACCCAGCGCTGGTACGCCGGCAAGGGCCGGCCGATCACCGGCCTCACCCCCGTCGTCGGCACCCCGCTCCAGGTCGGGGACCCTGCCCTGCTCCACCTGCTGCTGCGCGTCGAGCACGCCACCACCGCCGGCCTGCCGCACGGCGACGTCTACCAACTCCTGCTCGGCATCCGCTCCCAGGGCCCGGCCGGCATCGAGCCGGCCGCCGTGCTCGGACGCCTCAGCCAGGGCCCGTACGACGGGGCCGCGCTCTACGACGCCGTCCACGACCCCGAGCTCACCGGGCGGCTGCTCGAACACCTCGCCACCGGCGACCGCTTCGGCGCCCTCTCCTTCCGCCGCACCCCCGGCTCCGGCCTGCCCACCAACCTGCCCGGCCGGGCCTCCACCGCCGAGCAGTCCAACAGCTCCGTCATCTACGGCACCTCGTACATCCTCAAGCTGTTCCGCCGCATCCACCCCGGCACCAACCCGGACCTCGAACTCTCCCTCGCCCTCTCCCGGGCCGGCTCCACCCGCATCCCCCGCGTCGCCGCCTGGTTCGAGAGCCGGATCGAGCGCGCCGAGCCCGCCACCCTCGGCCTCCTCCAGCGCTACCTGCCCGACGCCGAGGACGGCTGGGAGCTGGCCCTCGACCAGGTCGGCCGGCTCAAGGGCGACCGCGCCCCCGGCAACTTCGCCATCGAGGCGCACCGGCTCGGCCGGGCCACCGCCGAGGTCCACCGGGTGCTCGCCCGCTCCATGCCCGTCGCCCGGCTCGACCGCACCCAGACCGGGCGCCTGGCCACCGCCATGGCCGACCGCCTCGACAGCGCCGTGGCCGCCGTCCCCGGGCTGCTGCGCTACCGGGCCGCGCTGCGCACCGCCTTCCAGCAGCTCGCCGACGCCCACCCGGACGGCCTGCCCGTCCAGCGCATCCACGGCGACCTGCACCTCGGGCAGGCCATGCGCACCCCGCACGGCTGGGTGCTGCTCGACTTCGAGGGCGAGCCCGCCAAGTCCGTCAACGAGCGCCGGGAGCCGCAGCCCGCGCTGCGCGACGTCGCCGCGATGCTCCGCTCCTTCGACTACGCCGCCGCCCACCTGCTCGCCGGCGGCCCGCCCGACCCCGAGCTGGCCCACCTCGCCGCCGCCTGGGCGCAGCGCAACCGCACCGCCTTCTGCGCCGGCTACACCGCGGGCGGCGGCGCGGACCCGGCCGCCTCGCCGGAGCTGATGCGGGCGCTGGAGATCGACAAGGCCGTGTACGAGGTCGTGTACGAGGCCCGGCACCGGCCCGGCTGGCTGCCGATCCCGCTGGCCGCGATCAACCGGCTCGCCCTGACCCTCTGACCACCCCTCCCCCCGCTCCGTCGCCCAGCCCAGTCGCCCCGCCCCGCCCCGTCCAGCCCCGCCGCAGGAGGACCCGTCGTGAAGCCGCTCGCCCCGACCGGCCGCACCACCCGCCCCGTACCGGCCACCTTCCTGGCCGGGCCGCCCGCGGCCGCCCCCGCACCGACCGAGGAGCCGCAGGAGGCGCGGGAGCCGCGGGAGCCCGTCCGCCCGGCCCCGCTGCGGCTGCCCGAGGCGCCGCTGCCGCCGTCCGAGGTGGACCGGCTGGTCGGTGGGCAGCACCACGACCCGCACGCCCTGCTCGGCGCGCACCCCGTGCACGGCGGCACCGCGATCCGGGTGCTGCGCCCCTTCGCCGAGCGGGTGGTGGTGGAGACCGGACAGGGCCCCGCCGAACTCACCCACCAGCAGGGCGGGTTGTTCACCGGCCTGCTGGCGGGCGGCGAACTCCCGCACTACGGGCTGCTGGTGACGTACCCCGGCGGCGAGCCGCTGCGCCAGCAGGACGGCTACCGCACCCCGCCCACCCTCGGCGAGCTCGACCTGCACCTGATCTCCGAGGGCCGGCACGAGCAGCTGTGGCGGGCCCTCGGCTCGCACGTGCGCACCGTCGACGGCATGGCCGGCACCGCCTTCGCCGTCTGGGCGCCCAACGCCGCCGGTGTGCGGCTGATCGGCGACTTCAACCACTGGGACGGCACCGGGCACCCGATGCGCTCGCTCGGCTCCTCCGGCGTCTGGGAGCTGTTCGTCCCCGGCCTGGCCGAGGGCGCCACCTACAAGTACGAGATCCACACCCGCCAGGGCCGGGTGCTCGACAAGGCCGACCCGCTGGCCCGCGCCGCCCAGTGCCCGCCCGGCACGGCCTCGGTGGTCACCTCCTCGGCGTACGCCTGGCAGGACGGCGAGTGGATGGAGCGCCGTTCCCGCGCCGCGCACCACCGGGCCCCGATGTCGGTGTACGAGCTGCACCTCGCCTCCTGGCGGCCCGACCTCACCTCCTACCGCGCCATCGCCGAGGAACTGCCGCGCTACCTGAAGGAGTTGAACTTCACCCACGTGGAGTTCATGCCGGTGATGGAGCACCCCTTCGGCGGCTCCTGGGGGTACCAGGTCTCCGGCTACTACGCCCCCACCGCCCGGCTCGGCACCCCCGACGACTTCCGCTTCCTGGTCGACACCCTGCACCGGCACGGCATCGGCGTGATCGTCGACTGGGTGCCCGCGCACTTCCCCAAGGACGACTTCGCCCTCGCCCGCTTCGACGGCGAGCCGCTGTACGAGCCCGCCGACCCGCTGCGCGCCGAGCACCCCGACTGGGGGACGCTGGAGTTCGACTACGGCCGCAAGGAGGTGCGCAACTTCCTCGTCGCCAACGCGGTGTACTGGTGCGAGGAGTTCCACGTCGACGGCCTTCGGGTCGACGCCGTCGCCTCGATGCTCTACCTCGACTACTCCCGCGACAGCGGCGCCTGGACGCCCAACCAGTTCGGCGGGCGGGAGAACCTCGACGCGGCCTCCTTTCTCCAGGAGATGAACGCCACCGTCTACCGCCGCTGCCCGGGCGCCGTCACCATCGCCGAGGAGTCCACCGCCTGGGACGGGGTCACCAGGCCCACCGACGCGGGGGGCCTGGGCTTCGGGCTGAAGTGGAACATGGGCTGGATGCACGACTCGCTGGTCTACATGGCCAAGGAGCCCGTCCACCGCAGGTACCACCACAACGAGATCACCTTCTCGATGGTGTACGCCTACTCGGAGAACTACGTCCTGCCGATCTCCCACGACGAGGTCGTGCACGGCAAGCAGGCCCTCGTCTCCAAGATGCCCGGCGACTGGTGGCAGCAGCGCGCCAACCACCGCGCCTACCTCGGGTTCATGTGGTCCCACCCCGGCAAGCAACTCCTCTTCATGGGGCAGGAGTTCGCCCAGGGATCGGAGTGGGACCACGAGCAGGGCCCGCAGTGGTGGGTCCTCGACGAGCAGTGGCCGGCCCACCGCGACCACCTCGGCGTGCGCAACCTCGTCCGCGACCTCAACCGGACGTACCTCGACACCCCCGCCCTCTGGGAGCTCGACACCGTCCCGGACGGCTTCCGCTGGCTCGACGGCGGCGCCGCCGAGGACAACCTGCTCTCCTTCGTCCGCTACGCCTCCGACGGCACGCCGCTCGTCGCCGTCTGCAACTTCTCCCCCGTCGTCCGCCACGGCCACCGCGTCGGGCTGCCGCTCCTCGACGGACGCGAGCAGCTGTGGGAGGAGGCCCTCAACACCGACGCCGAGGAGTACGGCGGCAGCGGGATCGGCAACTCCCACCCGGTCAAAGCCGACCCCACCCCCTGGAACGACCAGCCCCGCTCCGCCGACCTCGTCCTCCCCCCGCTCGCCACCCTCTGGCTCCGCCCGGCGCGCTGAACCGACTGCACCGAACGGACTGCGCCGAGCCTCGGGCGCCGGGCCGAGTGTCCACTCAGCCCGGCGCCGACACCGGAAACCCGAGGTCCTCGGCGGCCTTGCCCAGCTCGCGGTCGTAGGTCACGAAGTCGGTGAGCTCGGCGCGGAACGGCTCCGCGCTGGCCAGGTGCAGCGCGTCGAGCGACCCGAGGCGCGGAGTCCGGTACGAGAGCGCCCGGGCGAGCACCGCACTGCTGAGGTCGACCCGGTGGACGCCCATCAGCGCCTGGTCGACGTAGTACGGGACCTGCTGATGCGCCAGGCTCGCGCGCAGCAGCGTACGGGTGATCTCCAGCCGGGCCAGCTCGCTGGTGATCAGCTCCGTTCCGGCGGGCAGCGCCTGCCGCCAGGCCCGGAGCGCGGCGGTCTCCGGCTCCGGCTTGATGAACTTCAGCAGTGCGCAGGAGTCGAGGTAGATCAACGGTTCCGCTCCCGTTCGCGCTCCTCCACCAGGAGGTCCGACAGGCTGCCGAGGTCCGGCAGCAGGTCCAGGGCCAGCTCGGGCATGCCCTCCTGGGCGGGCGGCGTGACCTCGCCGGCCACGACCATCCGTTCGAGGGTCGTCTCCGGAGGCGTCTCCGGCACGAGTCTCAGCACGGGCCGCCCACGATCGGTGACGACGATCGTCTCGCCGGCCCGGACCCGCGCGACCGCCTTCGACGGGTTCTGGTTCAACTCACGCAGTCCCATGGTCTCCATACCAGCCAATGTAACTACCTCATGTAGATACATCAAGGGCAGCCGGCCCCGCAAGCCCGAAGCCGGGGCCTTCGCCCCTTGCCCCTCCCCGACCCCTCTGCTCGCGGGCGCCCGTTCGTGGTGCGAATGTATGGTCGATATGACCATTTCCTGAGACAGCGGGACGGAGACAGCCGGGTGGCGCGCAGCGTGTACGTGACCGGGATCGACCGGGGGGACGGCCGGCAGGCCGTCGAGCTCGGGGTCATGGAACTGCTCACCCGGCAGGTGGACCGGGTCGGGGTCTTCCGGCCGCTGGTGCACGCCGAGGCGCCCGGCGAGCCCGGGGCCGACCACGTGGTCGAGCTGCTGCGCGGCCGCTACCGGATCGACCTGCCCGGCACCGAGCTGTACGGCCTCACGTACGAGGAGGCCGCCGCCCTCCAGGCCGCGCAGGGCCAGGACGAGCTGGTCTCCGTCCTCGTCGACCGCTTCCGCGCCCTGGAGCGCCGCTGCCAGGCCGTCCTGGTGCTCGGCACCGACTTCGCGGACACCAACATCCCCGACGAGCTGGCCTTCAACGCCCGCCTCGCCAACGAGTTCGGCGCCGCCGTCCTCCCCGTGGTCGGCGGGCACCGCGAGGACGCCGAGGCCGTGATCGCCGAGGTCCGCAACGCCCACCGCGCGTACACCGACCTCGGCTGCGAGACCCTGGCGATGATCGCCAACCGCGTCGCCCCCGGTGCCAAGCAGCGCGTCCAGCGCGCCCTCACCGAGAAGCTGCCGATCCCCGCCTACGTCATCCCGGAGGAGCCGGCCCTGGCCGCGCCGACCGTGGCGCAGCTGGTCGAGGCGACCGGCGCCGAGGTGCTGCTCGGGGACGCTGCCGGCCTCGCCCGGGACGTCCGCGGCTACGTGTTCGGCGGCGCCATGCTGCCCACCTTCCTGGACGCCCTGACCGAGGGCGCGCTCGTCGTCACCCCCGGGGACCGCGCCGACCTGGTGATCGGCTCGCTGGCCGCCCACGCCGCCGGCGCCCCGCCGATCGCGGGCGTGCTGCTGACCCTGGGCCAGCACCCCGGCCCGAACGTGATGGCGCTGGCCGCCCGCCTCGCCCCCGGCACCCCGGTGGCCGTCGTCCCCCAGGGCAGCTGGCCCACCGCCGCGACCCTCACCCATCTGGAGGGCAAGCTCACCGCGGCCAGCCCCCGCAAGGCCGAGATCGCCCTCGGCCTGTTCGAACTGCACGTCGACACCGCCGAGTTGACCAACCGGATCGAGGTCGGCCGCTCCGAGCGCGTCACCCCGATGATGTTCGAGCACGCGCTGCTGGAGCGCGCCCGCGGCGAGCGCCGCCACGTCGTCCTCCCGGAGGGCACCGAGGAGCGGGTGCTGCGCGCCGCCGAGATCCTGCTGCGCCGCAACATCTGCGACCTCACCCTGCTCGGCGAGGTCGACGCCGTACGCCGCAAGGCCGCGGGCCTGGGCATCGCGCTTCCACAGGAGGCCCCGGGCGCCGACCGCGCCCAGGCCCGGATCGTCGACCCGACGACCAGCCCGCTGCGCCGCCAGTTCGCCGAGCTGTACGCGAAGCTGCGCGCCCACAAGGGCATGACGGTCGAGCTGGCGCTGGACCTCGTCACCGACGTCTCGTACTTCGGCACCCTGATGGTCCAGGAGGGCATCGCCGACGGCATGGTCTCGGGCGCGGTGCACTCCACCGCCGCGACCATCCGGCCCGCCTTCGAGGTGATCAAGACCTCTCCGGGCGCCTCGATCGTCTCCTCGGTCTTCTTCATGTGCCTGGCCGACAAGGTGCTGGTGTACGGCGACTGCGCCGTCAACCCGGACCCGGACGCCCAGCAGCTCGCCGACATCGCCATCCAGTCGGCCGCCACCGCCGCCCAGTTCGGCGTGGAGCCGAGGGTCGCGATGCTCTCGTACTCGACCGGCACCTCCGGCTCGGGCGCGGACGTGGACAAGGTCCGCAAGGCCACCGAGCTGGTGCGCGAGCTGCGGCCGGACATCCTGGTCGAGGGCCCGATCCAGTACGACGCCGCCGTGGACCCGAACGTCGCGGCCACCAAGCTGCCGGGCTCGGAGGTGGCCGGGCGGGCGACGGTGCTGATCTTCCCGGACCTCAACACCGGCAACAACACCTACAAGGCCGTCCAGCGCTCGGCGGGCGCCGTCGCCGTCGGCCCGGTGCTCCAGGGGCTGCGCAAGCCCGTCAACGACCTCTCGCGCGGGGCGCTGGTGCAGGACATCGTCAACACCGTCGCGATCACCGCCATCCAGTCGCAGGACCGCAAGGAGCCCGTCGCATGAGTGAAGGTACGCGCGTCCTGGTCCTCAACGCCGGCTCCTCGTCGGTGAAGTACCAGCTGATCGACATGCTGGACGGCGCCCGGCTGGCCTCCGGCCTGGTCGAGCGGATCGGCGAGAGCGGCGGCCGCCTCGTCCACACCCCGCGCTCGGGCGAGCCGCGCGAGGGCCTGCAGCCCTTCCCGGACCACACCGCGGCGCTGAAGGCCGTCGCCGAGGAGCTCACCGCGGACGGCCTCGGGCTGGACTCCCCTGAGCTGGCCGCGATCGGCCACCGGGTGGTGCACGGCGGCAAGCGGTTCACCGAGCCGACCGTCGTCACCGACGAGGTCCTCACGGAGATCCGCCGCCTCATCCCCGTCGCGCCGCTGCACAACCCGGCGAACATCGTCGGCATCGAGGTCGCCCGCGCGCTGCGCCCCGATCTGCCGCAGGTGGCCGTGTTCGACACCGCCTTCCACGCCTCGATGCCCGAGTACGCCGCCCGGTACGCGATCGACAAGGCCGTGGCCGACGAGCACCGGGTGCGCCGCTACGGCTTCCACGGCACCTCGCACCAGTACGTCTCGCGGGCGACGGCCCGGCTGCTCGGCAAGGACCCGGCCGAGGTCAACGTCATCGTGCTGCACCTGGGCAACGGCGCCTCCGCCTCGGCGGTGAGCGGCGGCCGCTGCCTGGACACCTCCATGGGCCTGACCCCGCTGGAGGGCCTGGTCATGGGCACCCGTTCGGGCGACATCGACGCCGGCGTGGTGTTCCACCTGCACCGGGTCGGCGGGCTCTCGATCGACGGGATCGACGACCTGCTCAACCGCCGCAGCGGCCTGCGCGGCCTGTGCGGGGACAACGACATGCGCGAGATCATGCGCCGCGCCGAGGAGGGGGACGCGGACGCGAGGCTCGCCTTCGACGCGTACGTCCACCGGCTGCGCAAGTACATCGGCGGCTACTACGCGGTGCTCGGCCGGGTGGACGCGATCGCGTTCACCGCGGGCGTCGGGGAGAACGCGGCGCCGGTGCGGGCCGCGGCCACCGCCGGGCTGGAGGAGCTGGGCATCGCCGTGGACCCCGAGCTGAACTCGGTGCGCTCGGGCGGGGCGCGGATCATCTCGCCCGCGTACTCCCGGGTCGCCGTGGCCGTGGTGCCCACCGACGAGGAGCTGGAGATCGCCCGGCAGGCCTTCGCCCTGGTCCACCGCGAGAGCGGCGTGTCCGAGGAGTGAGACGGGATCGTCCCGGTCTCCGGAACGTTTCGACGGCGATTCCTGCCCCTTCGTGCCGAATGCGCCCATAACTCGAACGGATAGACTGACGGATATGCGCCGAGCGAAAATTGTCTGCACCCTGGGTCCCGCGACGGACTCCTACGAACAGCTGAAGGCCATCGTCGAGGCGGGCATGAACGTCGCCCGACTGAACATGAGCCACGGCAACCACGCGGACCACGAGGAGCGGTACCGCAAGGTCCGCCAGGTCTCGGAGGACACCGGCAAGGCCATCGGCGTCCTGGCCGACCTCCAGGGTCCCAAGATCCGTCTGGCGACCTTCGCCAACGGCCCGGTGACCGTCGACAACGGCGACGAGTTCACCATCACCACCGAGGACGTCCCCGGTGACCAGCACATCTGCGGCACCACCTACAAGGGCCTGCCCGGCGACGTGAAGCCCGGCGACCCGATCCTGATCAACGACGGCGTCATCGCCCTGGAGGTCGTCAGCGTCGACGGCCCGCGGGTGAGGACCGTGGTGGTCGAGGGCGGCGTGCTCTCGAACAACAAGGGCATCAACCTGCCCGGCGCGGCCGTGAACGTGCCCGCGCTGTCCGAGAAGGACAAGGACGACCTGCGCTTCGCGCTGCGTCTGGGCGTCGACATGGTCGCGCTGTCCTTCGTCCGCAACGCGGACGACATCAAGGACGTCCACGAGATCATGGACGAGGTCGGCATCCGCGTGCCGGTCATCGCCAAGATCGAGAAGCCGCAGGCCGTCGAGGCCATGGAGGAGATCGTCCTCGCCTTCGACGCCATCATGGTGGCCCGCGGCGACCTGGCCGTCGAGTATCCGCTGGAGCGGGTGCCGATGGTCCAGAAGCAGCTGATCACCCTGGCCCGCCGCAACGCGAAGCCCGTCATCGTCGCCACCCAGATGATGGAGTCGATGATCCACGCTTCGCGCCCGACCCGCGCCGAGGTCTCCGACGTCGCCAACGCCATCCTGGACGGCACCGACGCGGTGATGCTCTCCGCCGAGTCCAGCGTCGGCAAGTACCCGGTCGAGACCGTGCGCACCATGAGCCGGATCTGCGAGACGGCCGAGGGGGAGCTCGTCTCCCAGGGCCTGCAGCCGCTCAACCCGGGCCGCAAGCCGCGCACCCAGGGCGGCTCCGTCGCCCGCGCCGCCTGCGAGCTGGGCGACTTCCTGAACGGCGAGGCGCTGGTCGCCTTCACCAAGTCCGGTGACACGGCGCGGCGGCTGTCGCGCTACCGCTCGCCGATCCCGGTGATCGCGTTCACCCCGGACTCCGCGACCCGCAACCAGCTCTCGCTGAGCTGGGGCGTCGAGGCGTACGTGACCGAGCAGGTCGCCACCACCGACGCGATGGTCGCGCAGGTCGACCGCGAGCTGCTCAAGATGGGCCGCCTGGAGGAGGGCGCCACGGTGATCGTCACCGCCGGTGTCCCCGTCGGCATCCCCGGCACCACCAACATGGTGCAGGTCCACCACCTGGGCACCCGCGGCGCCTGACGGCCCCTGCTGAAACGCCGTTGAGGCGGCCCTCCCTTCGCGGGAGGGCCGCCTCAACTGTCGTACGGGGGTAACTACGTGTCGCTTACTTGTCGCTGTAGGGCGCGTTGTCGTTGAACAGGTGCATCCCCGGGATGTGCAGGGTGCCGCCGAACTGGCCGGCCTGCTTGGCGGTGACGCCGGTCAGCTCCAGGTCCAGCGGGATCGGGACGGAGCCGATCAGGTCGTACAGCCAGCGCGGCAGGGTGTCCGGGGTGAGGGTGATCTCGCCCAGGTCGATCGGGATCGGCAGGCCGAGGATCTTGGAGAGGTGGCCGGAGAGCCGCTCCACGTACATGGTGACCTGGCCGCCCCGCATGGTCGAGGTGGAGCCGGGGGCGCCCTGGACGTGGAAGGTGACGCCGTTGCCCTCCAGGGTCGACATGTCGAGGTTCTCGATGTCGACGGTGTCCACCACGAACTTGAGCACCCGCTTGCTGCCGCTCGGGGTCCTCACGTCGTAGACGCCGTGGAAGGCCGCGCCGTGCAGGCCGAGCCTGCTGGTGAGCAGCGTCCAGTTCTGCTCGGGGACGACCTGCCCGGTGGCGGCCTTGCCGGCCGTCAGGCTGCGGGCGTCCACCGCGCAGTTGGGGTCGGCCGTGGGCGAGGCGGTGGGCGAGGCCGTCGGCAAGGCGGTGGGCGAGCCCGAGGGGGTCGCGCTCGCGGAGGGCGCGGTCTTGGTACCGGGGGTCGGCGCCGCGGACGGCGTCTTCACCGGTGCGGCGGGCTGCCCGGCGGCGGGGGCCTCCTGGGCCCGCGGGGCCTGCGGCGGGACGGGCTGCGCCGGGGTGGCCGCACGCGGGGCGGGGGCGGCCGGAGCCGCCGTGCTCGGCGTGGCGGTGGGCGAGGGGCTCGCCGAACTCCCGGGGTTCAGAAGCTTGTTGACGCTGCCGAAGATGTCGTCGATCAGTCCGGCCTGGGCGGCCGTGCCCGTGCCCGAGCCGTCGCCCTGGTAGACGGCGCTGACCGCGCCCGTACCGCCGGTGGTCGAGGAACGGACGGCGGGGGTCTTGGTCGGAGCCTGCGGGGGCGTCGCCGGGGCGGGCTGCGTCGGCACCGAACTCGGGCTGCTGGACGGCCCGTTGGCGGGCGCCCCGGTGGGTGTACCGGCGGGCGTGCCGGTGGGGGCCTCGGACGGCCCGGGCGGCGGCGCGGGCAACTCGCTCTTGGGGACGGGCGTTTCGAGCGGTGCGACGTCCGGCACGGCGGCCGGAGCGGTACCGCACTTGGCCGCCGCGGCCTCGGCGACCGCCGGGTTCGGCGTGTAGGCGGCGGCCATCAGCAGCGCCGTCGGCACCGCCGCCATCGCCAGCGCGCGGCCCCGCAGCCTGGCCCGTACGGGCGTGCGCGGCGCGGCGTGCCGGCCGGCCCTGCGCTCGGGGACGGCCCCGCCGTCCGCTTGCTCGGCCCGCTCGCTCACCGCGCCTCCTCCTGCTCCTCCGCTGCCTGCTTCGCCACGGCCTGCTCGGGCAGCGCGACCTCGCGCGCCTCCTGCTCCGCCTGGTCCGCCTGCTCCGCCTGCTTCGGCGCGGTGTCCTGGGCCTGGGCCGGCAGCTTCGCCGTCGGCGCCTCGGTGGCCGCCGGAGCGATCGTCGAACCGGCCTCCCCGGCAGCCACCGTCCCGGCCGCGACGCTCTCGGCGACCTCGGCGCCCTTGCGCGCCCGGCGCCCGCGCCGCCCCTTGGCGGCCCCCTCGGCCTTCGGCTCCGGCAGCGGAGCCCAGGAGACCATCAGCCCGCCGCCGATCAGCCCGGGCAGCAGTGCCATCCCGAAGCCGGCCAGGTTGGAGACCGGGATGGAGACCAGGGTCAGCAGGATGGTCGCGATGCCCGCGAACACCCGTACGGCGGGCTGGAACCAGGCGGTCAGCCCGAGGATGATCATCAGCACCCCGATGATCAGCGACCCGGCGCCCGCCGTGGTGGACATCGCGATGGTCACGCCGCCGAGCGAGAGGTGCGCGTACGGGAAGTAGAGGATCGGGACGCCGGCGATCATGGCCAGCAGGCCGCCCCAGAAGGGCCTGGTGCGGCGGAAGTCACGGAAGTGCCGCCAGAGCCATCCGATCGGGTTCTGGGAGCGGGGCCGCGTTTCGACCGTTGCGCTGGACATGGTGCAACTCCTCGACGTCGCTACGAGGGAAGAACGAAAGGGGGGTGGCCGGGAACGGCGGTCGCCCGCCGCCCCCGGCCTCGCGAAGACGCGTCACCCGGCCCCGCCGACGGGTCGGCGGGGCTCAGGAACGGCCTAGTAGCACTCGTTGCCCGCGCCGTCGCCGTTCTTGAGCGACAGGTTCAGGTTGTTGAGGGTGAACGTTCCGGCGGAGGTCGCGCGCGCGGTCTGCTTGACGTCCTTCAGGTCGGCCTCCTTGGCCGCCTGGGCGAAGCCGGTCAGGCCGGTCGGGAGGCCCTCGCCGCCACCGGCCTTGGTCACGCCCGGGTGGGGCTTCCAGCCCTGGGTGGCCTGGCCGGGGAGGGTGGAGGCGTCCTGGCCGATGTTGATCTCGGTGAAGGTCGCGTCGGCCTTCAGCTCCTCCAGGTCGATCAGGAGGTTGTCGGCGTGGACCGGGCGTGCCGCGTCGGTGCCGGCCTCCAGGCGGAGGGTGATCTTGCCCAGGCCGAACGTGGACAGGTCGGTCACCACCGACTGGCACAGGTTGTTGAGGTCGGCCTTGTCGAAAGCCGAGACAGCGACCGGGTGCGGCTTGCCGTTGGCCTCGATGTCGACGGTGCCGAACTGCGAGAAGTTGGTGCCGTGCAGGTGGCTGGTGGTCACCTTGAACTGCTGGCCGGAGATGCTGAACGAGGCGGCGAGCGCGCTGTTCGCGATCGAGACGCCGACCATCGCGGTGGCCGCGATGCTGGGCACCATCACCAGGGCGAAGCGCTTCCAGCGGGTCTTGCCGTAGGTCTGGGACATGCGAGTCCTCCTTCTAGGACGTACATCTCCGGCCTCCCGGCGGCGCGTCCCGCACCGGTGGGGGCCTGGGATGGGAGAGAGCTACGTCCTCGGTAGCGGAGAGCGCCTTGGGCGTCGTCGGTCGCGGGGGCGGCCGGTGTACGGCGCTGCTCCCGTCCCTCCGCCGACCGTCCGGGTGGGACGGCGGGCTGGACCGGCGACAATTCGGCGATCACCCCCGAGCGACAACCAGCGACCGCGCAGGGGTGCGCGGCCGGTCGAAGGACAGGAACCGCCGTGGGACCGCGGATACCCCCCTGCCCTCCCTCCCGCCGGCCGGGGCCGACGGAGCACCCGGTGGGGACCCCTCGCTCCGGGCGGCCGACCGGCTGTCGGCGTCCGGGGAGTCTGGGGACCGGGCGTGGCCGATCGTGCTTGAATCCCCGGCGAAGCACAAGGGGTTGCTTACTGACGGGTAATGCAACATCCGGTGACGCCCGGGGCGGAATTGACGCCACCTGCACCCAGCGTGACGACCAGTGGCCGGGCCGCAGAAGAAATCCGCCGGAAACACCAGCGAAACACCCGTGGGCGGCCACGGAACGTGACCACCCACGGGTGAAATCAAGATTTGGTAAACGTCTGTACGGCTGACCGGATTGTCGCCAAATCACCTGACGACACCGCAGGTCACCCGCCGTGCCGCCCGAGCGGCCGGCGACTCCCCCGCGAGTCTCCTAGAACAGCACCCGCGCCAGCGCCGTCCGGGCCGCGACCACCCGCGGATCGTCCGCGCCGATCACCTCGAACAGCTCCAGCAGCCGGACCCTCGCGGTGTCCCGGTCCTCCCCGGCCGTCCGGCCGACGGTGTCCACCAGGCGCCCGAAGGCGTCCTCGACGTGACCGCCCACCAGGTCCAGGTCCGCCGCGCGGAGCTGCGCCGCGACGTCCTTCGGGTCGGCCGCGGCGTCCGCGCGGACGGCCTGCGGGTCCAACACCTCGACGCGGCTGAGCAGTTCGGCCTGGGCCAGGCCCAGCTTCGCCTCGGTGTTGCCAGGCTGCTCGACCAGCACGTTCTTGTACGCCTGGATCGCGCCGCCGAGGTCACCCCGGTCCAGCGCGTCGTGCGCGGCGGCCAGCGCCGGGTCCTCCGGGCGCTGCGGCACACCGGCTGGGCCCTCGCCCTCGACGCCGGGATCGGCCGGGGCGCCGGCCCCGCCGACGATCCCGAAGCGCTGCTCGGCGACCAGCAGCAGCTGGTCCAGCACCTTGCGGACGTTGGCGGCGCTCTCCGCGCCCTGGAACAGCGGGACCAGCTGGCCCGCGACCACGGCCATCACGGCCGGGATGCCCTGGATGCCGAACTGCTGGGAGATCAGCGGGTTGGCGTCCACGTCGATCTTGGCGAGCACGAAGCGGCCGGCGTACTCCTCGGCCAGGCCCTCCAGCACCGGACTGAGCTGCTTGCAGGGCCCGCACCACTCGGCCCAGAAGTCGATGACGACCGGCACCTCGGTGGAGCGCTGGACGACCTCGGTCTCGAAGGTGTCCTCGGTGACGTCGATGACGAGCTCGTACGGGGCCTGCGCGGGGGCGACCCCCGCCGCCTCCGCCGCGGCTGCCTGACGGGCCCGTTCGGCCCGGGCCTGATCGGCCTTCTGGGCGGCCTCGCCGGCGGCCTTCACTGCGGCGAGGTCGACGGCGCCGCGCAGGGCGGAGCTGTTGAGACGCGAATTCCGTGGCTGCATGGCACCATCCTCCCCCGTCCGCGCTGCTCGCGGGCACCAACCTCCGGAAGTTCGCCCCGCACGGGCTGTGCGGTGCGGATTCCGGAGCGCGGCGCCGTCCCCCCGGTAGCCTGAACCGTTCGGTGCGGGTCCCCACCCGCACCGCGCCGCTCCCGTCCCACGGGCCGCGGCGCTCTGGTTGTCGTCAGCTTTCGCTACGAGTCGTAGCGTAACTGGAGCCGGGGGCGGGACCGCAAGCCCCGCCGGTGGTTCGAGGACGTGACGTGCCCCACTTTCGCCTCCCGCGCGCCTCCCCGAATCGGCGAACAGTCGCTACCGTTACCAGCCCCACCCAAGTTACCCATGAGTACAGCGCAAGGAGGCCCCGGTGCCGGCCGCCCAGCCCCCCGAGAGCCCGGACAGCTCCCACCCCGAGGCCGCCGCCCGCGCCAAGGGCCGGCCGCGCAGCGCCGCCGCCGACCGCGCGATCCTGGACGCCACCCGCGAGACCCTCGCCGAACTCGGCTGGGGCGGGCTGACCATGGGCCACGTCGCGACCCGCGCCAAGGTCGCCAAGACCACCCTCTACCGCCGCTGGCCGTCCAAGAACGAACTGGTGGTCGACGCCGTCGCCAGCCTCTTCGACGAGCTGGAGATGCCCGACCTCGGCAGCCTGCGCGCCGACATCGAGGCCGTGGTGGCCCAGTTCGCCGACCTCCTCGCCCGCCCGGAGACCCAGGCCGCCCTGCTCGCCCTGTTCGCCGAGGGCACCCGGGACCCCCAACTGCGCCGCCGCATCCGCGAGTCGATCGTCGACCCCCAGAAGCGCCTCGTCCGCCAGGGCCGCGCCGCCGCCCAGGCCCGCGGCGAACTCGCCTCGGACGCCGACCACGCGACGGCCTGCGAGGAGGTCGACATCATCTTCGACACCATCGCCGGCACCGTCGAACACCGCGTCCTCGTCAGCGG
Organism: Kitasatospora sp. NPDC101183; assembly: GCF_044767945.1. NCBI lineage: Bacteria > Bacillati > Actinomycetota > Actinomycetes > Kitasatosporales > Streptomycetaceae > Kitasatospora > Kitasatospora sp. NPDC101183. The sequence goes on along the minus strand of NZ_JBIWOW010000043.1, from coordinate 11,798 downwards.
CGAACCCATCACCCCCGCATGGACCCGCCGCTTCACCGACCTCCTCCTCGGCCCCCTCGCCCTGGCGTAGAGCCTGTTGCGGAAGGTTTTCTGGTCCCGGGCACGCCGAAGCCGCCGTACGGGAACCCCGTACGGCGGCTCGCAGGCGCGTCAGAACATCGCGTTCTCCTGGTAGGTGCCCCACTCCGCGCGCAGGGCGTGGCAGATCTCGCCGAGGGTGGCCTCGGCGCGGACGGCGTCGAGCATCGGGGGGATCATCGACTCGCCCGAGCGGGCGGCCGCCAGCATGGCGTCCAGGCCGGCGCGGACCGCCGCGTCGTCGCGGGCGGCCTTGCGCTCGCCCAGGACCCGGACCTGCTCGCGCTCGACCTCGTGGCTGACCCGCAGGATCTCCAGCTCGGGGGTGACGCTGCGCGGGTGGCAGTTGACGCCGACCACGCGCTTCTCGCCCTTCTCCAGCGCCGTCTGGTACTGGAAGGCCGCCTCCGCGATCTCCCCGGTGAACCAGCCCTCCTCGATCCCGCGCAGGATGCCGGAGGTGATCGGGCCGATCTCGTGGTCCTCGCGGCCCTTGTCCAGACGCCCCTTGTCCAAGATCTGCTGGAAGATCACCTCGGCCTGCTGCTCGATCCGGTCGGTCAGCGCCTCGACGTACCAGGAGCCGCCCAGCGGGTCGGCCACGTTGGTGACGCCGGTCTCCTCCATCAGCACCTGCTGGGTCCGCAGCGCGATCTCCGCGGCCTGCTCGGAGGGCAGCGCCAGGGTCTCGTCCAGGGCGTTGGTGTGCAGCGAGTTGGTGCCGCCGAGCACGGCGCTGAGCGCCTCGACGGCGGTGCGCACCACGTTGTTGTACGGCTGCTGTGCGGTGAGCGAGACGCCGGCGGTCTGGGTGTGGAAGCGCAGCCACTGCGCCTTGTCGGTCTTGGCCCCGAAGCGCTCGCGCATCCAGCGGGCCCAGATCCGGCGCGCGGCGCGGAACTTGGCGATCTCCTCGAAGAAGTCCAGGTGCGCGTCGAAGAAGAAGGACAGGCCGGGCGCGAAGACGTCCACGTCCAGGCCCCGGGACAGGCCCAGCTCCACGTACGCAAAACCGTCCGCGAGCGTGTACGCCAGCTCCTGCGCGGCCGTCGCCCCGGCCTCGCGGATGTGGTAGCCGGAGACCGACAGCGGCTTGTACGCGGGGATGCCCTGCGCGCAGTGCTCCATCAGGTCGCCGATGAGGCGCAGGTGCGGCTCGGGCGCGAAGAGCCACTCCTTCTGGGCGATGTACTCCTTGAAGATGTCCGTCTGCAGGGTGCCGTTGAGCACGCCCGGGTCCACGCCCTGGCGCTCGGCGGCCACGAGGTACATGCAGAAGATCGGGACGGCCGGGCCGCTGATCGTCATCGAGGTGGTGACCTCGCCGAGCGGGATGCCGTCGAACAGCACCTCCATGTCGGCGGCGGAGTCGATGGCGACGCCGCAGTGGCCGACCTCGCCGAGCGACTTGGCGTCGTCCGAGTCGTAGCCCATGAGGGTCGGCATGTCGAAGGCGACGGAGAGGCCGCCGCCGCCCGCCTCCAGGATCATCCGGTAGCGCTCGTTGGTCTGCTGCGCGTTGCCGAACCCGGCGAACTGGCGGATGGTCCACGTCCGGCCGCGGTAGCCGGTCGGGTGCAGGCCGCGGGTGTACGGGTACTCGCCCGGCCATCCGATCCGCTCGAAGCCCTCGTACGGCTGACCGGCCGGCGGGCCGTACACCGGCTCGACGTCGTCGCCGGAGAGCGTGGTGAAGTCCGCGTCGCGCTTGCGGGCCCTGTCGTACCGCTCCTGCCAGCGCCCGCGTCCGCGCTCGATCTCCTCGGCGTCCATGCCCCGAACTCCGCTCCGTGCGGCCGCCTCGGCACCGGGGCGGCAAACAGTGATAGGACGTCCTACTAATTTACTCGGACGTCCTACTAGTTGTCGACGGCTTCCTTGGAGGCGCACCGGAGAACCCCTCGAAACGGCGGACGGAACGCCGGGAAACGCCGAGGGCGCCCCTCCCCCTGCCGGGGAGGGGCGCCCTCGCGCACGCCGTGGAAGGCCTCAGACCCCGGCCGTCTCGCGGGCGCCGTCGCCCGCCGGGAGCTTCGCGGCGGCCTCTCGGGCCACCCGGCGCTCGAAGACGAAGGAGAGGAAGGGGATGCAGCCCGCCGCCAGGGTGAGCACCAGCCGGCCCATCGGCCACTTCAGCTTCTGCCCGAGCAGGAACGTCACGATGAAGTACCCGATGTACAGGTAGCCGTGCAGCATCGCGACGTACGTCGTGTCGGGGCCGTCGAAGGCGTACTTCGCGACCATGAAGCCGCAGAACACCAGCAGTGCCACACCCGTCGCAACGGCCAGGGCCCGGTACCAGCCCAGCAGGGGGGTCGCCTTCATACTCTTCCTCGCCTCGCTCGGCATTCTCGGCCGGTCCGCCTGGATCCGCGCACCGCTCCCACGAGGGTAGCCGCCTTCACGCGCGGTCCTGCTCGACCCCCTCACCCGGATCGGTGAAGTCGCCGGCGGCCACCCGCAGCGGCCTGAGCAGCTCGAACACCTGGCGGCACTGGTCGGGGCCGTACTCCTCCAGGCCGAACTCCATCGTCATCAGCTCCCGCGTCGCCTCCTCGACGACCTCGCGGCCGCGCTCGGTGATCGAGGCGAGCACCCCCCGGCCGTCCAGCGGGTTGGGGCGGCGGGCGACGAGGCCGGCGCGCTCCAGCCGGTCGACGGTGTTGGTGACGCTGGTCGGGTGGACCATCAGCCGCTCGCCGATCTTGGAGAGCGACAGCTCGCCGGTGCGGCTGAAGGTGAGCAGCACCAGCGCCTCGTACCGGGCGAAGGTCAGCCCGTACGGCTTGAGCACCGCGTCGACCCGGGACAGCAGGATCTGGTGGGCGCGCATGATCGAGGTGATCGCCGCCATGGACGGGACCCCGCCCCAGCGGCGGGTCCACAGTTCGTCGGCGCGGGCGATCGGGTCGAAGTCGAGTGCGAGGGGCTTGGCCACCTCCTTACCGTACCGGCGGACAGTACGCGGACTACCAGCCGTCCTGATGCTGGACAAGCGCGACGCGTGGCGGGAACCCGCCAATCGGACGGCCAGGTCCATACCAGGACATTGCACCGGTGTGAATTCACAGCAACACCGCGAGGGCGTACGGAGGTTGACGTCCCGTCGCCCGAACTTCCCTCTACCAGGCCGCGATTCGGCCCGGAACCCGCCGATCGGCCGGGGTGATCCGCCCCGCTTCGTCCCCCGTTCACAATCCGCGGCGCTGGCGGGACTTGGCCAATCCATGAACAAGACCTGTCATTTGATTTGCTCGATTGTCATGCTTTCCGCCAACCCCGCCAGGCAGGCCACCACCCCCACCCACGGTGGCCCGCCGTCCGGCCGTGCGGGGCCACTGCACGTCAGCGCCCGTCCCGCCCCTCAGGTGCCGTCCCCGGCGCCCGGGACGCGGTGCGACCGCGCCCAACCGCGGTTTCCCGGAAGGATCTCGTCAGTGAAGCGAAAGCTCGCAGCAGTCGCCGTACTCTCCGCCACCGCCCTGCTCACCGGTGTCGTCCAGGCCGGCGCCGTCGCCCAGGCCGGCCCGGCCTCCCTCACCGGGGACCAGTCCGGCCCGCTCGCCAAGGCCCTCAAGCTCGGCGGCCAGGAGAAGCTCGTCGCCAAGGACGCCGTGGTCGACCGGGACGGCACCCGCCACCTGCGCTTCGAGCGCACCTACGCCGGACTGCCGGTGCTCGGCGGCGACCTCGTCGTCCACCAGAGCGCCGGGGGCTCGGTGACCTCCGTCGACAAGGCGGTCGGCGCCCAGCTCGCCCTTCCGAGCCTCACCCCGAAGATCCCGGCCGACCGCGCCGCCGAGCAGGCCACCGGCGCCGTCCGGTCGACGGTCGGCATCGCCGCCGACGAGGACGAGTCCCCGATCAAGGCCGTGCACCAGACCGGCAAGGCCGAGCTGGTGATCTGGGCGAGCGACGGCAACCCCCGCCTGGCGTACCGCACCACGGTCGAGGGCGAGCGCGCCGACGGCACCCCGAGCAGCCAGCTGCTCGTCACCGACGCCGCCACCGGCCAGGTGCTCTCCACCCACGAGCAGGTGCAGACGGCCTCCGGCTCCGGCAAGGGCGTCTTCGTCGGCTCCGTCCCGCTGACCACCACCCAGAGCGGCAGCTCCTTCCAGCTCAAGGACGCCTCCCGCGGCGGCCAGGCCACCTACAACCTGGCCAACAAGACCTCCGGCAGCGGCACCCTCGTCGCCAACACCACCAACAGCTTCGGCAACGGCCTGGCCTCCAACAAGGAGTCCGCGGCCGTGGACGCCCAGTTCGGCGCGGCCGCCACCTGGGACTTCTACAAGAACACCTTCGGCCGCAACGGCATCAAGAACAACGGCGTCGGCGCGACCAGCCGCGTCCACTACGGCTCCAACTACGTCAACGCGTTCTGGAGCGACACCTGCTTCTGCATGTCCTACGGGGACGGCGCGAGCAACACCCACCCGCTCACCGAGATCGACGTGGCGGGCCACGAGATGACCCACGGCGTCACCTCCGCCACCGCCGGCCTCAACTACTCCGGCGAGTCCGGCGGCCTCAACGAGGCCACCTCGGACATCTTCGGCACCATGGTCGAGTTCTACGCCAACCTGCCCACCAACCCGCCGAACTACTGGATCGGCGAGCTGATCAACCTCAACGGCAACGGCACCCCGCTGCGCTACATGGACAAGCCCTCCAAGGACGGCAGGTCCGCCGACTCCTGGTCCTCCTCGGTCGGCGGCCTGGACGTCCACTACTCCTCGGGCGTGGCCAACCACTTCTTCTACCTGCTCTCCGAGGGCAGCGGCGCGAAGAGCATCAACGGGTTCAGCTACAACAGCCCGACCTCCAACGGCTCCTCGATCGCCGGGATCGGCCGGGACAAGGCCGCGCAGATCTGGTACCGCGCCCTGACGGTCTACTTCACCTCCACCACCAACTACGCCGGGGCCCGCACCGGCACCCTCAAGGCCGCCTCCGACCTGTACGGCGCGAGCAGCGCCGAGTACGCGGCGGTGGCCGCCGCCTGGAGCGGCGTGAACGTCAACTGACGTACGGGGCAACGCCGTAGGGACGCCCGGGGCCCCCAGGAGGGGAGGCCCCGGGCGTCCGCCTTGTCACGACGCGTTCCGGCACTGGCGATTCCTGGCCAATCCCGTTCGCGGCCTGTCCAATCCCGCCCTCGATTGTCATGCTTATGACCACGTTCCCGTCCCGACCTCCGCCGCCCCACCCTCCGGCGCCGCGTCAGCAGCCGCACGGGAGCAGCACGTCCGCGCCCTACCGCCCCAACGGCGCCGACCGGCGCCCCGGTACGCGGCGCACCCGCGCCCGCCGCGGGTCTCGTGGAAGGGAATCCCCCTACGTGAAGCGTCAGTTGACAGCCACCGCCGCGCTCACCGTCGCCGCCCTGCTGGCCGGGGTCGTCCAGGCCGCCGCCGCACCGATCGACCAGGCCCCGGCCGCCGAGCAGCAGCAGTCCTCACTGCTCGCGTTCGCGGGCGACCAGAGCGCCCGGCTCGCCGGCGCGATAGGCCTCGACGGCAGCGAGCGCCTGGTGGCCAAGGACGTGGTGGCCGACCGCGACGGCACCCGGCACCTGCGCTACGAGCGCACCTACGCCGGCCTGCCCGTGCTCGGCGGCGACCTCGTCGTCCACCAGCGCCCGGACGGCTCCGTCGGCTCCGTCGACCGCGCCTTCTCCGGCCGGCTGTCCCTGCCGACCCTCTCCCCCGGCCTGGCCGCGCCGAACGCCGCCGAGCAGGCCCTCGCCGCCGTCCGGGCCACCATCGGCCAGGCCGACGACGACGATGCGGCCGCGCTCGTCCGGGTCGACGGCGCCGACGCCTCCGAGCTGGTGGTCTGGGCCGTGGACGGCGCCCCGCGCCTGGCCCACCGCACCACCGTCACGGGCGAGCGGGCGGACGGCACCCCGAGCCGGCAGAAGATCGTCACCGACGCCGCCACCGGGGCCGTGCTCTCCACCCACGAGGAGATCCAGACGGCCGCCGGCACCGGCAAGGGCGTCAACGTCGGCACCGTCCCGCTCACCACCGCGCAGAGCGGCTCGACGTACTCCCTCAAGGACTCCACCCGCGGCAACCAGTCCACCACCGACCTGAAGGGCGCCACCTCGGGCAGCGGCTCGCTCTTCACGTCGACCAGCAACACCTGGGGCAACGGCCTGGCCTCCAACCGCCAGTCCGCCGCCGTGGACGCCCAGTACGGCGCGGCCGCGACCTGGGACTACTACAAGAAGACGTTCAACCGCAGCGGCATCAAGAACAACGGCGTCGGCGCCGCGAGCCGCGTCCACTACGGCTCCAACTACGTCAACGCGTTCTGGGACGACTCCTGCTTCTGCATGACGTACGGCGACGGCTCCGGCAACACCCACCCGCTGACCGCCATCGACGTCTCCGGCCACGAGATGACCCACGGCGTCACCTCCGCCACCGCCGGCCTGATCTACTCCGGCGAGTCCGGCGGCCTCAACGAGGCGACCTCGGACATCTTCGGCACCATGGTCGAGTGGTACGCCAACCTGCCGGCCAACCCGCCGAACTACTGGATCGGCGAGAAGCTGAACCTGTTCGGCAACGGCAAGCCGCTGCGCTACCAGGACAAGCCCAGCAAGGACGGCAAGTCCGCCGACTCCTGGTACTCGGGCGTCGGCAACCTCGACGTCCACTACTCCTCGGGCGTCGCCAACCACTTCTTCTACCTGCTCTCCGAGGGCAGCGGGGCGAAGAGCATCAACGGGTACAACTACGACAGCCCCACCTCCAACGGCTCGAAGGTGACCGGCATCGGCCGGGACAAGGCCGCCGCGATCTGGTACCGCGCGCTGACCGTCTACTTCACCTCGACCACCAACTACAAGGCCGCCCGCGTCGCGACCCTCAAGGCCGCCTCCGACCTGTACGGCGCGACCAGCACCCAGTACAAGGCGGTCGCCGCCGCCTGGAGCGGCGTCAACGTCAACTGACCGCCCCCGTGAGCCACTTCCGGTGAAAAACGGCGACAGGCTGTCGCGGCCCTTTGGGAGAGGAGGCCGCGACAGCCTGTCGACCGTGCGTTCGTCGGGAGTTCCGTCAGGCGGTGGCGGGCTTGAGCTCGCCCCGCTCCTCCTGGCCGAGCGTCTTCTCGGCGAAGAAGCCGCCGAGGGGCAGCACCGAGAGGACGAACAGCAGGATGCCGCGCTTGGGCTCCCACTTCTGCGTCTGCCAGGCCTGGATCCAGAACACCACGTACAGGATGAACAGGATTCCGTGGACCATGCCCATCACCGGGACGGCGTCGAAGGAGGTCGTCCGCTTCAGCACCGAGCAGATCAGCAGCAGGATGAACGAGATCCCCTCGGGGACGGAGACCAGGCGCAGGCGGTGGACGGCGCTGCTGTTCACGATGGATACCTCACTGCGGGGGGTCGGTGATCACTTGTGAACCGACTCACAAGCTCCGGGCCATTATCACCGAGCACATGTCCGAACCCCCGGGCGGGGTGGGTCCACGTGCGCGATGTCACAGCCCCGCCCCAGAACCGCGCGACGGGCGGCGTCCCGACACCCGGAGCCCCTATCCTCTTGCCCGCGCGCCCACCGATCCGGGCGTCCGACGCACGCACACGGGGGTAGTCACCACATGCTCAAGAGGGACTGGGACCGCAGGACCTGCGCCAAGCGCGGCCACATCACGTACCGCCCGGCCGAGCCCGACCTCGCCGCCCGGCTGCACGCCGCCACCGCCCTCGGCGACGCCTGGCGCTGCCTGCGCTGCGGCGACTTCGCCCTCGGTGCCCCGCACGGCTCCGGCCCGGCCGAGGACGCCCCGCTGGTGCCCCGTGGCAAGGCCCTGCGCGACCTGTTCATCCTGCGCTTCCTGGCCGTCGAGCGGGTGCTGCGCGGCATCGTGATCATCCTGATCGCCTGGGGCGTCTGGAAGTTCTCCAACAGCCAGGACGCGGTGCACCGGGTCTTCGACGAGAACCTGACGGTCTTCAAGCCCGTCACCGAGCACTTCCACTGGGACCTCGACCACGCGCCGATCGTCGAGACGGTCCGCAAGACCTTCGACTACAAGAAGAGCACCCTGCTGATCGTCGCCGGCGCGCTGCTCGCGTACGCGCTGATCGAGATCGTCGAGGCCGTCGGCCTCTGGATGAACAAGCGCTGGGCCGAGTACCTGACGGTCGTCGCCACCGCCGCCTTCCTGCCGCTGGAGGGCTACGAGCTGAGCCACCACGTCAGCGCGCTCAAGATCTGCACGCTGCTGCTGAACATCGCCGCCGTCCTGTGGATCATGCTCTCCAAGCGCCTGTTCGGCCTGCGCGGCGGCGTGGTCGCCTTCGAGGCGGAGCGCCACTCGGCCTCGCTGCTGGAGGTCGAGGAGGCCGCCGGCACCGTCCCCCGCCCGGGCCACGGGGCGCACGCCCGCACCTGAAGTCACTGAAGTACGCCCGCCCGGGGGTTCGCCCCCTCCCCGTGCCACGGCCGCTGCGACTAGATTGCGGCCGTGGCACAGTTCAGACTCCAGGGATCGCGGGTGCTCGCGGTCGAGTTGGCGGGCGACGCGGTCAAGGCCCGGCACGGCTCGATGGTCGCGTACACCGGGCAGATGACCTTCAAGAAGATGACCGGCGGCGGGGACGGGCTGCGCGGGGTCGTCACCCGCCGGCTGACCGGCGAGAGGATGACGGTCATGGAGGTGAAGGGACAGGGCGTCTGCTACTTCGCCGACAAGGCCACCGAGATCAACCTCGTGCGGCTCAACGGCGAGGCGCTGTACGTCGAGGCGGACAACCTGCTCTGCACCGAGGCCTCCCTGCACACCGGCACCACCTTCACCGGGCTGAACGGCATGTCCTCGGGCAACGGCCTGTTCACCACCAAGATCGAGGGCCACGGCTGGGCCGCCCTCACCTCCAACGGCCCCGCGGTCATCCTGCGCGTCGGCAAGGACATGCCGCTGCGGGTCGACCCGGGCGCGTACGTCGCCCACACCGGGAACCTCCACCGCAGCCTGAAGTCCGGCGCGGGCTGGACGACGGTGATCGGCGAGGGCGGCGGCGAGGCCGTCCAGGTCGAGTTCACCGGCGAGGGCCTGGTGTACGTCCAGCCCTCCGAGAAGACCACGATCGGGGGCGACGTCTGATGGCCTTCACCCGGATCAACGGCAAGCTGGTCGAGGCCGACGTGGTGCCCGGGCAGCGGCTGTTCAGCCAGCGCGGCGCGATGATCGGCTACACCGGCGAGGTCCACTTCACGCCGAACATCACCGGCGGGCAGGGCGGGGTGATGTCCATGATCGGCCGCCGGGTCGCCAACGAGGACACCCCGCTGATGACCGTCGAGGGCCACGGCCGGGTGATGTTCGGCCACGGCGGCCACCACGTGCACGTGGTCGACCTGGCGGGCGACACCCTGTTCGTCGAGTCCGACCGGCTGCTCGCCTTCGAGGGCACGCTGCGCCAGTCCACCGTCTTCCTGGGCTCCCAGGGCGGGGTGATGGGCATGGTCCGCGGCCAGGTGAGCGGGCAGGGCCTGTTCACCACCCGGCTGGAGGGCCACGGCTCGGCGGCGCTGCTCGCCCACGGCGGCGTCTTCGAACTGCCCGTCGTCCCGGGGCAGTCGGTGCACGTCGACCCCCAGGCGTACGTGGGCCACCGCGGCGACCTGCGCAACAAGCTGTCCACCGCGATCGGCTGGCGCGAGATGATCGGCCGGGGCTCGGGCGAGGCGTTCCAGCTCGAACTGTCCGGCCAGGGCACGGTGTTCGTGCAGGCGAGCGAGGAGAAGCTCTGATGACCCACCCGCCCTCCCCGTACCACGACCAGCCGACCCAGCCCGGCTTCGCCGTCCCGCCCATGGCCACCCGGCTAGACGTGCCGATCGACGCGTCGCCCGCCGTGCCGCTCGTCCACGACGCGTACTCGCTCCCGGCCAACGACAACGTCAACCCGTACGCCTTCTCGGTGGAGCTCGACGGCTCGTACTTCCTCCAGAAGGGCAAGATGGTCGCCTACTACGGCGACATCACCTTCCGGGGCGTCGGCGCCGGGATGGTCGACCGGATGCTCGGGCAGCACTTCAACTCCCCGATGCACGCGGCGGACTGGGTGGTCGCCCAGGGCCGGGGCAAGCTGTTGCTGGCGGACCGCGCCTTCGACCTCAACTCCTACGACCTGGACGACGGCAACCTCACCGTCCGCTCCGGCAACCTGCTCGCCTTCGACCCGACCCTGCGGCTGAAGCAGTCGATCATCCCCGGCTTCCTGACCCTCCTCGGCACCGGCCGCTTCGTCGCCGCCTCCAACGGGCCGGTGCACTTCGTCGACCCGCCGGTCCGGGTGGACCCCCAGGCGCTGGTCGGCTGGGCGGACTGCCCCGCACCCTGCCACCACTACGACCACGGGTACCTCCACGGGGTGGTCGGCGGCCTGCGGCGGCTCACCGGCATCGGCGGGGCCTCCGGCGAGGAGCACCAGTTCGAGTTCATCGGCGCGGGCCAGGTGCTGGTGCAGTCCAGCGAGCAGCTGCTGGCCGAGCGCTCCGTCGGCGTGGTCGAAGCGGAGGCCGGCGTGCCGGGAGGCGGCGTCCCCGTCCAGCCGGGGCCCGGTAGCCTTGGCGAACTCGGGCGCCGTTTCGGCCTGTAAACTCGTACAACATTTAACTAAATCGGGTATGGTGGACCCCATGGATACGCACACGACCGACGCCGCCGACACTCCTGAGGCCCGGCCCCAGGAGGAGACCCCCTGGCTGACCGCCGGGGAGCAGCGGATGTGGCGCGCCCATCTGGAGGTCGCCAAGCTGCTGGACTACCAGCTCAGCCGCGAGCTCCAGCCCCACGGCCTGGCGATCAACGACTACGAGATCCTCGTCGTCCTCTCCGAGGCCCCCGACCACCGCATGCGGATGACGGACCTCGCGACGGCGACCCTGCAGTCCAAGAGCCGCCTCTCCCACCAGATCACCCGCATGGAGACGGCCGGCCTCGTCCTGCGCCAGGAGTGCCCCGGCGACCGCCGCGGCCTCTACGCCCACCTCACCGAGCAGGGCTGGGAGACCATGCAGCGCGTCGCCCCCGACCACGTCCGCAGCGTCCGCGCCCACTTCATCGACCGCTTCACCCCCGCCCAACTCGAAGCCATGTACGAAGCCCTCGCCCCCATCGCCACCCACCTCCGCACCCTCCGCGGCCGCTCCTGACCGCACCCCCGGAACACCCCCACCCCCGCGCCCCCGTCGCGGCGGCGGCACCCCTCAGTCCCTGTACAGGAAGTCGGCCGAACCGACTTCCTGTACAGGGACGAGGATCTTCCCGGCTCGACACCTAGGGCCAATCTTGGCCCCGAGATGCCCCTTCCATGCTCTTCATCCCGCCCTGCCGCGATGCGATCGCGGCAGGGCGGGACACATTCAGAGCCGCTTCAAGCGAGCCGAGAGATAGGCGGCCCCGCGTCCAGAACGCGGGGCCGCCCCAAACCCAGGATCTCCCCGCCCACCCACCCCTCCCCGAAATACAACAGCCTTCGGGCGGCCCGGCGTGCCCGGCCGGGCCGCCCGAAACAACGCCAACACCCCTAAAACCGATCCGAGTGGGCCCGAGCGCGAGCACCCGGGCCCACTCGAACAAACGGGTGGGGGGGGGGGGGGGCGCGCCGCCCCCCCCCCCCCCCCCCCCCCCCCCCCCCCCCCCCCCCCCCCCCCCCCGCGCGGCCCCCCCCCCCCCCCCCCCCC
>NZ_JBIWOW010000042.1:0-50143 GCF_044767945.1 Kitasatospora sp. NPDC101183 | reverse complement strand
GGGGGGGGGGGGGGGGGGGGGGGGGCGGCCCCGCGGGGGGGGGGGGGTACTTTGCCGGGGCCCCCCCCCCCCCCCCCCCGTGCGGGGGGGGGGGGGGGCCCCGCCCCCCCCCCCCCCCCACCGCTGTGTCTGTGGAAGGTGCCTAACGCCGGAACTCACGGGCGGCGGCGGTCAGCCTGCCCCGGACGGCGGCGTGGACCTCGGCCTCCTCGGCCGGGTCGGCGGCGAGCCTGCGCAATCGCTCCAGCACACGCGCGTCGCCCGTGGTGGCGACGTGGCGCGCGGCGAGCTCGCGCGTGGACTCCTCGCAGTCCCAGAGGCACTCGACGGCGGGCCCCTCCGGGAAGTGCACGTCGGTGGCGGCCAGCGCCCGGGCGGCGCGGCCCCGCAGTTCCGAGGAGGCGGCCTCCCCGTAGATGTGGCGCAGGACGGGCACGGCGTCGGCGGCGGCCAGCCGCCCCGCACCGTCCACCAGGGACCCGAGCCCGCAGCCGCTCACGCCCCGCACCGACACCCATCGGCGCAGGCCGGCGACGACCAGCGACGCGTCGTCGGGCTCGCCGGCGTCGGCGAGCAGGCGCACGGCGGCCTCGCCGAGCGCGCTGTCAGCCGCGCCGCCGACCGGGTCGGCCCAGCGGCGGGCGTGCGCCAGCACCTCCGGGCCGCGCATCCGGCCGAGCAGTTCCAGGGCGGCCCGCACCACGCGGTCGTCCACGTCGGCGGCGGCGGCCTCGATCAGCCCGATCGCGGCGGGATCGTGCTGGTCGACGAGGTGGCGCAGCGCGGCTCTGCGGGCTCCGGGCAGTCCGCCCTCGGCCGCCTCCAGCAGCAGCGGACGGTCCTCGGGCCGCACGACGGCGGTCAGGCAGCGGGCGGCCGCGGCGGCGCGCCGGTCCACGGCGTCGGGCCCGTCCGGGTCCTCCTCCGTCTGTGACGAGGCGGTGCGGCCCAGGAAGGCTCCGGCGCCGAGGGCACCGAGGTCCCCCTGGTCGGCCCAGGCCAGGACGTCGGCGGTGGACCAGCCCGGGGTGACGCCGCTGCGGTTGAGCTGGCGCTGCCAGAGGTCGAAGGGCGACTGCTCGGAGGCGGCCGCGACCCGCGGGTGGTAGGCGGCCCAGAGGCGCCACGGCCGGGGCTCGTAGGCGTTGCGGATGAACTCGCGCAGCTCGGCGTCCCCCTCGGGACCGGGCGCGAAGTGGTCCAGCACGGCGGTGCCGAGCAGCAGCAGGCCCCGGTCGTCGTCCCGCAGGGCGAGCTCGTCCAGCGCCCAGGCCCAGTTGGCGCCCGTGGCGGCGTACTCGCGCAGCATCAGCAGCGCGTCGCGCCGGCCGTACGCGGCGAGGTGGCCCAGGACGGACAGGGCGAGGCCGGTGCGGCACTCGTCGTCGCTGACCAGGTCCTCGGCGGAGTGGAGGTGGTCCTCGATCCCGTCGAGGGGGGCCTCCAGCTCCATGTAGAGGCGGGCGTAATAGAGGGAGCGCCCCTCGACCTGCCAGTCGGCTCGCGGATCTCTGGTGACGCACTCCTCAAGGGCGGCGATGGCCTCGGTGCGGTCGGCGGCCAGCGCGTGGAGCTGCCCGTCACCGCGGCCTCGCTGAAGGAGGCCGAGGAGGCTGGCACTAGGTGCTATCACTGGCTCGAACATGAGGTCAGCATCCGTTGCGGCGGTCGTAGTGGCAACGGGATTTCCGTCGCCGGGGTCTCTGGTCGGTACTGCGGTGGGCGCCCGGGCGCCGGAATCACCGAAGGTTACCGCCTCGCGCACCCATCCGCACACAGGGCAACGGAGGCCGCCGCCACAGTGGCATATGCCATGGGAACTTTGCGTGCGTTCTGTCCAAATCACCCGCACGGGTGAGGACGCTGTGCGACAGTCGTCCCACTACTCCCACGGCCCGCACCCGGCGGACCGGACCCGACCGATGGACCCGTCATGACCATGCCATTAGGCCGGTGAGGGCGCCCGTGAAGCCGGAACGCGCACGCCGCCCCGCGCACGCCGAGGAGAGCGGCATCGGCATCGGCTCCGCCGAGTGGGACCTCCTCACCGACGAGGTCCGCTGGAACGCCGAGACCTACCTCCTCCTCGGCTGCGACCCGGGCACGGCCCCGCTCAGCCTCGACCGCCTGCCCGACCGCCTCCCCGAGGCGGACCGGCCGCTGCTGCGCCGCATGATGACCGACGCCCTCGTGCACGGCCGCCCCTCCGCCGGAACGGTCCGCGTCCGGCGGGTCGGCGGCCGGCACGACGGGGTCGAGTGCGCGGGCGAGCCCGTCCTCGGCCCGGACGGCACCGTCACCGCGCTGCGCATGCTCCTGCGGCCGGCCCCGCTCGACTGAACCCTCTCCTCTCAGCCGGCCCCCGGACCGGCCGCCCGAGGCTCGGCCCTCAGGCGCTCCCCGCCGACCTCGGCCGGTTCTTGGAGTCCGCGGTCCGCAACTGGCGCCCCAGGTCCGCCCGCAGCTCGTCCACCACCGCGAGCCCCCGGTAGCGCGCCGTCAGCCGGTACATCTCCCGCAGCCTGTCCCACGTCCGGTGCGAGGAGTTCTGGCCGATCCCCTTCAGCGCCGTCCGCGTCTGCTCCGCCGCCGCCTCCGGCTCCCCGGTCATCCAGTGCACCGACGCCAGGGTGATCCGGTCGAACAGCGCCGAGCGCAGCTGCCCCGTCCCCTCGCGCAGGGCGATCACCCGCTCCGCGTGCCGCCGGGCCGACGGGGCCGCCGAGGCGTCGTACTCGGCCAGCGTGCGCAGCACCAGGGCCTGCATGCCGCGCAGTTCGGCCTCGTCGAACACCTGCATCCAGGTCGGCGCCGGCTCCGTGGCCTCGTCGGCGAACAGCGCCTCGGCCTCGCCCAGCAGCCGGTGGGTGTCCTGGGCGTGCCCGACCGAGGCGTGCGCCCAGGCCTCGACGGTGTTGAACATGGCGCGCGTCCGGGGCAGCAGCCGCCCGCCCGTCGAGTTCGCCGCCGCCATCAGCTCGATCGCGTCGTCCGCCCGGCCCAGGTGGACCATCTGCCGCGCGGCGCGGGAGATCGCCTCCCCCGCGCGCGGGCGGTCGTCCGCCTCCCTGGCCGCGTCCGCCGCGATCGTGAAGTACCGCTGGGCCGTGGGCTCCAGGCCCACGTCGTGCGACATCCAGCCGGCCAGCACCGCGAGGTTGGCCGCGACCAGCCACAACCGCTGCTCCACGTCACTGCTGTGACGGTGCGTCAACAGGCCGCCCACCTCGTTCAGTTGGCCGACCACCGCCTTTCTCTGAAGGCCGCCGCCGCGCGCCGCGTCCCAGGCGCGGAACACCTGCACCGACTGCTCCAGCGACTCCACCTCGTCGGGCCCGATCGGGCCCGCCTCGTACACGTCCACCACGGGGCGCGTCCCGCCCCCGGTGACCACCTGTCGGGGCCCGGGCGCGGCAGCCGCGTACGCGACGGCGTCCCCGCCCAGCCAGCCCTTGAGCGAGTCGGCGATGACCACCCCGGCCGTGAGCGCGGCGCCCGCACCCACCAATCCACGTCGGTTCAGCATGAGGTCCATTCCCGTGAACTCGGTGAGGACCGCGGCTGTTCGATCCGGCGACCACGGGACTGCTGCGGAGGCTGACGCCCCTGGGGACCTGGTGGGCCGGTGTCGTTCCAGACCGAGGTCCTCAGTGGTGACGACACGACCGAGCCGCTCCGTGAACACGGCCGCCAGCACCCTCGGCACCGGATCGCGGGGGATCTCCCCCTGCTCGATCCAACGCCGTACCCTCGACGTGTCGGTGGACAGCTGCTGCTGCCCCAGCGCGGCACCCCGACGGTTGACCAGCCGCGCCAGCTCGCCCTTGGACCATCCGGTCAGGACGAACAGATCGGCCAGTCGGGTGTTGGGTTCCCTGCTCAAGTGAAGCCCCCAGGTTTCCTCGGCACTTCGAGGCTAGAGCGTCCGGCAAGTGCCGGGCGAGCATTCGCCACGGTTCGCCAGGGCCCGCCAGACTACTAAGCCAGTGCACCGCGGGTGTGTTGTAGGGGTGCGCCACCTCGCCTCCGGGTCGGGCGGCGTCCCACCGGCGTCGGGGCTGTCCCCCGACCGTGGCACGGGACGCCCCCGGTCCTCACCCGAGGGGGTGGCGCGGCCGGGTGGCGCGGGAGCGCCGGGCACGGCCACGGCTCTCCGGCCGACCGCATTCCCCAGGGTGCGGACGGCCGGTCGACAGCCGAACAGGGGTTCCTGACCCCGCGTCCGTGCCCGGCGCCCGCGCACCACCCGGTCCGCCCAAGAGCAGGGCCGCCGCGCGCAACCCCCCAGGAGCGCGCGGCACCGGCCCTCCCCCGCACCGCGGGGCCGCAGCCGGACCGGAAGGGACCACCCTCACCCCATGCACTCCTCAGCGACGACCCCGACGCCCACCGCGCCCCGCGCCGCACTGCGCCCCCCCACCGCGGCCGCCGGCCGCCCGGGCCCCAAGCAGGTGCCGCCGGGCGTCCGGCCGGTCGCCCCGCGCGGCGTCGAGGGCCGGTCCACCGAGGCCCGAGTCGTCCCCACCGGCCGTACGGCGCTGGGGCTGCGCGGCCCCGAGGCCCCCCTGGCGCCCGGCCAGCGCCTCCCGCTCGCCCGCCAGGCCGACAGCCAGGTGATGCGCCGCCCGATCCGGCCGGGCGCCCCCCTCGGGCCCGACCGGATCGACCCCTCCGCCCTGCAGACCCCGGCCGTACGGGCCGCGCTGGCGAGCGTCGCGCGGATATGTCCCGCGTTCACGCCGCGCCAGGTCCTGCGCGAGGGCAGCCGCCACATCCTGGTGGCGGGCACCATCGGGCGGGCGCCCGTGGTCGCCAAGTGCCTGGCGCCGCAGGCGGTGCGCAGTGAGTACTTCGAGCAGCTCGTGGCCGACTTCCACCACGAGGTCGCGGTCTACCGGGCGTTCGTCCGGCACCGCCCGCCGGTGCGGCTGCCCCGGCTGGTCGCGGCCGACCACGACCGCTGCGTGCTCGTCATGGAGCGCGTGCCCGGGCGCCCGGCCGCCCGCGAGCGCCACCCGGTCAACGCGCCCACCCCGGGCGAGGTGCGGGCCCTGCTCGGCGCGGTGCGGACGCTGAACCTGTGGCGGCCGCCGAGCGACGTCTTCCAGCCGCGCCTGGACTACCAGTTGGAGATCTCGCGCTACCACTCGGTCGGCCAGCTGACCGACCGGGACGCGGGCGACCTTCGCGGCCTGCTGCACGGCCTCGGCCACACGCCGATGCAGCTGTGCCACGGCGACGCCCTGCTCAGCAACATGCTGCTGGCGCCCTCCGGGCCGGTGCTGGTCGACTGGGAGCAGGCCGGCTGGTACCTGCCGGGCTACGACCTGGCGGTGCTGTGGAGCGTGCTCTCCGGCGACACCGCGGCCCGCCGCCAGATCAGCCAACTCGCCCAGAGCGGCGGCACGATGGCGCGGGACGCGTTCCTCGTGAACCTGGTGCTCGTGCTGATGCGGGAGATCCGGCTGTACGACGTGCCGGGCGCCGGCGAGGAGCAGCGGATCATGATCCGCCGCCTCTACGACGACGCCGCGCTCGCCCGCCGGGCCGTCCGCGCGGCGGTCGGCACCCGCTGAGCCGACCGACCGCCAGCCAGCCTCACGGCCGGGCGCCCCGTTCGAGGGCGACCCGGCCGGCGGCGTCCAGGACGGCCTCCTCGGGGGCCAGGTGCACCCGGCTGCTGAGCACGTCCCTCAGGTAGCGCTCCAGGGGGTGACGCCGGCTCAGGCCGGGGTTGCCGGTGAGCGCGACGGCCTGCTGGACGGCGGTGGTGGCGGCGCGGACGGCGAGCAGGTGCGCGGGGCCCGTCCGGGCGACGGCGTCCTCCTCGCCCCGGTCCACCCGGGGGGCCAGGCCCTCCACCAGTTCCTCGGCGCCGATCAGGTGGGCCTCGATCTCGCCGAGGGCGCAGCGGTAGCGGGGCAGGGTGCCCAGCGGTTCGGTCAGATTGGCCGGGGTCCGCTGGTTGAGGAAACGAATCAGCCAGTCCTCGGCGGCGCGGGCGACGCCGATCGCGACGGCGGCGAGGGCCAGGTCGTGCCAGGCGCGGGAGAGCCGGGCCCCGTTCTCGTCGGCGCTGCGCGCAGCGGGGGCGGCGAGGCCGAGGGCCAGGTCGGCGGGCACCCGGACCTCCTCGAGCACCACGTCGTGGCTGGCGCTGGCGCGCAGGCCGAGCTGGTCCCAGACGGGGTCGATCTCCAGGCCCTCGCTCTCGCCGCGCACGAGGAACGTGCCGGTCCTGGGCTCGGGTTCGTCCGTCCGGGCGGTGACGGCCATCCAGGCGAGGGCCTCCGCGCCGGTGCAGTACGTCTTGCGGCCGCTCAGCAGCCAGCCGCCCTCGCCGTCCGGGCGGGCCACCGTCCCGGGCGGGGCTCCCGCCTCCCGCTCGCCGGGCTCGGCGTGCAGGGTGTTGACCAGGGCGGGGCCCCGCCGGGACTCGGTGAGCAGCCGCCGGTACCCGGCCGCGGGCCAGCCGGGGTGGCGGGCCTGCTCGGCGTGCTGGAGCAGGGTGAAGGCGGTGACCACGGCGACGGAGGCGTCACCCCGGCCGAGCCGCGCGAGGACCCGGACGGTGTCGGCGAGCGTGCCGCCCGCCCCGCCGTAGCGCGGGGAGACGGTCAGGGTGAGCAGTCCGGCCTCGTGGACGGCCTCGATGCCCTGGTACGGGAAGGTGGCGTCGCGGTCGTGCTCCTCGGCGCGGGCGGCGAGCAGGTCGACCACCCGGGGGAGGCGGGCCAGCGCGGCCTCGACGGCCTCCCGGTCGGGCGCGGAGCCGGCCTCGGCGGAGCGTTCACCGGCCGAACGATCGTCCGCCGAACGATCGGTGCGGGTCCGATCGTTGCGCGTGCGATCGTTTCGGGTGCGGCCCGCACGAGCCGCGCGGACCGGGCGGTCCGGCGCCGACCGTTCGTCGGAGGAACGATCGTCCGTCGGACGGTCGTCGTCCGGACGTTCGTCGTCCGGGCGGTCGTCGTCCGGACGTTCGTCGTCCGGGCGGTCGGCGCGTGAGTGGTCGGTGGCGGCGATGGTCGTCATGATGCTGGTGCCTCCGGGCGGCGGCGTGGGCTCGGCCCGCACGGCCGGCCCCTCGGGGCCTGGTCGTCGTACGGAGTGCGGAGCGGCACGCGGGACGGACACGTCGGACGGGCGCGCATGGGGCCGGCGGCCCCGGAGAGCGGCCGGCGCACGGCCCGCCCCCGGTCGCGGCGCATCGTCCGGAACCCGGTCGACCGCCCGCCGCCACGGGGACGAATCCCCCTCAGCGACCCGGACACGCCGCGCTGGCGGTGCGTCGCAGGTCGAGGTGCCGACGGCGGGTCAGCAACGGGAGACGGCACGGCATGTTCGCGACTGTACGAACCGTTGATCGATACCGTCAAGCAGCGTCCGGCCCCTGGGCGGGGGCCCGACGGCGCCGCCCGGAGGGGCTCCGGCCGCCGGGATCAGCCCTGCTGGAACATGTCCGCCGGGAGCGGCTTCAGCAGCTGATACAGGTCGTCCGAAATCGGTCGGTCCCAGGAGGCGATCGTCACCTGGACGCCGTCGCTGCGGCCGAACTGGGCGCAGAACACGCGCTCCTCGCTGACCTTGACCTTCTTCACGATGAGCAGGTCGTCCCCGAGCATGACCGGGAAGTCCTCGGCCGAGACGAAGTCGACCGACTCCTCGTTCTCCAGCGCCGCGAGCAGCTGCCGCACTTCGAAGGGCACGGTGTCGCCGGTGTCCCGGGCGGGCGATCCCTCGGGGAGGTTGCCGATGAACATCGCCGGGCCTCTGCCGCCGAACAGGTCGTAGCGCAGGAAAATTCCCTGGCAGGAGCCGTCCGGGCCGGTCATCATGGCCGCACCGAAGTCACCGGGCCAGTCGCCCGGGTCCATCGCGAGCACGTCGAAGTCCGGGCCGGCGGGCTGTCCGGAGCGACGGCGGAGAAAAGACATGGGACCATCGTACGTGCCCGGCACACCAGGCTCGCGGGGTGGGTGGGGCATCTTCCGGACCCGCCCGGGAGCAGGCGGGAGATCGACGCTCAGAGACCAATGTTGACTCTGAGCAACCGTCCGGGCTACGTTCGGTTCTGCACGACAGCCGTTCTGGGTTTCACCCTCCGGGGGGACGGCATGTCGCAACGCGGCCCTACCCGCGTATCCCTCACTGTGCACCTGTCGTGCCGAACCGCCGAGCACCCAGCTTCGTCGTCAGCACCGGCACCACACACAAGCCAACAGTTCCATGCATCACAAGCCAGATCCGCGGGGCCCCGGCCCGTCGCTCCCGTGGATCTGCTCGGGACGCCGCCGCGTGGGGGCGTGCGGGTCCCGAGCGTTGGGTGCCGTCCGCCGAGTCGCTCTCGGCATCGGCGCCAGCCTCCCGGCGACTGCCGGCCCCTCGTGGGCCGGGACCGGCCGACGCACCCCGGTGCGCAGGGGATGACTGGGAGGATGGCCTGGCATAGCTGCCGGGCCGCACAGCAGGCGCCGTGTCTGGCCGCGTGGGGGCGGTGGGCACGGCGTCTGCCTGTGCTCATACTCTGAGCTGCGTTTGTCTAACAGTCAACAGAAATTCTGACGGGGCACGTTCAATAGATCATCAGTTGTGATGTTCGTGCCCGGAATCCTTCGCGAATCGGACCCGACTCGAACCAGCTCTGACCGACCCGGAGCAGCTCTGGCCGGATCGAGCCCGTTCCGGACGGAACCGCTCCGATCCGGGGTGCCTGGCACCCTCGGACCGGAGCGGCCGACGCGGGGTCAGGTGAGGTCGAACTCGCCGTCCCGGGCGCCCAGCACGAACGCCCGCCACTCGGCCGGCGTGAAGACCAGCACGGGCCCGTCCTCCTGACGGCCGTCCCGCATCCCGATGTACCCGTCGACGAACGCGATCTGGACGTCCCCGACGCCCTGGCTGCTGCACAGCCACTCCGCGCCGGTGAAGTCCACCTTCGGCTTCCCGCTGGGCGCGAGCTCCTGCTGCGCCCCGCCCGCCTGCACGTCCGTCCCGCTGTTGGCTGTCACTGGTCGATCTCCTCCCGACGGCATTCCGGGGCCAGCCTAATCACAGGTCGGCGGCCCGGTCAGCGGGTTCACGAGGTCTCCCCCGGGAGGGTGGCGGGGCCCGCGGCCGGGGCGGGGCGTGTCCCGACCGGCGGCGGGCCCCGGCAACTGCCAGAGTGGCGCCAGGGCGCGCGGCGGCGGGCCGCCGGAGCCCTCCGGACCCCTGGGACGACTCCCGCGGCCGCCCCCGTCCTCCGAAGCCTTCGGACTCCTCCAGACGGTTTCCGATCGTTTCCGACCGCACCACGACCCCACACGACCGCGAGCGCCCAAGGGAGCAGCCGATGAGCCGCCGGGAAGCCACCCGCGCCGACGTCATCCCCATCTCCGACGCCCCCTCGGCCCACCCGCCGGCGCCCCGGACCCCGCCCGCCACGCTGCCCCGGCCGACCCCGGCCCGGGCGGGGGCGCACGGGCGGGTCGGGATCGTCCTGGTCTCGCACAGCCGGGAACTGGCCACCGCCGTACGCGCCCTGGCGCTCGCCCTGGCCGGATCCGACTCCCCCGCCCCGATCGCCGCCACCGGCGGGGACCCGTCGGACGGGCCGGGCATCAGCGCGGTGCTGGTGGCCTCCGCGACCCGGCGGGTCGACCAGGGCCACGGCGTGGTCGTGCTCGCCGACCTCGGCGGCGCCGTCACCACCGTCCGGGCGCTGCTGGCCCGGGCGGACGAGCACGGGCTGCCCTTCCCCGTACGGTTCGCCAACGCGCCCTTCGTCGAGGGGGCGGTGGCCGCCACGGCCACGGCGACGGCCGGCGGGGACCTCGCGGCCGTACTGGACGCGGCCGAAGAGGCCTACCGGCAGCGGAAGAGCTGAGCGGAAGGGCCGGCGGGGGTGCTCAGGGGCGCGCGGCGCCGCCGAGGCTGAAGAAGGCCGGGCCGGTGCACTCCAGGGCGTCGCGCAGCCGCTGGTGCTCGGCCTCGATCATCGGCGGCAGCCCGTCCAGCGGGAACCAGCCGACCTCCAGCGACTCGTCGTCGTTCACCCGGGCCTCGCCGCCGACCGCCCGGCAGCGGAAGGTCAGCACCAGGTACTGCGTCACGTCGCCGTTGGGGTACGTCACCTCGGGCGTGACGCTCGTCGAGGCGAGCAGCTCGGGCACCACCTCCACGCCGGTCTCCTCCAGGCACTCGCGCACCACGCCGTCCGCCGGCTGCTCGCCGGGGTCGAGGATGCCGCCGACGCAGGCCCAGCGCCCGTCGTCGGCGCGGCGGGCGAGCAGCACCCGGCCCTCGTCGTCCCGGACGACGGCGACGACGGCGCTCAGCCAGAGCGGGCGGTTGCCGACGACCGCGCGGAGTTCGGCGAGGAAGGGAGGGATGGCCATGGGCGGCAGCCTACGGCGTGCCGCGGGACCGGCGGACGCATTCCGAGGAGAGCGGAGATGAAGCAGTCGCCGGGAATTGGTGAAAGAAGAGCGAAGAGGATTGCGCGATGGTAGGGAATTCAGTCGCCCTGACCAATTTCGATCGTTGTCGCACCGACAACGCGAGGACATCGCACCGACAACGCGAGGAGATCGATCGAACCCCGATCGGTACCGACCGGGACCGTCAGAGCGCCGCCCGGCGGCGGTCGCGCAGCAGTCCGAAGGCGATCCTGCCGAGCAGCAGCACCCCGGCCGCCAGGCACCCGGCCACCGCCATCGCCCAGGCCGGGCCGTCACTGTCCGGAACGATCACGGCCACGACGATGCCCAGGGCCAGGCAGGCCAGCCCGACCAGCGCCAACGGAATCTGGTGCGTGACCAGCGCGCCGCCGCTGCACGCGCGGGCCAGCCGGGTCGCGCCGTGCAGGTGGAGGGGATCACGGTCCGCATCTGCCATGAGCCCAAGGTACCCCGGCACGGCGGCGGAGGCAGCCCGCGGAACGTGAGGAAACGGCCACCCTGCGCCACCCGCCGAAACCGCGCGGGCGGTCGCTTTCCGGCTCCACATTCCTCCACGGAAAATCCCCATCCCCCCGGTACAACCATCCACCCGGTGCAGCGGTCTCATGGGCATCGAGTGATCCGGGAGCCGCTCGCGGGACGGTTGTACACCCCCTGTACACCCCCACCGCGAACCGGAATTCCCAGGGGGCGGAACCGCCGCCCCCTGGGGCCGGGGGTCGGGCTCCGTCCCCCGGCGGTACCGCCACGCCGCTCGGCGACCGAGGGGGAACCGTGCCGCAGTCCCAGTCCACGACGTCGATCTCCCGAGCCCCGACCGGGCTCCCACCCAACGTCCGCGCACTGCCGCCTCCGGCGGCGGGCGCCTGCGAGGCCGACCGCCACGGGGGCGGTCACCACGCGGGCGCCGTCCACGACGGAGCCGCCCGGCTCCCGTCCGGGACGGCGGAGCAGCAGGACGCACGGGGCGAATGGCTGCGGTTCGCCCCCGTCCAGCCGCTCTTCCGGGCCCGGGCCGCCCAGCGCCTGGCCGTCCTCGCGTACCACGGGGTCACCGACCACCGGACGTTCGGCGCCCAGCTCGACCGGCTGCGCCGACTGGCCACCCCGGTCGCGCTCGACGCCGTCCTCCAGGCCGTCACCGAGCGGCGGCCGCTGCCGCCGCGCAGCGTGCTGGTCACCTTCGACGACGCCGACCGGAGCGTCCTCACCCACGCCCTGCCCGAACTCGACGCCCGGGGCATCCCGGCCACCGCCTTCGTCATCTCCGAACTCATCGGCACCGAGCGGCCGTTCTGGTGGCACGAGGCCGACTTCCTCGCCCGCCACGGCGGCCGCGCCCGCTCGCTCGACTGCGGGCACCCGTCCCAGCTGCTCCCCCGGCTCAAGGCCATGCCCGACCCGGACCGGCGGCGCAGCCTGCACGAACTGCGGGCCAGCGCCGACCGGCGGCCGCCGGGCCAGGAGCAGCTCACCCCCGAGGACCTCCTGGCCCTGCGGGACGGCGGGGTCGCCATCGGCAACCACACCCAGGGGCACCCGTGCCTGGGCCGGTGCGACGACGCGACGGTGCGGGCGGAGATCACGGGCGCGCACGAGGCCCTCACCCGCTGGCTGGGCGAGCCGCCGACCGCGTTCGCCTATCCGGACGGCGGCCATGATCCGCGTGCGGAAACCGTTTTGCAGGAGCTCGGCTACCGGCTCGGGTTCCTCTCGGACCACCGCCTCGGCCCGCGGCTGCCCTCCAACCCGCTGCAGATCAGCCGTCTCCAGGTCGACTCGGCGACCACCACGCGCCGGTTCGACACCATCCTGTCCGGGCTGGAGCCGGCGTACCGCCGCTGGCGCGGGCAGGCCGTGGCCTGACGGCCGGTGTCACGTGGGAGGCCGGCGGGGGCCGGCCTCCCACGTGCTCAGCCGGCACGGGCGCTCAGCCGGCCCGAACGCCTATCGGGTCAGCGCGGCCGTGAGCGCGCGGCCCTGGGGGTAGAGGGCGGCGGCCGCGGGGAGCGTCGTGGGGGCGCCCGCGTGGAGGACGGTGAGGGTGGCCGAGCCGGACCGGGCGGCGGCCTCGGCGCCGGCGCGGCGCAGCACCTGGGCGGCGACGGCGTCGGCGGAGCCGTGGAAGGAGCCGCGGAAGGCGGCCGACGCGAGGGCCTCGCGGACGCGGTCGTCCACCAGTTCGTAGTGGGTGCAGCCGAGCACCAGTTCGTCGGTCCCGGCCGGGGTGCGGGAGGCCGCGTCGGCGACGGCCGCCGTGATCGCCTCCTCGTCCCCGTGCTCGATGGCGTCGGCCAGGCCCGGGCAGGCGACCTCGGTGACCTCGGCGGAGCCGCCGAACTCCCGGATCAGGCCCCGCTGGTAGGCGCTGCCGGTGGTGGCCGGGGTCGCCCAGATCGCGACGCGGCCGCCGCGGGCGGCGGCGGGCTTGATCGCCGGGACCGTCCCGATCACGGGGATCGCCGGTTCGAGCTCGGCCCGCAGGGCGTCCAGCGCGTGGACGGAGGCCGTGTTGCAGGCCACGATCAGCGCGTCCGGCCGCTCGGCCGCGGCGGCCCGTGCGCAGCCCAGGGCCAGCTCCGTGATCTCCTCGCTCGTGCGCGGCCCCCAGGGCATCGAGGCGGGGTCGGAGGAGAGCACCAGATCGACGTCCGGGCGCAGCTTCCGAAGGGCGGCGGCGGCGGCCAGGAGGCCGATTCCGGAATCCATCAGTGCGATCTTCACGGGTCAAGACTCTAGTCGATCCGCCTCTCCGGGCCGGTTCTGCGGCAGACTGCCCAGGTGACCGTCCTGCTGTGGATCGCCGTCTCCTCCCTGCTCGTCTGGCTCTGGCTGGCCTGCTGCCACGGTCTGTTCTGGCGCACGGACGTCCGACTGCCGCCGCGCCGCCCGCCGGAGAGCTGGCCCCGGGCGGCGATCGTGGTGCCGGCCCGGGACGAGGCGGGGGTGCTGCCGTCGAGCCTGCCCTCGCTGCTGGCGCAGCGGTACCCGGGCGCGGCGCGGGTGATCCTGGTGGACGACCACAGCTCGGACGGCACGGGCGCGCTGGCCGCGGAGCTGCGCGCGGTCGGCGGGCTGGACCTCACCGTCACCACCCCTCCCCCGCTGCCGCCGGGCTGGACGGGCAAGCTGTGGGCGCTGCGCCACGGCGTGGAGCTGGCCGGGGCGGAGGCCGACTACCTGCTGCTGACGGACGCCGACATCGCCCACGGCCCGGACTCCCTGGCCGAGTTGGTGGCCTCCGCCGAGACGAACGGCCTGGACCTGGTCTCGCAGATGGCCCGGCTGCGGGTGGAGACGCGCTGGGAGCGGCTGATCGTCCCGGCGTTCGTGTACTTCTTCGCGCAGCTCTACCCGTTCCGCCGCAGCAACCGCCCCGGCGCCCGGACGGCGGCCGCGGCGGGCGGCTGCTCGCTGGTGCGGCGCGAGGCGCTGGAGCGGGCGGGCGGGGTGGCGGCGATCCGGGGCGCGGTGATCGACGACGTGTCGCTGGCGCGGGCGGTGAAGTCCTCGGGCGGGCGGACGTGGCTGGGCCTGGCGGAGCAGGTGGACAGCGTCCGCCCGTACCCGCGGCTGGAGCAGCTGTGGCGGATGGTCTCGCGCAGCGCGTACGCCCAACTGCGGCACTCCCCGCTGCTGCTGCTCGGCACGGTGGCGGGGCTGGCGCTGGTGTACCTGGTGCCGCCGGTGGCGCTGGCCGCCGGGCTGGCGGCGGGGGCGCCCGTGGTGGCGGCGGCGGGCGGGGCGGCCTGGGCGCTGATGGCGGGCACGTTCGCGCCGATGGTCCGGTACTACGGGCAGCCCGTTCCCGCGGCGCTGCTGCTGCCGTTCACGGCCGGGCTGTACCTGCTGATGACGGTGGACTCGGCGGTGCAGCACTGGCGCGGCCGGGGCGCGGCCTGGAAGGGCCGCACCTACCCGGCGCCCTCGCGGGCCCAGGACCGCTGACCCCCGGGTCCCCCGATGCCCAGGCCCCTTGGTTTCCCAGGCGCTTGATCCCCTGGCTCCTTGATTTCCGGGACGCGCCGCGCCGAGCCGATCCATACTGCTCGGATGGACCGTCAACGGATCTCCCGCATCGCGCACACCCGCCACCCGGTCGCGGCGCCGCTGGCGGACGAGTCGGTGGCCCGGCTGCTGGAGCGCGCCACGGCCGGCGCCGGGCAGGGCCGGCTGCTGGACCTCGGCTGCGGCGAAGGCGCCTGGCTGGTACGGGCGTTGGCGGCGAACCCGCTCTGGCGGGCGGTCGGGGTGGACGTGGACGTGGAGGCGCTGGTCCTCGCCCGGGAGCGGGCGACGGCGCTGGGCGTGGTGCACCGCATCGGCCTGCACCACCAGGACGCCCGGGAGTTCGGCTCCCACGAGCCCTTCGACGTGGTGCTGTGCGTCGGCTCCACCCACGCCCTCGGCGGCCTGGCCCCGACGCTGGCGGCGGCGCGCGAACTCCTGGCCCCCGGCGGGAGGTTGGTGCTGGGCGAGGGCTTCTGGGAGCACGAGCCGCCCCGGGCCGCGCTGGAGGCGCTGGGCGCCGCCCGGGAGGAGTACGCGAGCCTGGCCGCCACCACGGACCGGCTGGCCGCCGAGGGCTGGACCCCCGTGGACGGGCACGTCAGCACCCAACAGGAGTGGGACGCCTACGAGTTCGCCTGGACGGGATCGCTGGCCGAGTGGGCGCTGGACCACCCCGACGACCCGGAGGCGGCGGCCGCCCGGGAGGCCGCGGACAGCCACCGCAGGGCCTGGCTGCACGGGTACCGGGGCGTCCTGGGCTTCGTCACGTACGTGCTGCGCCGCGACTGACCCGCTCTAGTGGGTGCGCAGTTGCTCCTGCTGCACCAGGTAGTCGAGCACCTCGGGCATCGCCTCCACGCCGCCCGCCCTGGTCGGCGAGGTGCGGTACTCGCCCTGGACGACGACGGTGGGCAGTTCGTTGACGCCGTAGCGGACGAACTCGGAGGCGGCCTCGTCCACCGAGCGGCTCACCTCGGCCGAGCGGTAGGCCTGGCGGAAGCGCTGGGCGTCGACGCCGTGGCGCACGGCCCAGTCGGTGGCGGCGGTCTCGGTGGTGAGGTCGGCGCGGTCGGTGTGGATGGAGCGGAAGGCGGAGGCCTGCAGCCGGTCGACCAGGCCGAGGCGGTCGAGCGCGTAGAACAGCCGGGCGTGGGCGCGCTGGGTGTCCTCGTCCGGGCTGCCCTGCCAGATGGCGGGGACGCGGCGCAGCGCGACGTCGGCGCGGTGGCGCTCCGCCCAGCCCTGGAGGGGCTGCTCGAGCTGCTGGGAGTGGCTGCAGTCGTACCAGAAGAACTCGACGGCCTCGGTGCGGGCGCTCTCGCGCACCGGCTGCGGGTGGTCGAGCTTGACGAACTGGGCGCCCTCGACGGGATGTTGGTGAGCGGCCGCGCCGGCCTGGACGGGGGACGCGGCGATCCCGGCGGCGAGGGCGAGCAGGGCGGCGGAGCGCAGCAGCTTCGAGTTCACACGGGGCAGTGTGCTGGTGACGACCCGTTACCGGCGAGTCGGCCCGGTCCGGCCGGGCCCGGATTCGCCCGTTCGGCCCAAGGGGGCCGAGCGGAGGATCCGGGCCCTCGTCATGAGGCCGTGCTGTCCTCCCACACCTCGGTGACCAGCCGCTGCCAGGCGTCCACGACCGCGCCGAGCTCGAAGTGCTCCAGCGCGTGCGCCCGGGCGGCGGCGCCGAGGCCGGCGCGGTTGCAGGCGAGCACCTTGCCGAGCGCCTCGGCGAGGGCCAGTGGGTCCCCGGGGGCGACGAGCGCGCCGGTGGCACCGTCGCGGACGACCTCGCGCACCCAGCCGACGTCGGTGGCCACGGCGGGGACGCCGGCGAGGGCGGCCTCGATCAGCGCGCCGGGCACGCCCTCGCTGTCGCTGGTGAGCAGCAGCGCGTCGGCGGCGCGGTAGAGCGGGGCCGGGTCGGGCAGGGCGCCGAGGAAGTGGGCGCGGGCGGCGGCGGGGTGGCGGGCGAGGACGTCGCGCAGCGGGCCGTCCCCGGCGACGGCGAGGCGTACGTCGGGGAGGCGGTCGAGCACGTCGAGGGCGAGGTCGAGTCGCTTCTCGGGGGCTATGGCGCCGATCCAGGCGACCAGCAGGACGTCGGCAGGCAGGCCGAGCTCGTGCCGGGCGGCGCGGCGGTCGTCGCGGCCGTCGGCGGGCGGGTAGCTCTCGGCGGCGCGGGAGTTGGGGATGACGTGCACCTTGCCGTCGGGCAGGTGGAACTGCTCCTCGAGGACGGCGCGGGCCTCGTCGGTGAGGGTGGTGACGGCGGCGGCGCGGTGCATCAGCGTGCCGCCGCGGGCGCGGCGCAGGCGGTTGGCCGTCCAGTAGCGGGGGTGGCCGACGCTGACGTAGACGAAGGGGGTGCGGGTTCCGGCCAGGGCGAGGGCGCAGGCGGCGAGGGTGTCGGATCCGTGGGCGAGGACGACGTCGGCGGAGCGGGCGGCGCTGCGCAGGGCGCGCAGCGTGCCGGGGCGCAGGCGGCCCGCGCCGAGGACGGCGGCGCGCAGGGCGGCGGGGCCGGTGTCGGATTCGGCTCCGGTCCCGGCCTCGGTCCCGGCCTCGGATGAGGCTTCCGGTGACGGGTCGGACGGGGAGTCCTCGGAGAGGTCGGTGCGCCGGCCGGGGTGGGCGTCGACGGCGGGCCGGCCCGCGGGCTGTGGTGCGAGGGCGCACAGCGCGGAGGCCTGTCCGCGACGGCGCAGTTCCCGGTGGAGGTCACGGGCGAAGTTCTGGGCGCCGGCGCGGCGTTGGTCACTGATCAGGTGCAGCACGCGGGGGCGGGTTCCGGCCGGATCGGCCGCCGTATGGTCGGGCATGGAGAGACCTTGGCACAGGTCAACGCGCGTTACATCCCCTTCGCGCAACCTGGTGGTGGCCCGATCGCCAGCGTTCGTACACCAGGCGTGCGCCGATCGACCGCTGTCGTGCGCCGGTTGCGACCTCTGTGCGCCCCTCCTGGCGCCTTGCCGCGCCTCGGCGCCTCCGGCGACACGCCCGAGCGCCGCGCCAAGTACCGGCTCACACCCACGAGTTACCCGGACGGCCCCGACGCTGATCGACCGGTACGCAAAGGGCCCGGGCGGGGACCGGCCTCCGCCCGCACGGCGGAAGTCGGGGTACGCGGATCGGGTGAACGCGGTTGGACCCGGGCCCGGCCGCCTCGGCAGGATGTCCGGCCGGGGCTCGCCTTCCGGCCACCCCATCTCCCCTCCCCCGTACGGATTTGGAGTCACCCGGTGTTCAAGGGATTCCGCAGCTTCCTGCTGCGCGGAAACGTGGTGGACCTCGCAGTCGGCATCGTGATCGGCGCGGCCTTCACCGCCGTGGTCACCGGCTTCGTCACCGCCTTCCTCACCCCGCTCATCGGCGTCGCCTCCGGGGCCGTCGGCGACTTCTCCCAGAAGACCTTCGACGTGGGGGGCACCCCCTTCCCGTACGGCGTCTTCGTCAACGCGCTGATCAGCTTCGTCCTGGTCGCCGCGGTGATCTACTTCGCCGTGGTCGTTCCGGTCGGCAAGCTGCAGGCCCGCATGGACCGGGACAAGCCGGTGCCGCCGGCCAAGACCGAGTGCCCCGAGTGCCTCAGCTCGATCCCGGCCGCGGCCAGCCGCTGCTCGTTCTGCACCACGGAGCTCTCCGCCCGGCCCGGCCTGCCCGCGCAGACCCAGGCGCTGCAGTCCAGCTGACGCCCCCGGAGCCGGTCCGCGCGCCCCCCGGCGCGCGGAGGCGAAGGCCAGGCGCGCGCTGACGGGGACCTTATCCCCGAAACATTCACGAGCCCCCGCCGGACCATCGGCGGGGGCTCGAATGCGCCGGCGCACGCCCCGTCCGCAAAAGTTTCTCCGGCGGACCCCCGGCCGGCCACCGGCCCGTCACCCCAAGGGCTTCAGGCGGTGCGGTTCGGATGCTGTTCGATCACTGACGGCGCCCGGGAGTTGTCCGGAACCGATCGCCAGTTTGTCCGTTCTTCCCACTTTCGAAACCTTTGTGCGAGCGAAGACTGTGTAAACACTCGAACTGCTCCCCCTCCCGCTCTCCTCAGCAGGCGCATTGTGGGCTTACCGTATGCCCCATGACCTCGCCCCGCTCCTACGACGGAGTCGGCTACCCCTCTCCGTCCTTCTCCTCCGGCACGCCGATCTACGACAGCCTCGTGGCTGAGCGCGGCGTCCCCCAGATCGCGCCCATCAACGTGCCGGCCGCCCTGCCGCCGGCGCTGTCCACCGGTTACGGGAGCGCCCCCGGCTCCTACGACAACCGGTACGGCACCGGGTACGACACCCCCGGCAGCAACCTCCCCGCGCTGCCCCCCGCGCGCCTCGCCCTGGGCCCCGGCCCGAGCAGCGCCCCCTCCGCCTCCGGCCCGGCCACCGCGTACATCCCCGCGCAGTCCGCCTACGCCGCCGCGCCGCAGCCGCCCGTCCCCGGGTACGGCGGCCAGCAGCAGTACCAGCGGCCGCAGCCCGCCGCGCCCGGCTTCCCGCAGGGCAACGGCAGCTACCAGCCGACCGGCGGGCAGAGCTTCGGCGGCCAGAACACCTTCGTCGGCGGCCAGGCCGGCCAGCAGACCTTCGGCGCGCAGCCCGCCGGCGGCCCGGGCGGTTTCGGCCAGCCCGGCCAGCCGCAGGGCTTCGGCGGCCCGCAGTCCTTCGGCGGACCGAACCCGGCCGGCCCCGGCTTCCCCGGCCAGGGCGACCAGGGCCTCGGCGGCGGCCAGCTGCGCCCGGCCATGGCGCCGGTGCGCCAGATGCAGCCGCAGCGGCCCAACCCGTACGGCGAGCACGGCCAGTTCCAGAGCGGCGGCTACCAGCAGGCCCAGGGCTACTGAGCCCCGGACCGCCCGCGAGCGGTCCGCGCCCGCACCACCTGAGCACCACCCGGCGATCCCCCTGTTTGCCGGGCGAACGGAGAAACGGGTCATCCACGGACCGCCCGGTACGCCGCCAAGGCGACCGGGCGGTCCGTGCGCGTATGCGGGGCCGGTAGCGGGCGGCCGCCCTCCGGTTGCCGGAAGGCGGCCTGGCAGGATGGGGGGATGCAGCTCACCGGACTCCACGTCTACCCCGTCAAGTCGATGTACCGCCTGAGCCCCGACACCGCCGAGGTCCAGCCCTGGGGCCTGGCCGGAGACCGTCGCTGGATGCTCGCCGACTCCGCCGGACGCTTCGTCAGCCAGCGCGAGGACACCGCGCTCGGCCAGATCCGCCCCTCCCTGCTGCCCGACGGCCTGGCCCTCACCGCCCCCGACGGCTCCCGGATCGAGATCCCCGCCCCCGCCCAGGCCGTCGGCGACCCCGCCTCCGAGGTCGAGGTCTGGGGGGACTTCTTCCCCGCCGTCGAGGCCGCCAAGGAGGCGCAGATCTGGATCGCCGAGCACCTCGGCGACTACCGGCTGATGTACCTGGAGAACCCGCGCGCCCGGGCGATCGAGCCCGAGTACAGCGAGCCCGGCGAGACCGTCTCCATGGCGGACGGCTACCCGCTGCTGCTCACCACCACCGCCTCGCTGGAGCGGCTCAACGAGCTGATCGCCGCCGAGCACCCGGACGAGTACCAGCCGCTGCCGATGACCCGCTTCCGCCCCAGCGTCGTCGTCTCCGGCACCGAGCCGTGGGCCGAGGACGGCTGGCGGCGCGTGCGGATCGGCGAGCTGACCTTCAAGGTCGCCAAGCCCTGCGGCCGCTGCGTCATCACCACCACCGACCCCGAGACCGGCGAGCGCGGAGGCAAGGAGCCGCTGCGCACCCTGGCCAAGCACCACCGGCTGATGCGCAAGGCGGCGTTCGGGCAGAACCTGATCCCCGAGCGGCCCGCCGGCGTCGAGGGCGACGTGCTCGGCACCCTGCGCCTGGGCGACGACGTCGAGGTGCTGGAGGACGGGGCGCACTGGCCCGCCGACGGGCGCTGAGGCCCCGCCGTGCCCCAGGTGCCGCCGCCCGTACGGAACCGGGGGCGTGCGCGCTCGTTGGAACAACCGGTCAGGACCTGTGGCCGCCGAGCGTGCGGGGCGTGTGCGCGCGACGGCGGGCGGGCGGAGCACTCACGCGGGCGCGCTACGGTGGGCGGACGGCCCGCGCGTACGGCCCGTTGATCGCCGGCACGACGAAGGTGGGGACGACAGACCGTCATGGCTGAGCACAGGGTCAGGGTCACCCAGGACAGCGCATCCCGCTGGCGTCGCCGCGCGGGCGAGTACGACACCCTCGCGGAGGCGCTGGCGGCCGCCGAGCCGGGCGACACCGTGACCGTCCGGCCGGGCACCTTCCGGGAGAACGTGGTGCTCGACAAGGCGGTGACGGTCCTGCCCGCGCAGGGCCCGGGCACCGTACGGATCGAGCCGGCCGGCGGGGTCGCGCTGACCGTCACCGCCGCCGCGACCGTCCGCGACCTCGTCATCGAGGCCGGCGACAGCTCCGCCCCGGCCGTCCTCGTCACCGGGGCCGAGGCCACGCCCTCGCTCAGCGGCTGCCGGATCGAGACCCGCTCCGCCACCGGCGTCGAGATCACCGGCGGCGCCCGGCCGACCCTGCGCGGCTGCGTCGTCGCCAACCCGACCGGCCTGGGCCTGCGACTGCGCGGCGAGGGCACCGCCGCCGCCTTCGAGGACTGCGAGGTCGCCGCCGCCGGACAGGCCGGGCTCGCCGTCCTCGGCGGGGCCACCGCCGTCCTCGACCGCTGCCGCCTCCACCACGCCTCGGGCGCCGGCGTGCTGCTCTCCGACCCGGGCAGCGCCGCCGAACTGACCGGCTGCGAGATCTACGAGATCCGCGGCAGCGGCGTGCAGGCCGAGGCGCAGGCGGGCGGGCGGCTGATCGACTGCGAGATCCACCGCGTCACCGGCAACGGGCTGACCCTGGACGGCGAGGCCGTGCTCTCCCTCACCGGCTGCCGGGTGCACGACGTGCCCGAGAACGCCGCCGACCTGCGCGGACGTGCCCGGCTCACGCTCGCCAACAGCACCGTGCGGGACTTCGGGCGCGGGGCGCTGTCCGTCTGGGACCAGGGCACCGAGGCCGTCGCCGAGTCCTGCCAGATCCACGGCTCCACCGGCGAGTACCCGGCGCTGTGGGTCAGCGACGGCGCGCGGCTCACCCTCACCGACTGCTCGCTGCACGACCTGCCCGACGCGCTGTTCGTCCTCGACCGGGACTCCGCCGCCAGCGCCGACGGCTGCTCGTTCAGCCGCATCCGCAGCTCGGCCGTCTCCGTCAGCGGCGGCGCCAGCGTCAACCTCACCGGCTGTCGGGTGCAGGAGGCGGGCACCGGGCTCTGGTTCCGCGACCACGGCAGCGGCGGGCTGCTCACCGACTGCGAGATCTCCGACGTGGCCACCGGCGTGATCGTCACCAAGGGCGCCGACCCGGTGCTGCGCGACTGCACGGTGCGGGCCAGCACCGACGCCGGGGTGTACGTCTCGGCGCAGGGGCGGGGCACCTTCGAGGAGTGCCGGGTCTCGCACGGCAAGGGGTTCGGGTTCCACATCATCGACGGGTGCCGCACGCAGCTCACCCGGTGCCGGGCCGAGCAGAACGAGCGGGCCGGGTTCGAGTTCTCCGAGCCGGGGCCGATCGCGCAGGGGTGCACCTCGGACGATGTCGCGGCGGCGGGATCCGCCGACCTGCCGACGCCGCGCACGGCCCAACTCACGGCCGCCGCGCCGCCGTTGGCCGCCTCCGCGCCTTCGGTGTCGGCCACTGCGGCGATCGCGCCGATCCCCGACTGCCGACCGGCCGAGGAGGCGCTCGCCGAACTGGACACCCTCGTCGGGCTCGCCACGGTCAAGCAGGAGGTGCGCACCCTGATCGACCTGATCTCCGTCGGGCGGCGGCGCCGGCAGGCCGGGCTCAAGGCGCCCTCGCTGCGTCGGCACCTGGTCTTCACCGGCGCCCCCGGCACGGGCAAGACCACCGTCGCCCGGCTGTACGGGGAGATCCTCGCCTCGCTCGGGGTACTCCAGCGCGGGCACCTGGTCGAGGTCGCCCGGGTCGACCTCGTCGGCGAGCACATCGGCTCCACCGCGATCCGCACCGCCGCCGCCTTCGACCGGGCGCGCGGCGGGGTCCTCTTCATCGACGAGGCGTACGCGCTCGCGCCCGAGGACGGCGCCCGGGACTTCGGGCGGGAGGCGATCGACACCCTGGTCAAGCTGATGGAGGACCACCGGGACGAGGTGGTCGTCATCGTGGCCGGGTACACCGCCGAGATGGAGCGCTTCCTCTCCGCCAACCCCGGTGTCTCGTCGCGTTTCTCACGGACCATCAGCTTCCCCGACTACACGGCGGACGAGCTGCTGGAGATCGCCAGGGCGCAGTGCGCCGAGCACGAGTACGCGCTCACGGAGGAGGCGGAGCTGGCGCTGCTCGGCCACTTCGGGCGGCTGGAGCGGGGCCCCAACTTCGGCAACGGGCGTACGGCGCGGCAGGTGTTCGAGACGATGGTCGAGCGGCACGCCGTCCGGATCGCGCACCTGGCCGACCCGTCCACGGAGGAGCTGCAGCTGCTCGTGCCGGAGGACCTGCCGGTCGTCCCGCTGCCCTGAGCACGCTGCGGGCCGGGCGGCGGGAACCCGGTTGTACCGCAGGCGCGTTGGAGCGGGCATGGGCATGCTTCTGACGGGGGCCGCGGGCGGACTGCTGCTGCCGGCCGGGCTGGTGGTGGTGTTCTTCCTCGCCGGCGTGGCGCGCCGCCTGCGCGCCCGCCCCGAGGCGGGCGGCCGGCGTGGGGCGGGCGCGACGGCGACGGAGGAGATGCACGCGCTGCTCTACCCGGGCAAGCGCGTGCAGTTGGAGCAGCGCCGCATCGAGCTGGTGCTGCGGGACGACGAGCACGACGGGGCGCCGAAGCGGACGGGCGTCGACCTCGAGGCGGGGCGCGTCGTGATCCGGCGGGCGGCGAGGGCCGGGCGAGCGAACGAGTGACAGCCGACAGGGAACAGCTGACAGCGAACGGATGACAGATTTCATCATCTGCCAGCTGTGATCTGTTCGCTGTCAGTTGTTCGCTGTTACTTGTTCGTCGTTCGTTGTGACTAGTCAGCTCTTCGCCGTCAGCCCGACCAGGCCCCGCCCGCCAGGAAGGACTCCAGCGCCGCCCGGTACGGAGCGATGTCGATCCGCTCGCCGGCCAGCCAGTCGTCCGAGTAGTACTTGTCGAGGTAGCGGTCCCCCGGGTCGCAGATCAGGCTGACCACGCTGCCCGTACGCCCCTGCGCCCGCATCTCGGCGACGATCCGCAGCGCGCCCCACAGGCCCGTGCCCGTCGAGGCGCCCGCCTTCTTTCCGAGCGCCCGCTCCAGCACCCGCACCGCCGCGATCGAGGCCGCGTCGGGGACCTTCATCATCCGGTCGACGGCCCCGGGCACGAAGCTCGGCTCCATCCGTGGCCGGCCGATGCCCTCGATCCGCGAGCCGCTCTCGCAGACCGCCTCCGGGTCGTGGTGCACCCAGCCCTCGAAGAAACAGGAGTTCTCCGGGTCCGCCACGCAGATCCGGGTGTCGTACTGCATGTAGTGCACGTACCGGGCGATGGTCGCCGAGGTGCCGCCCGTCCCGGCGGTGGCCACGATCCAGGCCGGCTCGGGGTGCGGCTCCAGGCGCAGCTGGGCGAAGACGGACTCGGCGATGTTGTTGTTGCCCCGCCAGTCGGTGGCCCGCTCGGCGTACGTGAACTGGTCCATGTAGTGCCCGCCGGTCTCCTCGGCGAGCCGCGCGGACGCCTCGTAGACCTCGCAGGAGCGCTCCACCAGGTGGCACTCGCCGCCGTGGAACTCGATGAGGTCGATCTTGGCCTGGCTGGTGCTCTTGGCCATGACGGCGATGAACGGCACCCCGATGAGCTGCGCGAAGTACGCCTCGGAGACGGCGGTCGACCCGCTGGAGGCCTCGATCACCGGCTTGCCCGGCCGGATCCAGCCGTTGCAGAGCCCGTAGAGGAAGAGCGAGCGGGCGAGGCGGTGCTTGAGCGAGCCGGTCGGGTGGGTGGACTCGTCCTTCAGGTAGAGGTCGATGCCCCACTCGGGCGGCAGCGGGAAGCGCAGCAGGTGGGTGTCGGCGGAGCGGTTGGCGTCCGCGTGGACCTTGCGCACGGCCTCCTTGAGCCAGGCCCGGTACTGCGGGTCGGAACGGTCGACGTCGATGGTCGGCTCCAGGCCGACCGCGGCGCCGTCCGTCCCGTGCTGGCCACCCGGCTGCGTGCTCATGGTCACTCTCCCTCGTCGACTCCCCCCACTGCTCACTACGAGTGTACGAGAGTCACGATAAGTGACCGTTTTCGGTGATCCAGCTTCCGCTTATCGCCTCTGGGGCAAACCCGGAGGAGCCTTAGACCTGCACCGACTGCGGGTCCGCCAGGTACGGGCGCCAGCCCAGTTCGGCCGCGCCGGCCAGGGCGCCGTGGGCCAGTTCCGCGCCGACGATCGGCACCCGGCCGCTGCGCCCCCACAGGCAGCGCTCGGCGACGACCGCGCGCAGCCGCTCGGGCGCGGCCTCCAGCAGGTCGAGGTGGAGGCCGCTGAGGACGACGCGGTCGGGGTTGAGGATGTTGGCGACGCCGGCCAGGCCGAGGCCCAGCCGGTCGATGACGTGCTCGACGGCCGCACGCGCCCGGTCGTCGGTGGCGGCGGCCCGGCAGAGCTCGCGGGCCTGGTCGAGCAGCGGGCGGCCCGGTTCGGGGGTGAGCCCGGCGGCGGCGAACAGCGCGTCCGGGTCGGTCTCGGAGTTGAGGCAGCCCCGGTTGCCGCACATGCAGGGGCGGCCCTGCGGGTCCACGGTGAGGTGGCCGACCTCGAGCGCCAGGCCCGCACTGCCGGTGTGCAGCCGCCCGTCGATCACCAGCGCGCCGCCGACGCCGCGGTGCCCGGAGGTGACGAGCAGCAGGTGCCGGGCGCCGCGACCCGCGCCGTGGCGGTACTCGGCGAGCGCGGCCAGGTTGGCGTCGTTGGCGAGGGCGGTGGGCAGCGGGTTCAGCGCGTTCGGGCCGTGGTCGGCGCGGCGGACCTCGACGTCGTACAGGTCCGCGACCGGCGTGCCGCTGGGCCAGGCGAAGTGCAGGGCGGCGAGCGCCGTGCCGTCCGGCTCGGTGACGGGGTTGGCCAGGGCGAGGGCCGCGCCGAGGCAGCGGCGGTTGGTGGCGCGGGCGAGTTCGGCGCCCGCCTCGGCGACGGCGCGCAGCATCCGCACGGGGTCCGTGGCGGCGGGCAGCGGCAGGTGGACGGGCGGGTCGAGCAGCCCGCCGAGGCCGGCGAGGGTGGCGCTCAGCCCGTCCGCGTGGATCTGCCCGGCGACGACGACCGGGCCCTCGGGGTCGATCGCCAGCCGGTGCGAGGGGCGACCCCGGCCCCCGCCGGCCGGGCGGGAGTCGACGGTGATCAGGCCCAGCGCCTCCAGCTCTGCGGTGACGGCGCCGGCGGTGGCCCGGGTGACGTCCAGGGCGCGGGTGAGCGCCGAGCGGGTCGGCGTCTGGCCGGTGTGGATGAGGGAGAGCGCGGGGCCGAGCAGCGTCCGACCGCGGTCCGGGGCCGCACGGCGGTGGGCGTCGCGCTGGGCGTCGGGGCCGGTCGCGGTGCCGGGCCGGGGGCTTGAAGGTGAGAGCTGCACGACCCTATTGTGACTTTGTGCCGCTTCGAAACAAAATTCGATCGTTTCCCCGACCCACCAGGCCCTCCCACCAGTCTCTCAGTCCGACCCCCGCCACGGACAGCCCCTGGAGCACGGCACGTCTCGCGCTCACCGCGATCTTCGCCGTCGACGGGTTCCTCTTCGCCGCCTGGGTCGTCCGCATCCCCGACGTCCGCAGCCAGGTCAGCGCCTCGCACAGCGCCCTCGGGCTCGCCCTGCTCTGCCTGTCCATCGGCGCCGTCCTGACCATGCCCCTCATCGGACGGCTCTGCCTACGATACGGCTCGCGCCCGGTGACGGTCGGCTCGCTCACCCTGCTCAGCCTCGCCGTCCCGCTGCCCGCGCACGCCCACTCGGTGGCGGCGCTCGGCGCGGTGCTGCTGCTCTTCGGCGTCGGGTACGGCGGCGCCAACGTCGC
Source organism: Kitasatospora sp. NPDC101183 (assembly GCF_044767945.1). NCBI lineage: Bacteria > Bacillati > Actinomycetota > Actinomycetes > Kitasatosporales > Streptomycetaceae > Kitasatospora > Kitasatospora sp. NPDC101183. The sequence goes on along the minus strand of NZ_JBIWOW010000042.1, from coordinate 23,654 downwards.
GATGAACAGCGCCGCCGTCGACCTCGTGGCGCAACTGCGCCGGCCCGTCATGCCGAGCTTCCACGCGGGCTACAGCCTCGGCGGGCTGCTCGGCGCGGGGCTGGGCGGGCTGCTCGCCGGGCACCTCAGCGCCGCCTGGGCGCTGGCGTGCAGCGGACTGCTGGGGCTGGCGGTGACGGCGGTCGCGGGCGTCGCGCTGCTGCGCAGCCCGGCGGCCCCGATGATCGCGCCGGAGCGGGCCGGGTCGAAGGAGCAGGGCTCGGCCTCTTCGGGGCGGGTGCGGCTGCTGGTGCTGCTCTTCGGGCTGACGGCGCTGTGCACCGCGTACGGCGAGGGCGCGATCGCGGACTGGACCACCCTGCACCTCACCGACGACGTCCACGCGAGCGCCGGGACGGCGGCGGTCGGGTACGCGGCGTACGCCTTCGCGATGACAACCGGGCGGGTCGGCGGCACCTGGCTGTCCATCCGGCTCGGCCAGAACCGGGTGATGCTGTTCGGCGGGGTGCTCGCGGCGGCGGGGATGGTGATCGCCGCGCTCGCGCCGGCGGTGCCGCTGGCGATCGGCGGGTTCGTGCTGGTGGGCCTCGGGCTGGCGAACCTCTTCCCGCTCGCCATCGCCCAGGCCGGGGTGGCGGGCGGCCCGCAGGGGGTCGCGCTCGCCTCGACCCTCGGGTACGGCGGGATGCTGATCGGGCCGGTGGTGATCGGGTTCCTCGCCGACGCCGTCGGGCTGCCGCTGGCCCTGACCACCGTCGCGGTCGCGGCCTCGGCCGCCGCGCTGGTGCCGCTGTCGACCAGGCGACATGTGAGCGGGGGTGGGGGCGGAACGACGGTGGCGAGCAGCGAACAGATGACAGGTAACAGATGACAGATTTCAGCGAACGGATAACAGCTGGCATCTTTCGTCAGCTGTTATCCGTTCGCTGAAAGTTGTTCGCTGAAATCTGTCGTCTGTTATCTGTTCGCTGACATCTGTTCGCCCCCTGCCCTCCTCCGGCCCTCCGCCCCCGCCACCGGTGATCCGCCGCCCCGCCCTGTGGCAGGATGCGGCCCCATGACGACCAGCGGACGCATCGAGGTACTGCGGGCGAGCGAGCGCCCGGCCAGCGCGTGGCTCAACGGCGGCGGGGTGACCAGGGAGGTCGCCGGGTTCCCGGCCGGGGCCGGGCTGGACGCCTTCGACTGGCGGGTCAGCCTCGCGGACGTGGCCTCCGCCGGGCCGTTCTCCGTGTTCCCCGGCATCGACCGGGTGATCACCCTCGTCGAGGGCGCCGGAATGGTCCTCACCGTCGGCGGCGCCGAGCAGCGGGTCGACGCCCCGTACCGTCCCTTCGCCTTCCCGGGCGACGCCTCGACGGACTGCCGCCTACTGGGCGGCCCGGTGGTCGACTTCAACGTGATGACGCGGCGCGGCCGGGTCGAGGCGTCCGTCGACATCGCCACCGCGCCCGCCGACGTCCAAGTCCCCACGGACGGCAGCGCGTTGCTCGTCTGCCTCGCGGGCACCGCCCGCCTCGGCGAGGTCGAACTCGCCCGCTACGACGCCGCGTTGCTCACCGCGCCCGGCCCGTACGCCCTCGACCTCCGGCCCGACGGCACGGTCGCGGTCGTCACCTTCCGGCCGTCCCGCTGAACTCCCGGGCCCCGCAAGGGAACCGGACTCAGCCCTGCTCCCCCGGCAGCCTCAGGTCCCACCCCACCAGGGCGCGCAACTGCTCCGCCGTCACCCCGTCCGGCACCGGCTGCGGAGGCTCGTGACGGAACGGCGGCTGCCAGCCCTCCTCCTGCGTCCACTGCCGCACGACCTTGGCCGGCGCCCCGGCGACCACGCTGTGGTCGGGCACCTCGCCGCGCACCACGGCCCCCGCCGCGACGACCACGTTGCGCCCGATCCGCGCCCCCGGAAGGATCACCGCGCCGGTGCCGATCCAGCTGCCCGCGCCGATCTCCACCGGCTCGTTGCGCGGCCACTGCTTGCCGATCGGCAGGTCGGTGGCGCGGTACTCGTGCGCCTGGTCGGAGATGTAGACGCCCGGCCCGGTCCACACGTCGTCGCCGAGCACGATCGACTGGTGGCCGACGATGTGGCTGTCCCGGCCGATCACACAGCCGCCGCCGATCCGCACGATCGGCTCGGGCCCGAGGTCGAGCCCGGGCAGGAAGCCCGCGCTGATCGTGACCCGCTCGCCGATGATCGAGAACGGCCCGATGGTGATCCACCGTTCGTTGAACACCGCCCCGAGCGGGAAGGCGAGCGTCGTGCCGTCCCCCAGCTCGCCGAACCGGTACGGGCCGGGGTTCCGGTTGGTCACCGCGCCGGTCCGCTGCACCCAGCGCCAGCCCCGGTGGACGAGGCGCCCGGCGGCCCGGCGACCACCGGCCCGGACGGCGGAGAGGAGGGAGCGGGTTATCGGCATGCGCTCACGCTACCGGCCCGTAGCCTTCGCCCCGCCGCCGGGCGGCGAAGATCACACCGGCCCGAGCGCCGCCCCCGTTCAGTCCCCGTCCCGCCCCAGGTCCCGCCCCCGTCCGTCCGAAAACCGCGACCCGCGACCCCCTCCCCTGGCAGACTCCCCCCGTGAAGATCACCGAACACCTCGACGCCCTGCGCCGCGAGGGCGCCCTGCTGGCCGACGCGGCCGCCGCCACCGAGCTGGACGCCCCCGTCCCGACCTGCCCCGACTGGCGCCTGGCCGACCTGCTGCTCCACACCGGCCAGATCCACCGCTGGGCCGCCTCCTACCTCGACCGGGGCCTCCAGGAGCGGCTGGACGACGCGGGCGAGCAGGAGGTCTTCGGCCCGAGGCCGTCCGACGCCGCGATGCTCGACTGGTACCGCGAGGGCCACGCCGCCCTGGTGGACACCCTCGCGAAGGCCCCGGCCGACATCGAGTGCTGGACGTTCATGCCCGCGCCCAGCCCGCTCGCCTTCTGGACGCGGCGCCAGGCGCACGAGACCACCGTCCACCGCATCGACGCCGACGCGGCGGCAGGCCGGCTCGGTCCCGAGGTGCCGGCCGGCCTCGCCCTCGACGGCATCGACGAGCTGCTCCACGGCTTCCTGCGCCGCCACCGCTCCCGGCTGCACAGCGAGCAGCCCCGCACCCTCCTGATCCGGCCCACCGACGGCGCCGGCGACGGCGGCCCCTGGCACGTGACCATCAGCCCCGCCCCAGTCGCCGTCACCACCGCCGACGAAACCGCCGACGGCCCCGCCGACCTCACCCTCACCGGCCCGGCCCACGACCTCTACCTGCTCCTGTGGAACCGCCTGCCCGCCGACGCGCCCGCGCGCGTCGACCTCGACGGCGACACCACCCTCCTCGACCTCTGGCGCGCCAAGGCCGCCATCGGCTGAGGCCTCACCGACACCGAGAGCACGGGGGCACGGAAAGCACGGGGACCAGGCGGACGGAGCGGTCAGCGCACCCAGCGCGCCGGCCGCTTCTCCAGGAACGCCCGCATCCCCTCCTGCGCCTCCTCCGACCCGAACAGCCGCGCCGACAGCTGCACCAACTCGTCCGCGTCCCGCGCGAAGGAGCGCACCACCTCGGCGTTCGCCAGCCGCTTCGACTCCGCGAGCCCCTGCGGCGAGCCCAGGCGCAGCGCGTCCAGCAGCTCCTTCAGCACCCCCGCCGCGCCGGCCTCCCCGCCGGCCTCCCCGTCGGCCACCGACTCCACGGCCCGCGTGATCAGCCCGATCCGCGCGGCCTCCGCCGCGTCGAACACCTCGCCGGTCAGGTAGTAGCGCGAGGCCGCGCGCGGGTCGAGCTTGGGCCGCAGCGGCAGCGAGATGACGGCGGGCGCGAGGCCGAGCCGGACCTCGGTGAAGGCGAAGGTGGCCGCCGGCCCGGCGATCGCGAGGTCCGCCGCGCCGATCAGCCCGAGGCCGCCGGCCCGCGCGTGCCCGTCGACGACGGCGATCACCGGCTTCGAGCAGTCCACGACGGCCTTCTGCAGCTCCACCAGCCCGCGCGGCCCGACCGTCGGGTCCGCCCCGGTCGCCTCGGAGAGGTCCGCCCCCGCGCAGAACACCTTGCCGGTGTGGGTGAGCACGACCGCCCGCACGTCCCGGTTCGCGGCCGCGACGGCCAGCCCGGCGTGCAGCTCCGACATCAGGCGGCTGGAGAGCGCGTTGCGGTTGTGCGGCGAGTCCAGGGTGAGGGTGGTGACGGCGTCGGCGGTGCTGACGTGGACGAGGGGCGCTGCGCTAGTCATCGGCGTGGGCCTGCTTTCCGGCTGAGGGTGGGTCGGACCGCTGGCGCCGCCCGGCGTGCCCGCACGGCGCCCGCACGACTCTGGCACGCCCACCGGCCCCACGACCAGAGCCACCCTCCCCCGCCCGCCCCGCGACCAAGACCACCCCCGCCCCGCCCGCCCGAAACCCGCTGGCGCCCGTCGCCGCCCCCACGGCAGCATCGACCGCATGACCACCACCTCCCCGGGCGTGCTCCTGCTCGCCCCGCGCGTCACCGAGACGGGCCACCAGCTGCGCACGGCCGCCGGCCGGCGCGGTCTGCGGGCGCGCACGGCCACGTCCTGGCGGGCGCCCCGGGAGCTGGTCGGCGAGCCGGTGCACCTGTACGGCGGCCCGTTGTTCGCCGACGCCGTCGGACGGGAGCTCGGCCTCGGCCTGCTGGAGCCGGCGGCGGACTGGCTGACCCGGCTTCCGCTGGCACTGACCAGGCGGCAGGTGTCCTTCACCACGTTGGCGAGGGCCCGGCGGCGGCTGAAGCGCCCCGCCTTCGTCAAGCCTCCGGCGGACAAGCTGTTCCCCGCCCGCGTCCATCCGCACGGCAGCGCGCTGCCCGGGCCCGATGTACTGCCCGGGGACACGCCGGTGCTGGTGAGCGAGGTCGTGCGGTTCGGCGAGGAGTTCCGGCTGTTCGTCCTGGACGGGAGGGTGGAAGCCTCCTCGCTCTACTCGGTGAACGGCGACCTCCGCGTCGCGCCGCTCGGCGGCGGGAAGCGCGAGAGCCGCGAGGTACTCGCGTTCACGCGCGAGGTGCTGGCCGCCTCGGCGGAGTGCGCCCCGCTGCCGAGCGCCGCGGTGGTGGACGTCGGCCTGACGGACGAGGGCCACTGGGCCGTTGTCGAGGCCAACGCGGCTTGGGCCAGCGGTGGTTACGCCGCCGATCCCGAGGGCGCGCTGGACGTGGTGCTGCGCTCCGCCGGTCCGGCCTCCCGGCTCCGCCCCGCCGACCGGCCGTTCCTGCGCGAGCTCCCCGAGGTCGTGGACTGACGCCGAAACCGGTTGCGCTCCCGTCCCTCCTGCCCCACGATCACCGGCATGACCACCTCTCATCTCACCCACATCGCCGAGCCGCCCGGAGTCGCCCCCGGTACGGGGTACACCCATGTCGTCACCGGCTCCGGCCGGTTGGTGCAGATCTCCGGCCAGGTCGCCTTCGACGAGACCGGCGCGCTCGTCGGTGCGGGCGATCCGCACGCGCAGGCGCGGCAGGTGTTCGAGAACCTGCGGCGCTGCCTGGAGGCGGCCGGGGCGACGTTCGACGACGTCGTGAAGTTCACGATCTTCGTCACGGACATCGCCTACCTCCAGGCCGTGCGCGAGGCGCGGGACGCGCACGTGGACACCTCCCGGCGCCCGGCGAGTTCGGCGATGCAGGTCGCGGCGCTGTTCCGGCCGGAGGTGCTGATCGAGATCGAGGCGCTGGCGATCGTCGCGCAGCAGTAGAGCGCCCACCCGCAGGCACACCCGCAAACGCACCCGAGAACGCGCCGGAGAACGCACCCGCGCGAAGGCCCGGACTCCCGACAGGGAGCCCGGACCTTCTCCGTGCGACAACTCCCCAGTGGTACAGACCTGTTGACGCATTGGTCCAGTCCTCCTACAGTGCCCATGCCCCCGTCTCCCCACGGCGCGGGCAACGATCGCACACGCACCACAACTCCGGTTCTACGCACCCCTGTTCAACCCCCACAGCCACAGGGAGAACCATGTCCGCTCGATCCCGGGCGGGACGACCGCCCCTGCGCAGCAGACTGCTCGCACTGCTGTCCGTCCTGCTCCTCCCACTCGCCGTCCTGACCGCGCTGGCCGCCCCCGCGAACGCCGACGCCGCCGGAAAGCTCACCGCCACCTTCGCCACCGCCGACAACGGCTCCTGGTGGCAGGGGACTTACGTGGTCCACAACGACAACGCCGCTGCCGTGAGCGGCTGGACGCTGGAGTTCGACCTACCCACCGGCGTCACCATCGGCAACACCTACAACGGCACCGCGACGGTCAACGGCAGCCACGTCACCGCCGTCGCCGCCTTCTACAACGCGACCGTCAACGCCCACAGCACCACCGAGCCGTACAGCTTCTGGTTCGTGGGCAACGGCCCGGTCTCCGCACCGCTCAACTGCCGCATCAACGGCGACAAGTGCGACGGCACCCCGGACGTCCCGCCGGGCGCTCCGGGCGCCCCCACCGTCACCGAGTCGACGGCGCACACGCTCTCCCTGAGCTGGCCCGCCGCCAAGGCCGGGGACTTCCCGGTCGCCTCCTACGACGTCCTGAACGGCTCCGCCGTGGTGGCCTCCAGCACCACCGCCTCCGCCGTGGTCACCGGCCTCACCCCGGCGACCTCGTACACCCTGACCGTCCGGGCCAAGGACACCCGCGGCAACACCAGCGCCCCGAGCGCGCCCGTGACGGCCTCCACCTTCGACCCGTCCACGGACAAGGTCCCGCCGACCGCGCCGACCAACCTCCGTGCCACGGCGGTCGGTTCGTCCGACGTCACGCTCGCCTGGGACGCCTCCACGGACAACGTCCGGGTCGCCGCGTACGACGTGTACCAGGGCAGCGCCCTCGTCGCGACCGTCGGCGGGAGCACCCTGACGGCGAAGATCGGCAGCCTCTCCCCGTCCACCGCCTACACGTTCACCGTGCAGGCCCGCGACCCCGCCGACAACACCTCCCCCGCCTCCGCCCCGCTCAGCGTCACCACCGGGGACATCGTGGGCGCCGGGAAGTACGCCCGCGTGGGCTACTTCGTCCAGTGGGGCATCTACGGCCGCCAGTACTTCGTCAAGAACCTCGACACCTCGGGCAGCGCCGCCAAGCTCGACATCATCAACTACGCCTTCGAGAACATCGATCCGACCAACCTGACCTGCCTCGCGGGCGTCACCAAGGGCACCACCTCCAACCCCCAGGACCCCGACCAGGGCACCGGCGCCGGTGACGCCGACGCCGACTACGCCCGCCCCATGAGCGCCGACCAGTCGGTGGACGGCGTGGCCGACGACGGCTGGGGCAAACTCCGGGGCAACTTCAACCAGTTGAAGAAGCTCAAGGCCAAGTACCCCAATCTCAAGGTGGTCGTCTCCCTCGGCGGCTGGACGTACTCCAAGTTCTTCTCGGACGTGGCCGCCACCGACGCCTCCCGCCAGAAGTTCGTCAAGTCCTGCGTGGACACCTGGATCAAGGGCAACCTGCCGGCCTACAACGGCGCCGGCGGCGACGGCACGGCCGCCGGGATCTTCGACGGCATCGACCTCGACTGGGAGTGGCCCGGCTCCGGAGACGGCCACGCGGGCAACCACTGGAGCCCCAACGACAAGGCCAACCTGACGGCCCTGATCGCCGAATTCCGCAAGCAGCTCGACGCGTTGGGCGGCTCGCACAAGCTGCTCACCGCCTTCACCCCGGCCGACCCGGCCAAGGTCGCCGCCGGCTGGGACCTCTCCAAGATCTTCACCGGCCTGGACGTCGCCAACATCCAGGGCTACGACTTCCACGGCTCCGGCAGCGACAACTCCTGGGAGCCCAACCGCACCGGCCAGGCCAGCAACCTCTACCAGGACCCGAACGACCCCTACCCGTTCCACTTCAGCGTGGACTCCGCCGTCCAGACCTACCTGTCCGCCGGGGTCAACCCCCGCAAGCTCACCATCGGCTTCCCGTTCTACGGCCGGGGCTGGCAGGGCGTGGCGGCCGGAGGCGCCGGGGCGAACGGCGCCTGGCAGTCGGCGAACGGCGCCGCCCCGGGCCAGTTCGCCGAGGAGGCCGGGACGCGCGGGTACAACAACCTGCTCACCAGCGTCCCCAACCTGACCGTCTACCACGACCCCACGTCCGTGTCCACGTACGGCTACACGGGCGCCGGCGGCCAGTGGTGGACCTTCGACGACGCCTGGTCCATCGCCCGGAAGACCGCCTACCTCAGGTCCAAGGGCCTGCTGGGCGGCATGATCTGGGAGATGTCCGGCGACACCCCGTCCGGCAGCCTGATGTCCGCCATCGACACCGGTCTCAAGTAGCACCGACACGTAGCACCGACACGTAGCGCCGACACGCAGCACCGACACGCAGCACCGGCAGAAGGACGGTTGCCCCCGCCCGTCACCCGACGGGCGGGGGCAGCACCGCCACGCGTACGGACGGCCTCAGCGCGCCGCCGCCGTCGCCGCCAGCTTCCGCGCCGCCCGGTTCTGCCGCAGCACCTGCGCGAACGTGGTGTGCCCCTGCGTCGCCCGCGCGAAGGCCCGCCAGGCCGCCGGCACCAGGCACACCGCCGCGTGGAACAGGTACGGCCGCCGCTCGAAGGCCCCGAGCAGCTGCTTGCCGGCCCGCATCTCCACGCCCAGCCCGGCCTTGACGGCGAACGAGTAGTTCAGCGCCTCGCGCCGCACCGACTCCGCGTCCCCCGCCTCCGCGACCTTCACCGCCCACTCGCCGGCCAGTCGGCCCGAGCGCAGCGCGTACGAGATGCCCTCGCGCGTCCACGGCTCCAGCAGCCCGGCCGCGTCCCCCGCGACCAGCACCCGCCCGCGCGACAGCGGCGAGTCCTCGGCCCGGCAGCGCGTCAGGTGCCCGGACTCGACGGCCGGGGTGAAGCCCGACAGGCCCAGGCGCCGGATGTAGTCGGCCAGGTACTGCTTCGTCCGCTCGCCGTCGCCGCGCGCCGAGATGACGCCCACCGTCAGGCTGCCGCTCTCCGTCTTGGGGAACACCCAGCCGTAACTGCCGGGCAGCGGGCCCCAGTCGAGGTGGATGCGGCCCGCCCAGTCGGCCGCGACCTGCGGCGGCACGGGGATCTCCGCCTCCAGGCCCAGATCGATCTGGTCGAAGGTGACGCCGACGTGCCGGCCGATCCGGCTGGCACTGCCGTCCGCGCCGACCACCGCGCGCGCCTCGAAGCTGCGCCCGTCCGCCGCCGTCACCAGCGCCGTCCGGTGGCCGCCGCCGCGCTGCTCCACGCCCGTGACGGTCACTCCGGTGGCGAGCACCGCGCCCGCCTGCTCGGCCGCCTGCACCAGGCGCAGGTCGAACTCGTCCCGGTTGACGAGCCCGAACAGCATCCGCTCGTTGCGGCGGGTGCGGGTGTAGCGGCCCTTGTAGGCGAAGGTGACGGCGAAGATCCGGTCCTGCAGCGGCAGCTTGAAGTCCGGCGGCAGGCTGTCCCGGGAGAGGCCGATGATGCCGCCGCCGCAGGTCTTGTAGCGGGGGTGCTCGGCCTTGTCGAGCAGCAGCACCCGGCGGCCCTGGACGGCGGCGGCGTGCGCGGCCGAGGCCCCGGCCGGGCCCGCGCCGACCACCACCACGTCCCAGACCCCGCCCAGCCGTTCGGACTCGGCGGCGTCCTCGGCAGTGGGCTCGACCGCCACGTCGACGGCCGCCTCGGCAACGGCCTCGCCGGGCGTACCGGCCCGGTCGTCGAGCGGGCTCAGGGAATCGGGGCTTCCGGAGTCAGTCACGGCCAGCAATCCTATGCGTCCGCCCGACCCGGCGGAGCCCACCGCACCCTGACCCGCCCGATCGCCTCCGCCTATGATCGGCGGGTACCCGACCGATCGCCCCGCCCGCACCCCTCCGGGCGGCCCCGCCCCCACGGAGCACCGATGTCACAGCCCCTGGCCGATGCCGTCCGGTCCCTGATGGACCGTGCCCGCACCGACCTCGCCGAACTGGTCGCCTTCCCCTCGGTCGCCGACCCGCGCCAGTTCCCCGTCGAGGAGTGCGAGAAGGCCGCCCGCTGGGTGGCCGACGCCTTCGCCGCCGAGGGCCTCACCGGCGTCCGCATCCTCGACACCCCGGACGGCACCCAGTCCGTCTACGCGGAACTGCCCGGCCCCGAGGGCGCCCCGACCGTCCTGCTCTACTCGCACTACGACGTGCAGCCCCCGCTCGACGAGGCCGCCTGGCTCAGCCCCGCCTTCCGGCTGACCGAGCGCGACGGCCGCTGGTACGGGCGCGGAGCCGCCGACTGCAAGGGCAACATCCTGATGCACCTGACGGCCCTTCGGGCGCTGCGCCAGGTGTACGGCGACGCCTACCCCGTCAGCCTGAAGATCATCGTCGAGGGCTCGGAGGAGCAGGGCACCGGCGGCCTGGAGCGCTACGCCGAGGCCCACCCCGAACTGCTCGCCGCCGACGCCATCGTCATCGGCGACACCGGTAACTTCGCCCCCGGCCTGCCCACCGTCACCGCCTCCCTGCGCGGCATGACGGCGATCGAGGTCGGCCTCACCACCCTGGCCGGCAACCTGCACTCCGGCGCCTTCGGCGGCGCCGCCCCGGACGCGCTGCAGTCCCTGGTGCGCATCCTCGCCTCGCTGCACGACGACAACGGCGACGTCGCCGTGGAGGGCCTGGCCGCCGACCGGTCCTGGGAGGGCGTGCAGTACCCGGAGGAGCAGTTCCGCGCCGACGCCAAGGTCCTCGACGGCGTCGCCCTGACCGGCACCGGCACCGTGGCCGACCGCCTCTGGGCCCGGCCCGCGATCACCGTCCTCGGCATCGACGCCCCGCCGGTGATCGGCGCCACCTCCTCCGTCCAGGCCGCCGCCAAGGCCCTGGTCAGCCTGCGCGTGCCGCCGGGCACCGACCCGGCCGCCGCCCAGGAGGCCCTGGTCGCCCACCTGGAGGCCCGCACCCCTCTGGGCGCCCGCCTCACCGTCGAGCGCCAGGGCAACGGCGCCCCCTTCCTCGCCGACACCACCGGCCCGGCGTACGAGGCGATGGGCGAGGCCATGGAGACGGCCTTCGGCACCCCGATGGTCGCCTCCGGCGAGGGCGGCTCGATCCCGCTCTGCAACACGCTGCGCACGCTCTACCCGAGCGCCGAGATCGTGCTGATCGGCGTCGAGGAGCCGACCACCCAGATCCACGCCGTCAACGAGAGCGTCGACCCGCTGGAGCTGGAGCGGATGGCCCTCACCGAGGCCCTGTTCCTGCGCCGCTACGCCGAACTGCGCTCCGCCTGAGGCAGGTTGCGTCCCCGCGCCCGCCCGCCGCGCCACCGGCGGGCGGCCACGGCCAGCGCCGCGTACCCGACGGCGCCGACCGCGAGCCCGGCCCCGGCGCCGAAGCAGACCTCGGGCACGAGGTTGCGGCGCAGCGGGCTGAGACGGTGCACCACCCCAGCCGCCGTCGCCGCGCCCAGCGCCGCGACGGCGGCCCGCCGCACCCCGGGCCCGGGCCTCAGGGCAGGAGTCACGGGCGGCGCGGCCCGGACGGCCCGCGCCGCCCAGCCGCCCATGGCCGCCAGCGCGAGCGCCGAACTCCCGTACTGCGCCGCCTCGTAGAGCGGCACCCCGGCGACCCGGCGCTCCAGCACGGGCAGCAGCCGCGTGCCGAGGCGGCCGCCGTGGGTGAAGGCGTCCCAGCCCACGTGGGTGGCGGCGCCGATCGCCGCCGAGGCCGCGAACCAGCCGACACTGCCCGCCCGCCCCGGCCGCCCCGTTCGTACCGTCAGCGCCTCTGCGCCACCGGCCCACCCCTCGGGCAGCAGTCCGACCAGCGGCGCCCGCAGCAGCCCGTGCCAGCCGGCCACCAGCGCGCCGGCGATCGCCACGTCCAGCGTGGGCACCGCCCACCAGCGGTGGGTGAGGCCGCCGTGGCCGTAGACCCCGGGCAGCAGGGATTCGGCGAAGAACGGCACGTCAGGCGCCATCGACCCGGCCACCAGCGCCGAGGCCACCAGCGGCCCGCGCTCCCCGGCGGCGCGCAGCAGGGGCAGGACGGCGGCGGGGTGGCTCAGCGTGAACGGCATGCCTCCCATCCTGCCGCCCGCCGCGCACGACGGCGCACCGCCCTCGACCCGACCGCCCCCGACCCGGCCTCCGCCGACGGCGCGCCACCACGACGGCGCACCGCCCCGACGAGCGCCGCCCGCCGTCAGCCCGCGCCCGCCCTCACGCCGCGTCCGCCGTCCGCGTCGCCAGCCCCAGCGCGACCCGCGCCCCCGCCTCCAGGTAGCGCAGCTCCCCGCACCGCCGCGCGTCCAGCGCGGCCGCCAGCCGCCGGTAGCGGCTCGGCGGCAGCAGGTCCGCCGCCTCGTCCAGCGTGACGAACCGCCAGCCGCGCAGCTCCTCCTGCTGGAGCAGCAGGTTCTCCCGCCCCTCCTCGTCCAGCAGCCCGCCGTCGTACATCAGCCGCAGCCCGCCCCGGCGCGGTCCGGTGCGCGGCTCCCAGTCGACGGCGAGCAGCCGCAGCAGCGAGGGGTCCAGGCGCAGTCCGAGCTCCTCGGCGGTCTCGCGCAGCGCGGCGTCCGTCGGGGCCTCGCCGCGTTCGACGACGCCGCCGGGGAAGTCCCAGTCGGGCTTGTAGACCGGGTCGACGAGCAGCACCCGCTCCTGCTCGTCGAAGAACAGCACGGCGGAGGCCACGGTGTCCCCGGTCGACTCCGGGGACTGGACGATCGGGCAGCGCGCGGCGCCGACCCGGTAGAGCTCGGCGATCCGGTGCGCGGTCTCGCGCGGGGTGAGGGCCCCGCTGTCGATCATCCGCGCGTCCTGGACGAGCCAGCGGCGGGCGGCGCGGTAGCGGGGCAGGTGGTCCAGGCACCACCGTCGGATCCGTTCGTCGGCCTCCGGATCGCCCGGACACTCCTCCCTTCGGGCAATGCGTTCACGCAGGATCGTTTCTTCTGGGTCCAGTACGAAGTGGTGCACCGCCACACCGTGCTGGGCGAGGTCGCCGAAGATCTCGTCGCGGTAGTCCTCCCTGAGCAGCGTCATCGGGACGATCAGCGGCCCGCCGACCTCGCCCAGCAGCGCCGCGGCCGTCTCGGGGACCAGCCGGCGCCAGGCCGGGAGGTCCTGGAAGTCGGACACCGTCGCCAGCCGGTCGGCCGGGAGCATCCGACGCAGGCCGAAGCCCACCAGCTCGGGATCGAAGAGCACGCTCCCGGGCAGCAGTTCCACCAGCTCGCGGCAGGCACTCGTCTTGCCCGCCCCGAATGTGCCATTGACCCAGACGATCACAAGGCCCCCTGCCCTCGGTTCACCCCGGTGCCGTTCGCACCGGGCGGCGCGCGGTCCACCGACCGGCGCCACCCGTGGTGGTACCCGCGCCACGCCGCTCCCCATGCCTCGCCGACGCACCCGCCGCAGGGCGGCGACGCGCCCTTTGACAGGGGCATGTGCCCAGGCCAGACGCCCGCGCGGGAACATGGGGGCCGGTCGTCGTCAAAGCTCCACCCCGCCCCCACCGCTCGCGCACACGCGCCCCGGCGCGCTCCCGTCCGCCCGCGCCCCCGCCTTGCGCCGACCGCACCCCGGCGCCTACGAAGGAACGATGATGCTGCTTCCCGCCGGACGTGTGATCGTCGTCGGCTCGGTCAACGCCGACCGCATCCTGCGCTGCCCCGTGCTCCCCGCCCCCGGCGAGACCGTGCTCGCGACCGACGCGGCCCACGGCTTCGGCGGCAAGGGCGCCAACCAGGCGGTGGCGGCGGCCCGCCTCGGCGCGGCGACGCACCTGGTCGCCAGAATCGGGCGCGACGCGGAGGGCCGGGCGGCGCTCGCCGACCTGCACGGCGCACAGGTCGAGACGGGCGCCGTGCTCGTGCATCCGGACGCCCCCACCGGCCAGGCGATCGTCCTGGTCGACCCGGCGGGCGAGAACAGCATCGTCGTCCTCCCCGGCGCCAACGCCCACCTCACCCCCGAGGACGTCGGGGACGCCCTGGCGCGCCTTCACCTGCTGCCCGTCGACGTGGTCCTGACGAGCAACGAGGTGCCCGAGGAGTGCGTGCGCGCCGTCGCCGCCGCCCTGCCGCCCGCCGACTCCGCGGGCCGCGCCACCCGCTGGGTGCACAACGCCGCCCCCGCGGGCGCCCTGCCCGAGCCGGGGCCGGACGGACGCCGCCCGCTGCTGGTGGTGAACGCGGTGGAGGCCCGGCAGCTCACCGGTGCCGGGGACGCGACGACGGCGGCCCTGGCCCTGGCCGAGCGCGCAGAGGGGGTGGTGGTCACCCTCGGCGGGGAGGGCGCACTGGTCGCCGCCGGGGGCGCGCCGATGGAACTGCCCGCCCCCGCCGTCCGGGTGGTCGACACCACCGGCGCCGGGGACGTCTTCTGCGGGGCCCTCGCCGCCGGCCTCGCCCGGGGCGAGGTCCTGCCCGAGGCGGCGGCCGGGGCCGTGGCCGCCGGCGCCTTCGCCGTCACGGCCCTCGGAGCCCGCGGCGCCCTGCCCCGGCCCGGGGACGTCTGAGACGGGCCGGGGCGAGGACGACCACGGGCGGCGCGGCTACGGCCGGCCCATGTAGTCCGGGTAGTAGCCGCTGCTGATCCGCGAGATCCGGATGTTCGTCCCGGGCCGCGCGGCCTCGACGTACTGGTTGCCGCCGAGATAGATCGCCACGTGCTGGATCCCGCGCCTGGTGCCGTTGGGCGACCAGAACAGCAGGTCACCGCGCCGCAGCTGGCCGGCACTGATCGGCGTGGTCGCCTCGTACTGGTCGTTGGCCACGCGCGGCAGGTCGATGCCGCCGCGCCGGAAGGACTGCTGCACCAGGCCCGAGCAGTCGTACCCGTCCGGCCCGTTGCCCGCCGTCCGGAACGGCTTGCCGAGCTGGGCGAGCGCGTACTCCACGGCCGTCTCGACGTCCCGGTCCTCGGCCACCTCGCCCGAGGACCCCGAGGAGCCGGAGGAGCCCGAGGAGGACGAGCCGCCCCCGGTCCGGGCGAGGTACACGTCGTAGTGCGAGGTCCAGCGCCACTCGCCGCGGCTGTTCCTGAACCAGTAGCGCGAGCCGTCCCACCCCTGGGTGATGCCGCCACCGGAGCGAACGGCCGAGGAGGACTTCCCGCCGGTGCGCGCGACGTACACGTTGTAGTGGGTGGTCCAGCGCCACTGGCCCTGGCTGTTCTTGAACCAGTACCGCGAGCCGTCCCACCCGGCGTGCGCCGGGGCCGACTCGGCGGCGGCGGGGCTCACGCTCGTGCCGAGGCCGATCACGCCCGTACCCGCCACGATCACGGCCGCCAGGGCTATCGCCCGCCGGACCCTCGACGTCCGGGGCCCGCGGGCGGATCGGTGGGTGGTCCCGGCGGTGTGCCGCCCGGTCGACTCGTCGGCGGCATCCGGCGCGCCGTTGGTGACGGTGGTCATGGTGCTGGCTTCCTCACTGCTGCGATCTGCCGCCGTGTCAGCGGCTGCGGGAACGACTGCGGACTCAGGCGGTCGCCCCGGCGGGGCTCTGCCTGCGTGTCACGGTAGGCACGCGTCCGCTCACCGTGCGCAGTGGAGTGAGCCAAAGGAAGGGTTCTCGGGTGGCGGCCGCCGACGGCGCATCAGGGTGAGGGCCCGTCATCCGGCGGCGCCCGACACGCCCGGGATCAGCGCCCGCCGTCCTGGGCGAGCAGCTCCTTCTTGAGCACCTTCCCCAGGGCGTTCCTGGGGAGTTCGGGCACCAGCACCACCCGCCGGGGCCGCTTGTGCACCGAGAGCCGCTCCGCCACGAAGGCCGTCAGCTGGTCCCCCGTCACGGACCCGTCCGGAACGACGTACGCGACGACGGCCTGTCCGAGGTCCTCGTCCGGCGCGCCGATCACCGCCGCGTCGGCGACGGCCGGGTGGTCGCGCAGCGCGGCCTCCACCTCGCCGGCGCCGATCCGGTAGCCGCCGCTCTTGATCAGGTCCACGGAGGCCCGGCCGACGATCCGGTGGAAGCCGTCCTCCCCGATCACCGCCACGTCCCCCGTACGGAACCAGCCGTCCGCCGTCCACGCCTCGGCGTTCGCGTCCGGCCGGTTGAGGTACCCGCTGAACAGCGTCGGCCCCGCGACCTGCAGCTCGCCCACGCTCTCCCCGTCGTACGGCACCGGCGCGCCGTCCTCGCCGACCAGCCGGGTGCGCACGCCCTCCACCGGAAGGCCGACGCTGCCGGGCCGGCGCTCGCCGTCCGCCCGGGTGCTGACCGTGATCAGGGACTCCGTCATCCCGTAGCGCTCGATGGGCGCGTGCCCGGTGAGCGCCGCCAGCCTCTCGAACACCGGGACGGGCAGCGGCGCGCTGCCCGAGACCAGCAGCCGGGCCGAGGCCAGGCGCCCGGCCGCCTCGGCGTCGGCGGCCAGGCGCGACCAGACGGTGGGCACGCCGAAGTACAGGCTGCCGCCCGCCTGCGCGTACGCGGCCGGGGTGGGCCGCCCGGTGTGCACCAGCCGGCTGCCGGTGCGCAGGGCGCCGAGCACGCCGAGCAGCAGCCCGTGGACGTGGAACAGCGGCAGCCCGTGGACGAGCGTGTCCTCGGCCGTCCACCGCCAGGCGGCGGCCAGGGCGTCGAGGTCGGCCGCGATCGCCTCGCGCCGGATCACCGCGCCCTTGGGCGCGCCGGTGGTGCCGGAGGTGTAGAGCACGAAGCCGGTCGCGTCGGCGGGCGGCTCGGCGTACGTCGCGGCGGAGCGCTCGGCCGCGTCCACGGGCAGCGGCTCCGCGCCCTCGGGCGCCTCCTCGCCCGCGGCGTGCGCGAGCAGCGCCGCGCCCGAGTCGCGCAGGATGTGGGCGCGCTCCTTGGGGCCGGAGTCCGGCGGCAGCGGCACCACGGGCACGCCCGCCAGCAGGCCGCCGACCACGGCGACGACGGTCTCCACGGTCGGCCGGGCGAGCACGGCCAGCGCGGGCGCCCCGGCCACCCGGCCGGCCACGGCGGCGGCCGCGCCCAGCAGCGCCTCCCGGGAGAGCGCCCGCCCGTCGATCCGCAGCGCGTCCGCCGCGTCGCCGTGGTCGCCCTGAAGTGCCGTCAGCAGTGCCATGCGCCCGTCCTCGCCCTCGCCCGAATCGTCGCGCCCGACTCTACGGCGCGCGCCCGCCGCCACGGGAACGGCGGAGGGCGTGGCCCCGGTCACCCGGGTGCCACGCCCTCCGCTCATGCGCCGTGCCGGATCAGCCCTTGCGGGCCTTCACCTCGGCGGTCAGCTGCGGCAGCACGGCGAACAGGTCGCCGACCACGCCGTAGTCCACCAGCTCGAAGATCGGGGCCTCGGGGTCCTTGTTGACGGCCACGATGGTCTTCGAGGTCTGCATGCCGGCCCGGTGCTGGATCGCGCCGGAGATGCCCGCCGCGATGTAGAGCTGCGGGGAGACCTGCTTGCCGGTCTGGCCGACCTGGCTGCTGTGCGGGTACCAGCCCGCGTCCACGGCGGCGCGGGAGGCGCCGACGGCCGCGCCGAGCGCGTCCGCGAGCTCCTCGACGACGCCGAAGCCGGCGGCCTCGCCGACGCCGCGGCCGCCGGAGACCACGATCGCGGCCTCGGTCAGCTCGGGGCGGCCGGAGGAGACGCGCGGGGTGCGCGAGGTGACCTTGGCGGCGTTGCCCGTGAACTCCACCGACACGTTCTCGACGGCGCCGGCGGCCGGGGCGGCCTCCGGAGCGACGGCGTTCGGCTTCACGGTGATGACGGGCGCGCCCTTGGTGACCTTGGACTTCACCTGGAAGGAGGCGGCGAACACCGACTGGGTGGCGACCGGACCGCCGTCGCCGGCCTCCAGGTCGATGGCGTCGGTGATGATGCCCGAGCCGATCCGCAGGGCGACGCGGGCGGCGACCTCCTTGCCCTCGCCGGAGGAGGTCACCAGCACGGCGGCCGGGGCGGCGGCCCCGGCGATCTGGGCCAGCGCGTCCACCTTCGGGACGACCAGTTGGTCGGTGAACTCGGCGCCGTCGGCCACGTACACCTTCGCCGCGCCGTACTCGCCGGCCTTCGCCGCGATGCCGGCGGCCGCGGCACCCGCGCCGAGGACCACGGCGGACGGCTCGCCGAGACGGCGGGCCAGGGTCAGCAGCTCCAGGGCCGGCTTGCGGACCACACCGTCGGCGTGGTCCACCAGAACCAGGATTTCAGCCATGATTCATTGCTCCTGATCGATCGTTGGATGCGCGAACGGGGTGGGACTAGATGAACTTCTGGTCGGCGAGGTAGGCCGCGAGCTGCTTCCCGCCCTCACCCTCGTCCTTGACGACCGTGCCCGCGGTGCGCGCCGGGCGGGCCGCCACGGACTCGACCGCCGTCCAGGAGCCCGCGAGGCCGACCTCGCCGGCCTCGATGCCCAGGTCGTCCAGATCCAGCGACCGCACCGGCTTCTTCTTCGCCGCCATGATCCCCTTGAAGGAGGGGTAGCGGGCCTCGCCCGACTGGTCCGTCACCGACACCACCGCCGGCAGGGACGCCTCGACCTGCTCGGTCGCCGCGTCACCGTCACGACGGCCCCGCACCACGCCGCCCTCCACCGACACCTCCGACAGCAGCGTCAGCTGCGGCACACCCAGACGCTCCGCCAGCAGCGCCGGCAGCACCCCCATCGTGCCGTCCGTCGACGCCATCCCACCGATCACCAGATCGAACCCCGTGCTCTCCAGCGCCTTCGCCAGGATCGCCGACGTCCCGATCACATCCGAGCCGTGGACGTCCTCGTCATTGACGTGCACCGCCTTGTCCGCACCCATCGACAGCGCCTTGCGCAACGCGTCCTTCGCATCGTCCGGACCGACCGTCAGCACCGTCACCTCCGCGCCCTCGTTCGCCTCCGCGATCCGCAGCGCCTGCTCCACGCCGTACTCGTCCAGCTCCGACAGCAGGCCGTCCACGCCCTCCCGGTCGGTGGTGTGGTCGTCCGAGAAACGACGGTCACCCGTCGCGTCCGGCACGTACTTCACGCAGACAACGATCCTCAAGCTCACGGCCTGTCTCCTGTACTGGTCTCGTCCGGCGGCTGCGGCTGGGCGAGCGGGCGAACTCCACACGCGCCCGCTCCGGGGCAGCGCGGTTCCCGTGCCGGTCCGGAACTTGTCCAGCAGCATACTCGCCGGTATCCCGACGGTCACTACTCGCCAGTAGCTTACGCGGCGAGGCCTTCGTCACGGCCCGCACCACCCGCCCCGGGCCCATCCTGCCCCAGCGGACGGCCGCCCCGCCCCGGGGGTCGGCTCAGAGCGCCCGGCCGAGGGCCGCGATCACGTCCGCCTTGCGCGGCATCCCGGCCGCGCGACGCACCACGAGGCCCTCCCCGTCGAGCACCAGCACGGTCGGGGTACGCCGCACGTCCAGCCGCCGGACCAGCTCCAGGCGGTCCTCGGCGTCCACCTCCAGGTGCGCGACCCCGTCCACCATCCCCGCGACCTCGGCGAGCACCCGCCGGGTGGCCCGGCAGGGCTGGCAGAAGGCCGTGGAGAACTGCACCAGCGTCGCCCGCTCGCCGAGCGCCCCGCCCAGCTCCGCCTCCGACAGCCGTACCGCCCCGTCCGTGGTGGGCACCCTCATCCTCCCGTCGCGACCGGCCCGAACCAGCCCGAAGGCCGTCGCCGCCGTCAGCACGACGACGCACACCATCCATCCGGGCATCCCTCCAGTCTGAGGCACGGGACCCCGCCCGCGAAAGACCGGTCGACCCGCCGGGCCGCGCCCCCGTACGATCCGCGGACGGACTCCGTACGAGCGGCGGCGCTCCCCGCCGTCGCCGAACGGACCCTCCGCCCGCCGCGACCCTCCGGAGGCCCCCGTGCAGACCGACCCCCGCGGCCCCCGCTTCGCCGCCGTCCTCACCTGCGCCGTCCTGGTCCTCGCCCTGGTCACGGGCAGCAGCCTCCTGCTCGCCGCCCAGGCCGCCGTGTTCGCCCTCGCCGCCTGCGGCGGGCCCCGGCTCTCCCCGTACGGCCTGGTGTTCCGCGCCCTCGTCCTGCCGCGCCTGGGCCCGCCCTCCACCACCGAGGACGAGCGGCCGCTGCGCTTCGCCCAGGGCATCGGCCTGGTCTTCGCCTCCATCGGCGCCCTCGGCTTCCTCACGCGGGTCGAGTGGCTCGGCCTGCTCGCCACCTCCTGCGCGCTGGCCGCCGCCTTCCTCAACGCCGCCTTCGGCTACTGCCTCGGCTGCGAGCTCTACCCGGTCGTGCGCCGCGCCCGGGGCCGCCTCACTCCCGGGGTCTGAGCGGGCCCGAGCGGGGCCTCCCGCGTGGGGCCGTCCGGCAGAAGTTCCCGCGGGCGCCCATCACGGACATCACACCGCGAAAATCCGCTTGACCGCACGGCTCAGGTGACAGCGGGCACTCGTTCGGGGGATCATCTCCGTGTATCACCCGTGACCGCCGCGGCGTGCCGTGCTCCGGTCGGCCCCCGCGCCAGGACGCGGGCATCCCGCCGTACCGGGCCCCGACCCGTGGAAGTCAGGACTGACCGTGGCAGAGTTCGTCTACCCGCCGGTGATCGGCGCCGCCCTCACCGCCTTCCGCGCGCTCGACGTGCGGGTCAAGATCGTGGGCGCCGAGCACATCCCCGCCACCGGCGGGGCGGTCCTGGTCAGCAACCACATCAGCTACCTCGACTTCCTCTTCGCCGGCCTCGGCGCCTACCGGGGCGGCAAGCGCAAGACCCGGTTCATGGCCAAGGACGACGTCTTCAAGCACGGGATCTCGGGCCCGCTGATGCGCGGCATGAAGCACATCCCGGTCGACCGCACCGACGGCCAGCCCGCGTACGAGGCCGCCGTGCGCGCCCTCAAGGCCGGCGAGGTCGTCGGGGTGTTCCCCGAGGCGACCATCAGCCGCTCGTTCATGCTCAAGAAGTTCAAGACCGGCGCCGCCCGGATGGCCGCCGACTCCGGCGCCCCGCTGCTGCCCGTCGTCCTGTGGGGCACCCAGCAACTGTGGACCAAGGGCCGCCCGAAGACCCTGACCAAGCGGCACGTCCCGGTGACGATCATGATCGGCGAACCGATTCGCCTCGGCCCGGACGACAAGCCCGTCATGGTCACCCGCAGACTCCGCGCCGCGATGAGCGAGATGCTCGACCGGGCCCAGCGCGAGTACCCGGCCAAGCCCTCCGGCGCGGACGACACCTGGTGGCTGCCCGCCCAGCTCGGCGGCACCGCACCGACCCTGGAGGTCGCCGAGGCCGAGGACGAGGCGGAGGCCCTCGCCAAGGCCGAGCGCCGCGCCGCCCGGGGCTGAGCCACCCTCTACTCCGAGTGACCGAGCGGAATCGTTCCGTCGCGTGTCGCCCGGCTCCCGCGCCCTCCCGTCTGACACAGTGACAGCTCCTTCCAGGCGCCCGGCCGTTCCGTCCTGAACCGCCGCCGGCACCGGAGCACACGTCGGATCGGTCGGGAAAGGTCGGAGACGGAGATGACGCGGAACAACCGCCCGGGGCCTCCCCCCACCAGCAAGGCCCGTACCCGCGCGAGCGCCGGTGCGGGCCTGCTGCTCGTGGCCGCCCTCCTCACCGGCTGCGGCGCCGAGCCCGGCGACATCCCCCTCTCCGAGATCCGGCCGGAGTCCCCCACCGCCACCCCGACCTTCCCCGGCATGCCCGGCATCTCCCTGACGGACCCGGTCAGCGCCGCCACCGCGGCCCCGGCCGTCACCGCGCACAACGGGCAGATCGTCAGCCGCGCCTTCGTGGACGCCGCCCGCACCTCCAGCGCCATCGTCGCCCTCGCCCCGGACGGCAGCGGCGAGCGCCAGGTCACCCAGCCGCCCGAGCACTTCCTCGACGACCGCCCGGACTGGTCCCCGGACGGCACCACCATCGCCTTCGACCGCACCGACTCTCAGACCGGCGCCGCGCGCCTGTGGACCGTCGCCTCCACCGGCGAGACCGCCCACGAGATCGGCCGACTCTGCGACGGCGGCACCGCCGACTGCGCCAACGAGGACGAGCGCTCCCCCTCCTACTCGCCGGACGGCAAGCAGCTCGCGTTCAGCCGCTCCTGGGGCGCCCTCGACCCGGCCGCCAACAACCAGATCCAGTACTCGGACCTGTACCTGATGCGCCCCGACGGCACCGACGTCCAGCGGCTCACCTTCCTCACCAACGACAAGCCGTACTCCGGCACCGTCAGCAACCCCAGCTGGTCCCCCGACGGCAAGCACCTCGCCTTCGAGTACCACACCAGCGCCAGCGGCCAGCCCGCCAACAGCCGCGCGATCTACGTCGTCGACGCCAACGGCACCAACCTGCGCCAGCTCACCCCGTGGGGCCTGCGCGCCGGCGAGCGGACCAGCTGGTCCCCCGACGGCGGCCAGATCCTCTTCACCACCTACCCGACCGACGTCGACTACGCCCCGGGCGGCGGCATCTACAGCGTCCACCCCGACGGCACCGCCATCATCGCGCTCACCCCGGCACCGTCCGACACCTACTACGGGACGGCCGCGTTCGCGCCGGACGGCAAGTCCGTCGTCTTCGTCCAGGCCCCCACCGGCGCCGGCGCCGACCTCTACACCATGCACCCCGACGGCACAGCGGTCGCCCGGCTCACCAACATCGGCGAGAAGTGGCTCAGCCGCCCCGCCTGGGGCACCGCCCCGGTCGCCGTCCAGGCCGTCACCCAGGCCTCGCCGTCCGCCGCCCCCACCGACGACGCTTCCCCGAGCGCGAGCCCGAGCCCGACTGCTGCTCCCGCACAGGCCGCGGCACAGCCGCAGGGGCAGGCCGGCAGCGACAACTGAGGCCTGTCCGCACCTGCCCCGTCCACCTTGGCTCAGGGGGCCAATGCCGCCGACACCCTGGACAGGCGGCCCGCCGAGAGGGCGAAGGTGTTGGCGGGATTGCGGAACGAGTGGCCGCCATCGTTGATCCGTTGGCCGGTGCTCGTCACCGTCCACCGCGTCGGGCCGCAGGGACCCTGGCCCTCCAGCAGGGCTGTCGCCAGTTCTTCCGGGTTCTCGACCTGGGTTCGGGTGCGTAGGGCTGTCGCCAGGCGCGCGGCCGCCGAGGTGGGAACGGTCGAGTCTCCGAAGGCTGGCAGGAGAAGCAGCAGACGACTGTCAGGGTCGGTGGTGGAGCCGCCGGCCAGGCCGTTGTCGGCAGCTGAGATCAACTCTGGCCATGACAGGCCGGGACCCATGAAGTGGCCGTCGTCCTGGGCGAGCAGTTCGGCCCTGTCCCAGTCAGGGTGGTGCAGGAGGAAGTCGGTGCCCGAGTCTTCCTCGAGGTTGCGGCAGACGATGTACAGGCGGCCTGCCGCGACCGGGACGGAGAAGGCGGGCCACTCCGTGCGCCCGCGAAGCCGACGGTGAAAGCCCCCTGCGGCCTCGTAGTCCGCACCGAACAGGAGCTCCTCGGCCTCCTCGCTCTGTACGCATGAGTAGAGGTGGCCCAGCCAGAACAGAGGCTCATCGAGAAGCTCGGGGAGGTGGGCGAGAGGACCGCCTTCGTATCCAGGGATCTGACCGGGGTTCAGGTCTGCACTGTTGGTCACGGCGCTCATCATGCCGCTGACCACCGACAGGAACAGAGGCGGGCCGGCTTCGAAATTGCGGAAATAGCCGGAAACGCAAAGAACCCCCATCCGGATCCCGGACGGGGGTTCTTCACAAAGATTGTTCGGCGGCGTCCTACTCTCCCACAGGGTCCCCCCTGCAGTACCATCGGCGCTATGAGGCTTAGCTTCCGGGTTCGGAATGTAACCGGGC
>NZ_JBIWOW010000041.1:0-53207 GCF_044767945.1 Kitasatospora sp. NPDC101183 | reverse complement strand
GCGAAGCAGCGGCCGAGCGAAGCAGCGGCCGAGCGAAGCAGCGGCCGAGCGAAGCAGCGGCCGAGCGAAGCAGCGGCCGAGCGAAGCAGCGGCCGAGCGAAGCAGCGGCCGTACTCGTCCTACTCGATCTTCGTACGTCCATAATCGGCACATGCTGAGACTCGGTTCCGTCGTCCTGGGTGTTTCCGATCTGCCACGTGCCGTCGCCTTCTGGACGGCCGCGCTCGGTTATGTCCCGCGTGAGGACCAGGACGACGAGTGGGTCGTCCTCGTCCCGCCCGCGAACTCCGGTGCCGGTGTCCAGATCGCCCTCGGGACCAGCGAGTCGCCCGTCGAGGAGCACCCCCGCGTGCACCTCGACCTCTACGCCGACGACGCGGCCGAGCAGGCCGCCGAGGTCGAGCGGCTCGTCGCGCTCGGCGCGCACCGCGTCGACTGGGACCTCTACCCGGACGATCCGGACTTCATCGTGCTCGCCGACACCGAGGGGAACCGGTTCTGTGTCATCGACACCACCCACTCCTCCTGAGCCCACCGCCACCCGCTACCTCTACCTCGCCCGCCACGGCGAGGCTCTGCCCGACGGCAGCGGCCTCTCGGAGCGCGGCGAGCGGCAGGCGGCGCTCCTCGGTGAGCGGCTCGCGGGGCGCCCCATCTCCTCGATCCACCACGGCCCGCTGCCCCGCGCCGCCCGGACCGCCCATCTGGTCTCCGCGCACCTCCCGGACGCCACGCTCACCGTCTCCGACCTCGCCGGCGACTACGTCCCGTACGTCCCCGAGCGGCACGAACTGCCGCCCGACAGCGCCGACTTCCTCCTCGCCTTCCTCTCCCACTCCACCCCCGAGGAGCGCGAGCACGGGCCCGCCCTCGCCGCCGGGGCCGTGGAGCGGTTCACCGGCCCGGCCCCGGGCGGCAACGAGCGCCACGAGCTGCTCATCACCCACGCCTTCCTCATCGCCTGGCTGCTCCGGCACACCCTGGACGCCCCGAAGTGGCGCTGGCTCGGCCTGAACCAGGCCAACACCGGCCTCACCGTGCTGCGTTGGACGCCCGGCCGCCCGCCTGCCGTCCTCCTCCAGAACGACCAGCGCCACCTCCCCGCCGAACTTCGCTGGACCGGCTTCCCGCCGGAACACCACCTCTGACCACACACGCGTGCACAGGAAGTCGGCCCACCCGACTTCCTGTGCACGCGCACGCACAAGCGCACGGACTCACGCCACAGCCTCAGCCTTCGGCCGATCGGCGAGCTTGAGCCACACCACCCCGGCGATGATCACCGCGAGCCACCCGGCCTTCACCACCGTGAGCCTCTCATCGAACAGCACGGGGCCCAGCAGAGCCGCGCCCACCGAGCCGATCCCGGCCCAGACCGCGTAGCCGATCCCGACGTCGATCGTGCGCAGCGCGGCGCTCAGCGCCCAGAGCGTCAGCAGGAAGAACACCACGGCGACCAGTGACCACCACAGCCGGGTGAAGCCGTGGCTTCCTCCGACGCAGAGCGCGTAGCCGACCTCGAAGGCACCGGCGAGCAGGAGCATCAGCCAGGAACGTCGGCCGTTGTCGGACATGGGAGGGTTCCTTTCTTCAGAGAAGGACAGGGACGAGGACGGACAACTCTCAGGCGGCGCCGCTCAGTTGCAGCCCGACGACACCCCCGATGATCACGGCGACGCCGAGCGCCTTGCGCCAGTCCAGGCGCTGGCCGAAGAACAGCGCGCCCAGCAGCGTGATGCCGACGCCGGCCACGGACGTCCAGACGGCGTAGCCGACGCCGACGTCGAAGGTCAGCAGCGCCTTGCTCAGGAAGTACGTCCCGATGGCACCGCTGACGAGCGTCACGGCCGTCCAGCCCCGGTGCTTGAACCCGGCGGCCTTTCCCGCCGCGATGGCGACGGCGATCTCGAAGAGGTCCGCGATGGCGAGGTAGAGCCACTGCATGACGAAGTCCCTCCCGCAAGGAGCAGCAATAGTTGCTTGTACGTGCATGTTCCTGGAGGCCGCAAAAGGCCCATCCCCCAGAGAGCCTGACCCCAGAAGCTTGCATGAGCAAGCATCAGGCAGTCAAGCCCCAGTCCTAGACCGCGGCCCGCAACGCCTGCACCAACGACGCCAGTTCGGGATCGCCCATCGCCGTGTTCAGCGCCGAGGACAGCACCTCCGCGTACGTCGCCCGCGCGACCTGGAGGCGCTCGCGCCCCTCGTCCGTGATCACGGCGTAGACCCCGCGCTTGTCCGTCGGGCACAGGTCCTTGAACGCGAACCCGGCCGCCTCCAGCCGCCCGACCAGGCGCGTCACCGAGGACTGGCCCAGCCCCACCCGGTCCGCGAGGTCCTGCATCCGCAGCTCGCTCGACTCCGAGCGGTGCAGGTGCTCCAGGGAGCGGTACTCCGAGAGCCCTATCCCGTGCCGACGCTGCAGGGCCGTGGCCAGCTCGCGCTCCACGCGCGCGTGCAGCGCGAGCACGCGGCCCCAGGCGGCCTGGTCGGACGCACGCGGGAGAGCATCGGGCGCATCCGGCCCGTCGGGAACATCGGGCACGTCAGGCACGTCAGGCACGTCGGGCACATCGAGTGACACCGCCATGGCGCCTCCTTCCCATCGCGGACAGTGCCCCCAGGATACATGCACATACAAGCAAACTCCCGGGTCGCACACGAAACCGCCTGTCCAACTCCCGTACCACCATCGATACTTGGCCCGAATCCGGCTCCCCACCGAAAGGCCACGCCCTTGTTCCGCCGCCCGGGCCCACCGCCCGACCTCCACGTCCCCACCCACCGCGAGATCGCCGACGAGTGGGGCGGGCCCATCGCCGTCCTGGCCTCCGCCCCCGAGGAGTGGTTCACCCTCCTCGGCCGCATGTCCAGCGACGGCTACCTCTGCCACCTCGACGTGAACTACCACCTCGACCGCGAGTTCGTCGCGGTCGTCCAGACCTCCCGCCCCGTCCCCGAGCACCACCGGGTCAAGTCCCTCACCAGCCCCGAAACGCAGCTCCACACCTACCTGGCCAACTCCGACCGCCTCGACCGCGAGGCCGTCCGTGCCGGCTCCCGCACCCTCGACTGCACGACCACCCGGGGCGCCGTCCGCCTCGACGGCACCCCCGTCCCCGTCGAGGTCCACCGCGCCCACGGCTGCAGCAGCGCGCTCCTGCCCGAGATCCCCGACCACCAGGGGTACGTGATCGTCACCGCCCCCGACGAGCTCTGGGAGATCGCCATCGACCTCATCCTCCGCCCACCCACCAGCTTCTGAACCGGGGTTTTCACCCCAAGGTGGGGTTTGGCTCAACACCCCACCCCCGTACGCCGATCAGCCAACGGGGTGGCGGAGCTGAGGGCCGCCACCCCACTACGGACGCCCCACCGGCCGACGACGTGTCATGACTCGGCAACAGTGGCCGCATCGCGACCCAAACCCGTTGATCCGAACCCGAACGGCCACCTAGAGTCCCGTTGCCGTCCACCGGGACGGCACGGGGACACCGAGAGGCCGAACGCCCCGGAACGCATCCACGAGGACGACAAGGAACAACTCGTGCGCAACACCTACACGGTGACCGTCCGATGACCCCCACCCCGGACACCCCGGACACCCCGGACACCCCGGACACCCCAGACCGCCCGGGTCGCACCGACGACGACCTCCGCGACCTCGACGTCCCCACCCTCCTCCGCCACGGCCTCGCCGTCCCCGGCCCGCACCGCGCAGCCCTCTTCGGCGAGGGCGCCATCGCCGCCGCCCTCGCCGCAGACGCCCTCGGCGTCGCCCCCCGCTCCCTCGGCCTCCTCGCCGAGGCCGTCCGCAGCGGCGGCACCCGCGTCGCCGCCGACCTCCCCGAACCCCTCCCCGGCCCCGCCCCCACCCGCCTCGCCCACACCTGGCTCACCTCCGCCGCGACCACCACCACCGCCACCACCGCCACCGCCACCACCACCGCCACCGCCACGAGCCTCGACACCGACGAACTCCTCGCCCGCTGGCTCACGGCCGTGGCGGAGATCCTCGCCCTACGCGCCCGCGTCAGGGGCCCGCGGTAGGCCGCAGGCACGAGCCGAACCGGAACCCCATGCCCCAGCACCACGGCCCCCCACCCCACTGGACCCCCGACGAGCAGCGCCTCTGGCACGCCTACCGCCGCGGGGAGCGCCTCGACCTGCGCGGCACCGACCCCCAACCGGAGGTCCGCGCCGAGGCGTTGACGCACCTGCTGGTCGACCCACCACCCGCCGAGGCCGGACGCGTCGCCCGCCTCGACCTGGTCGGGGCGCGCGTGACCGGGGCACTGGACCTCACCGGGGCGCGGATCGGCGTGCCCGTGAAGCTGCTGGAGTGCGCGTTCGAGGAGCGCGTCCGGCTCGACTACGCCGAGGTCACCTGGTGGAACCTCGACGGCTCGCGGCTGCCCGGCCTGGACGGCGAGGGCCTGCGCGTGGGCCTCTGGCTCGGGCTGCGCGACGCCGTCGTCGAGGACGAGCTGTGGCTGCACGACGCCCGGATCTCCGGCGGGCTCGACCTCAGCCGCAGCACCCTGCGCGGGGCCGACGGATTCGCGCTCATGGGCAAGCAGATGGTCGTGGACGGCGGCCTACGGGCCCAAGGCCTGTGCGCCAAGGGCGCGTTGCTGCTCTCCCGCACCCGCGTCGCCGGGACGCTGGACCTCACCGGCGCCCGCCTCACGGCCACCGACCGCGCCCCCGGCCGGGGCGCCGCCGACCTCGAGGACCTGCACGCCCGCCGCCTCGTCCTCAACCTCCACCCCGACTCCACCGGCGTGATCGGCCTCGCCTCCGCCGAACTCGGCACCCTGGTCGCGGACCCGAGCCGCTGGCCCGTCGGCTGCGCCGTCGACCTGACGGCGGCGGCCTTCACCGGGCTGGAACCGACGGCCGCCCCCGCCCGAGCGCGCCTCGCCTGGCTCGCCGGGCACCTCACGGCGCCCTCCCCCGCCGTCCACACCCGGGTCGCGGCCGCCTACCGCCAGGCCGGACGCGAGCAGGCCGCCCGCGAGGTGCTGATCCACCGCGAACGCCTCCGCCACCGCGCCCTCCACCTCCCCGGGCGCGTCTGGGGACGCCTGCTGGAGGCCGTCATCGGCTACGGCTACCGGCCCGCCCGCGCCCTGCTCTGGCTGCTCCTGCTCCTCGCCGTCGGCACCGCCTACTTCGCCGTCGCCGGCCCGCCCCGCCCCACCTCCCCGGGCGGCGGCCCGGCCTGGGACCCGCTGCTGTACGTGATCGACCTGGTCGTCCCCTTCCTCTCCCTCGGCCAGCGCGCCGCCTGGGACCCGTCGGGTGCGGCCAAGGGTGCCGCCCTGGCCCTCACCGTCGCCGGCTGGGTCCTCGCCACCGCCGTCGCCGGCGGCGCCGCCCGCATGCTCAACCGCAGCCCGTGACCGCGAACACCGCGCCGCCCCACCCGCGCCCGACTATGACGCGCCCCACCTTGATCTCCCCGCCGCCCCCGTTGTGGGATGGCCCCGTGGACATCACGCCGAGCCCCTCCCGCACCGCCCTGTTCGAGGGGCACCGCCCGCACCTGCGCGCCGTCGCGTACCGGATGCTCGGCTCGGTCACCGAAGCCGAGGACGCGCTGCAGGAGGCGTGGCTGCGCTACGACCGCAGCGACACCTCCGAGGTGGCGAACCCGGGCGGCTGGCTGACCACCGTGGTCTCCCGGGTCTGCCTCAACCTGCTGCGCGACCGCGCCGCCCGCCGCGAGGACCCGTTGGAGGAGACGAGCAGCCTCCCCGACCCGCTGCTGCGCCGGGAGGGCGTCGTCGACCCCGAGCAGGAGGTGCTGCTCGCGGACTCGGTGGGCCTGGCGCTGATGGTGGTGCTGGAGTCGCTGTCCCCCGCCGAGCGCGTCGCCTTCGTGCTGCACGACCTGTTCGCGGTGCCCTTCGAGGAGATCGCCCCGCTGATCGAGAAGACCTCCGCCGCCACCCGCCAGCTCGCCAGCCGCGCCCGCCGCAAGGTGCAGGGGCAGGCGCCCGCGCCGGACCGCGACCTCGGGCGTCAGCGCACCGCCGTGGACGCCTTCTTCGCCGCCGCCCGTACGGGTGACCTGGACGGGCTGCTCGCGGTGCTCCACCCGGACGTGGTGCTGCGGTCGGACGGCGGCGCCGTCCTCGCCCGGCACACGGTGGTGCTCACGGGCGCCGCGACGGTCGCGGGGCAGGCGGCGCTCTGGGGCACGCTGTCGCCGTTCGCCCGCCCGGCGCTGGTCAACGGGACGGCCGGCGCGGTGGTCATCGGCGCCAACGGCCGGGCGCTGTCGATCATGGCGTTCACGGTCGTCGAGGGCGCGATCACCTCGATCGAGGTGATCGCCGACCAGGAGCGCCTCGCCGCGATGGACCTCTCGCAGTTCCGCTAGAGGGCCCGGGTCAGCGCCCGACGGCGCCGTCCAGCTGCTCCCGCAGGATGTCCGCGTGCCCGGCGTGCCGCCCGGTCTCCTCGATCAGGTGCACCAGCACCCACCGCATCGAGGGCCCCTCGGCGTCGTCGGGCCGCAGCGAGCGCGCGCCCGGCCGGTCCAGGCCAGCCGAGGCGACGGCCTGCGCCACCACCGCGTCCGCCCGCGCCGCGGCCTCCCGGTAGGCGGCGACGGCGGAGGCCACCGTCCAGTCCCCGAGCGGTAGTTGGTCCGCCTCCTCGGGCCGCTCGCCCAGCCCGGCGTACGCCCACTCGAACCAGTTGAGCTCGACGACGGCCAGGTGCCGCACCAGCCAGAGCAGGCTGGTGCCGGAGCCGACGCCGGGGCGCCGGGCCTCCTCCTCCGGCACGCCGTCGAGCTTGGCGATCACCGCCTCCCGCAGGTACCGGAGGAAGGCGAGCAGCGTCGTCGGCTCGTCGGCGGCGATGGAGGGCGGCCGCACGTCGGAGCCGGGGATCGATTCGGTCACGGCGACCACCCTAGTCACCTGACGATCCGTCACCACCCCTGTGCCGCAACCCAGTCGGCGAGGTGCCGGGCGCAGCCGTCCACCGACTCCCGCCACGTGTGCCCGGCCCCCTCCCCCGCCTCGTCGCTGACGTGCTTGACCAGCCGCACCGGCACCCCGGCCCGGTGGGCGACGGTGGCGACGGCGTAGCCCTCCATGTCCACCAGGTCCGCGTGCCGGGCCAGCCGCTCGCGCGCGGCCTCCTCGGAGACGAAGAGGTCCCCGGTGGCGAGCACCGGCCCCTCGCCCTTCGAGACGACCAGCGGTGCGCCGTAGTTGCGCCCGGTGAGGGCGTACAGGGCGGGGGTGTCCAGGTCGTGCTGGATCACCTGGGCGATGTGATGGGTGCCCGCCCAGCCGGGGCGCAGCGCTCCGGCCGTGCCGAGGTTGATCACCTCGGAGGGCTTCTCGCCCTGGGCGAGCACGGTGGCCAGCGAGACGGCGGCGTTGACCTTCCCCATCCCGGTGAGCAGCACGGGCAGTCGGTCGTCGAGGTGCGCCGCCTCCTCGCGGACGGCGACGACGAGCAGCGGGCGGTCGGGCGTGATCGTTCCAAGCAGGCGCATGGGGCCATCGTACGGAGCGGGGCCGCCCGCGCCCGGAAGCACGCGAAGCTCCGTCACCCCCCGGTTGCGGACCCCGATGTTCCGCCGGGTTCAGGGAACCGCGTAGGGTGCAGCCCGCGTCGGACGGAACGCCACGGAACGCCACGGCACGCCACGGTCGAACACCGTGCGGGCACGGCGCGTGAACCGTGCACGACATGCTCAAGATCCACGCAAGTCGGGTGTGGCCGGGGGGAGTCACGGCCATACTGCTGGCAACGGCCGGGCCCGGACGACGGGCCCGGCAGCAGGGGAGGATGAGGCGGGTGGCGACACCAGCAGGCAACGGCGCACCTGGCGCCGCAGTACCGGCGCAGCCCAGCGGCCCGCCGACCGCGCCGGGGGGCGCGGCTCCGGGGGCCACAGCACACACCACGGCAGGGGCCACGGCCGTGGCGACACGGGCACCGGCCCGACCGGGCACGACGGTCGCCCGGAACCCGAGGAGCACCCCCGTCGCCCTCGCCACCGGCCTCGGCGCCCGGCTGGCCCGGGCGGGCCGCACCGCGCCCGGACGGCTGCGGATGGCGGGCGCGCTGCTCGCCGTGCTGACCGTCGCCTTCGGCGCCCTCACCGCCTGGCAGTTGGAGACCCGCGCCCAGGCCGCCGACCGCGTCGTCGGCTACAGCCAGCCGCTCAGCCGCGACGCCGCCGAGATCCACCGCAGCCTGGCCGACGCCGCCACCACCTCCGCCTCCGGCTTCCTGCTGGCCGGCACCGAGCCGAAGGCCGTCCGGGACCGCTACGAGGCGGACATCAAGACGGCCTCCCGGCTGATCGCCGAGTCCGCGGCCCGGACGACCTCCACCTCCCCCGCCCGGGACACCCTCTCCGAGCTGAACCAGCAACTGCCCGTCTACGCGGGCCTGGTGGAGACGGCGCGGGCCGACAACCGGCAGGGCATCCCCCTCGGCGGCGCCTACCTGCGCTACGCCTCCGAGCAGATGCAGACGGTGCTGCTGCCGGCCGCCGCCAAGCTGCGCGACATCGAGGACAAGGAGCTGGCGAAGGACTACGCCGAGGCCCAGTCCTGGCCCTCGGCCGCGTACGGCCTGGCGCTGGTGACCCTGCTGGCCCTCGTCCTGGTGCAGAAGCAGCTGTACCGGCGCACCAACCGGGTGTTCAACATCGGCCTCCTGGGCGCCACCGCCGCGGTCCTGGCGGGCGGCCTCTGGCTCACCACCACCGCACTGACGACCGGTTCGGACCTCGACCGCAGCGACCACGACGGCGCGACCCCGCTGCGGGCGCTCAACTCGGCCCGGGTGGACGTGCTCTCCGCCCGGCTGTCGGAGAACCTGCACCTGGTCGCCCGCGGCTCGACCACCAAGTACCTCACCCAGTGGGACGAGGCCACCAAGCGCCTGGCCGGCACGGAGGGCCAGGGCGTGCCGATCGCCAACCGCACCGGCTCGATCCCGCAGGCCTACCGGATCAGCCCGCGCGAGTCCGCGCCGGACATCCGGGACGCCCTGACCGCGTACGACCAGTGGCGCCAGAAGCACGACCTGGCCCACGCGCTGGAGGTCGACCGGGCCGACTACGACGGCGCCCTGAAGGCGACGGTGTCGGACACCGACACCACCAGCACCGCCGACGCGGCCTTCAAGCAGACCGACGAGGCCCTGGCCCGCGCGGCCGACATCGAGCAGAAGCTGTTCACCAGCGCCGCCAAGGGCACCGGGGACGACCTGCGGATCGCCGCCGTCGCCGCCGCCGTGCTCGCCCTGGTCGCCGCGGCCGCCGCGCTGCGCGGCCTGGGCCGCCGGCTGGCCGAGTACCGCTAAGAGGGGGGACCGATCCACATGCGCAAGCCCACCGCACGCACCCGCCCGGCCGCCGCGCTGGCGCTGCTGACCGCCGGGGCGATCGTGCTCGCCGGCAGCGGCCCCTCCGGCGCCGCGCCCGGCAGCACCACCGCCGCTCCGGCCAACGCACCGCAGGCCCTCCAGCAGGAGCAGGACGGCAACTGCGACGTCTACAAGAGCGTGCCGCCCAGCACCGAGGACGGCCCGGCCGTCAAGGTCATCAAGGCCAAGCGCCAGCTGGTGATCGGCGTCGACCAGAACAGCTACCGCTGGGGCGCCCGCAACCCCAACACCGGCCAGATCGAGGGCTTCGACATCGACCTGGCCCGCGCCATCGGCGCCGCGATCATCGGCGACCCCGACAAGGTGGTCCTCAAGCCGGTGGCGACGGCCGACCGCGTCGACGCCGTCCAGAAGGGCCGGGTCGACCTGATCGTCCGCACCATGACGATCAACTGCAGCCGGATGGAGCAGGTCGCCTTCTCCAAGCCGTACTTCAACATCAGCCAGCGCGTCCTGGTGCCGAAGACCTCGACGGCGAAGAACCTCCAGGAGGCGGTCAAGGGCCACACGGTCTGCGCCGCCAAGGGCTCCACCGCCGAGGCCGTCCTGACGAAGGAGGGCACGGCCTCCAAGCTCGTGCAGGTCGAGAACCAGCTGGACTGCCTGGTGCTGATGGAACTCGGCAAGGTCGAGGCCACCCTGACGGACAACGGCCTGGCGGCCGGCCAGGCCGCCCAGGACCAGGCCGTGAAGATCCTCGACGACGAGGTCCAGCCCGAGGTCATCGGCGTCGCGATGCTCAAGACCAGCCCGGACCTGACCGCCAGGGTCAACCAGGTGCTCGCCGACTACTACAGCAGCGGCTCCTGGCGGCAGTCGTACGACCGCTGGCTCAAGCCGTACATGCTCAACGAGGCCGACCGGTACTGGCCCGGCCAGCACTGAGCCCGGCCGGCACCGGGCCCGGCGCCGAGGGGCGCGCACGGGCGCAGCGGGCGGGCGGAGCGGACGGGGGCGCGTTGACGCGCTCTTGACGCCCACCGCCCGCTCCGCCCGAACGGCCACCGGCTAGGGTTCGGGACGATCACCACGGGCAGGCCCGTGGTGGACGACGGGGGTTGTCGAGCGGTCACGCGTCAGCGACGCGCGGGCGCCCGGCCGCACGTGAGGGAAGGAAGGACACCGCGGTGGCGGCATCGGCTGGCCCGGTACTGAGCCGGGAGGAGGTGGACCGCGCGCTCGCCCGCCTCGGCGCGGAGCGCGACGCGGTCGAGTCGGCGCTGCTCGCGCTCCAGGACCACCCGGGCCTGCGGCTGCTCGACGGCGCCGAGCTGACCGGGCGCACCCAGGAGCGCTGGGCCGTCGCCGGCAAGGGCCTCCCGCTGCTGTGGGCGCTGTTCGACCGCTACTCGGAGGCGCTGGCCTCGGCCCGCGCCGTACGCGCCCGCAAGGCCAAGCCGGGAGCCGCCGAACTCGCCGAGCTGAGCGAGCTGTTGACGGGCGACGCGGTGACGGTGCCGGGCGGCGCGGTGCCGGACGGGCCGCAGCTGCTGGGCGCGCCCGCCAAGCTGGTCGAGCGGATCAGCCTGGACGCGCTGATGGCCCGGATGAACTCCTGGTACGCCAGCGTGCTGGAGGTGGTCAGCGCCGCGGACGCCGTCTGGTCCGCCCTGCCCGCCCGGATCGACCTGCTGCTGGCCGAGCTCAACCGGGTGCAGACGCTGGCCGTCTCGCTGGGCGTGCGCACCGGCAGCCACCCGCTCGGGGACGACCTGACCGCGCTGGCCGCCGACCTCACCGCGCTGCGCACCGAGGTGCGCGAGGACCCGCTGGCGCTGTGGCGCCCGGCCCGGGTGCCCGCCCAGCGCGGCACCGTCCCGGAGGGCACGGCCTTCGCCACGCCCTCCGGCGTGGTCGACACCGAGCGCTTCGACCTGGCCGGCCGGGCCCTGGACGGCGTCCGGATGGAGCTGGAGGACGTCCTGCGGCTGCGCGACGACGCCGAGGAGCGCCTCCAGGGCGTCGGCAACCTGCTCCAGCGGGCCGACGCCACCCTGGCCGAGGCCCGCCGGGCGCGCGGCGAGGTGCTGGCGAAGATAGCCTCCAGCGACGTCCCGGCCGTCCCCGGCCCGGCCTCGGCGCTGCGCGAACGGATCGTCACCGCGCTGGACCTGCGCCAGAGCGGGCAGTGGGGCCGGCTGGCGCCGCTGCTGGACGCGCTGGAGGACGCGGCCGCCAAGGAGTTGGAGCGGGCCCGGCAGTCGCTCACCGAGGTGACGGCGCCGCTGGCCGTCCGCGCCGAGCTGCGCGGCCGGCTGGACGCGTACAAGGCCATGGCGGCCCGGCTGAGGGTCGCCGAGGACCCGGAGGTCGTCGAGCGGTACGAGAAGGCGCGCTGGCTGCTGTGGAGCGCGCCCTGCGACCTGCGGGCGGCGGCCGCCGCGGTGGCCCGCTTCCAGCAGTCGCTGCGCCCGGCCCAGACCGAGGCCGACGGCGCGCAGGCACAGGCGCAGGCTCAAGCACAGGCAGCGCAGGCACAGGCACGAGCGGCCGGCCAGACGCCGGTCGACGGACAGGTTCAGGGGGGCTGAGGTTGATGGGCGAGACGTGCGTACGGCCGGGGTGCTCCGGCAGCGGCAGGATCGACGCGGACGGCTACTGCGACGAGTGCGGGCTCGCACCCGAAGGCGCCGCCTCCACCCCGACGGGCGCAGGGGGCCCCGGCTCCCCCTGCCCCAGGGAGTGCTCCGGCAGCATCGACGCCGACGGCTACTGCGACGAGTGCGGCCTGACCGCCCCCGAGGCCGGCTCCGTCACCGGCAGCACCCAACCCCACGTCCCCTCCGCCCGCGTCAGCCCCGACTCGGCCCGCAGCGGCTCCGTCCGCTCCCTGTCGGCCCGCACCGGCTCGGCCCGCTCGATGTCCGGCCGCTCCCGCTCCCACCGCTCCACCCGCACGGGCTCCAGCCGCTCCGTCTCGGTCCGCGCCACCCGGGGCACCGGCACCGCCGGCACCCGCAACCGCAACCGCCTGGGCGCCGGCCTGGTCACCGTCCCCACCGTGCCGACGGCCGACCCGTCACAGGCCGTCCTCGCCAACCCCGAGGTCCCCGAGCGCAAGCGGTACTGCTCCAAGTGCGAGTCCCCCGTGGGCCGCGAGAAGAACGGCCGCCCGGGCCGCCCCGACGGCTTCTGCACCAAGTGCGGCACGCCGTACTCCTTCACCCCCAAGCTGCGCCGCGGCGACCTCGTCGGCGGCCAGTACGAGGTCGTCGGCTGCCTGGCGCACGGCGGCCTGGGCTGGATCTACCTGGCGATCGACCGCCGGGTCAACGACAAGTGGGTCGTCCTCAAGGGCCTGCTGGACACCGGGGACGAGGACGCGCTGATCGCGGCCGTCGCCGAGCGCCGCTTCCTGGCCGAGGTCGACCACCCCAACATCGTCCGGATCATCAACTTCGCCGAGCACCCGGACCTGCGCACCGGCTCCACCGACGGCTACATCGTCATGGAGTACGTCGGCGGCAAGTCGCTCAAGGACATCGCCAACGAGCGCCGCACCCCGGACGGGCGGCGGGACCCGCTGCCCGTCGAGCAGGCCATCGCGTACGCGCTGGAGGCGCTGCCGGCCCTGGGCTACCTGCACGACCGCGGTCTGATCTACTGCGACTTCAAGATCGACAACGTCATCCAGAACGGCGACAGCCTCAAGATCATCGACATGGGCGCCGTCCGCCGCTTCGACGACGAGGGCGCGATCTTCGGCACCATCGGCTACCAGGCCCCCGAGATCGCCACCGACGGCCCCTCCCCCGCCTCCGACCTCTACACCGTCGCCCGCACCCTCGCGGTGCTCAGCTTCGACTTCCAGGGCTACAGCACCACCTACCGCGACTCCCTGCCCGGCCCGGAGGACGTCGAGGCCTTCGCCCGGTACGAGTCCTACTACCGCTTCCTCGTCCGCGCCACCGACTCCGACCCGGCCCGCCGCTTCTCCTCCGCCGAGGAGATGGCCGACCAGCTCACCGGCGTCCTGCGCGAGGTCCTCGCCCTCCAGGACGGGCACCCCCGCCCCTCGCTCTCCACCCTGTTCGGCCCCGAACTGCGCGTCGTGGACACCGAGTTGGTCCTCCCCGCCGAGCAGACCGGGCAGCTGCGCCTGGCCCCGCTGGACCCTGCGGCGGCCGCCCTCGCCCTGCCCGTCCCCCGGGTCGACCCGGACGACCCCAACGCCGGCAACCTCGCCACCCTGCTCGCCACCGACCCCGAGGACGTCCTCGCCGCCCTGGCCCCCTTCGGCGACTCCGTCGAGAAGCGGCTGCGCGGGCTGCGCGCGGAGCTCGAACTCGGCCGCCCCTCCGCCCTGGAGACGCTCCAGAAGCTGGAGGCCGCCCACCCCGACGACTGGCGGGTCGTCTGGTACCGCGGCCTGCACGCCCTGGTCTCCGCCGGGCACAGCGGCACCCCGGAGACGGCGCTGCGCGTCGCCGCCGAGGCCTTCGACGCGGTCTACGACGCGTTCCCCGGCGAGGCCGCCCCCAAGCTGGCCCTCGCCGTCTGCGCCGAACTGCTCGGCGACGGCGGGGACGCGGCCGAGTTCTACCGCCTGGTCTGGACGACCGACCACACCTACCTCGGCGCCGCCTTCGGCCTCGCCCGGGTGCGCCTGGCCGAGGACGACCGGTCCGCCGCCGTCGCCGTGCTGGAGTCCGTCCCGCCCACGTCCAGCCAGTACACGGCCGCCCGCATCGCCGCCGTGCGCGCCCGGCTGCGCGAGCGCCCCGCCACCGACGACCTCACCGCCGACCTCACCGCCGGCTCCGCCCAGCTGTCCGCCCTGCGCCTGGACGACGGCCGCCGCGAGCAGCTGTCCGTCGAGGTGCTGGAGGCCGCGCTCGGCTGGGTCGACGCCGGCTCGCCCAGCGCCCGGCAGAACGCCGGGTCGACGGTGGTCCTCGGACGGCCGGCGGTGGACAGGGAACTGCGCTTCGCCCTGGAGCAGTCCTACCGGGTACTGGCCCGGCTGGCCGGGCAGGCGGAGAAGAGGATCGAGATGGTGGAACGGGCCAACCGCGCCCGCCCCAGGACGTGGGTGTAGCCGATGCAGCAGACCGAGTGCCCGAGCTGTTTCGAGCCGATGGAGCCCGAGGACTCCTTCTGCAACCGGTGCGGCGCCGGCCGGGACGGCCGGGCGGCCCCGGGCGCCATGCCCGCGGGCTGGGCCGGCGCCCACCCGGAGGCCGTCCCCGCCCAGCGCGGGCCGGTCTGCGTGCACTGCGGGCAGCCGAGGGTCGCCCCCGACGGCTACTGCGAGGGCTGCGGAGGCGCGCAGCCGCGCCCCCGCGACCACATGGAGAAGGCGCTCGGGGGCGTCGCCGGGGTCAGCGACCGCGGCGTGCGCCACCACCGCAACGAGGACTCCTTCACCGTCGCCGCGACCTCGCTGCCCGGCGGCGAGCCCGTCGTGGTCGCCGTGGTCTGCGACGGCGTCTCCTCCTCCGACCGGCCCGACGAGGCCTCCGAGACGGCCGTCGACGCCGCCTCCGAGTCGCTGCTCTCCTCCCTGGAGGCCGGCCGCGACCACGAGGAGGCGATGCGCCGGGCCGTCGCCGACGCCGCCAAGGCCGTCGCCGACCTCGCCACCGACGGCTCCGGGCCCGTCCGCCCCGAGGTCAACGCCCCCGCCTGCACCTTCGTCAGCGCCATCGCCGCCGGCGGCCGGATCACCATCGGCTGGGTCGGCGACACCCGGGCGTACTGGATCCCGGACGACCGCGTCGCCGCCGAGCCCTACCGGCTCACCCAGGACGACTCCTGGGC
This sequence comes from Kitasatospora sp. NPDC101183, assembly GCF_044767945.1. NCBI lineage: Bacteria > Bacillati > Actinomycetota > Actinomycetes > Kitasatosporales > Streptomycetaceae > Kitasatospora > Kitasatospora sp. NPDC101183. Next base: position 38,015 of record NZ_JBIWOW010000041.1, on the reverse strand, counting down.
GGCCCGGATGGTCGAGGCCGGCCTGATGGCCGAGGCCGAGGCGTACGCCGACCCGCGCGCCCACGCGATCACCGGCTGGCTCGGCGCCGACGCCGAGGAGGTCGTGCCGCACACCCTGGAATTCACCCCCCACGTGCCCGGCGTGCTGCTGATCTGCACCGACGGCCTGTGGAACTACGCCGAGGCGGCCACCGACCTGGCGTACTTCGTCCGCCCGGACGCCCGCACCGAGCCCCTCGCGGCCGCCCAGACCCTGGTGAAGTTCGCCGTCGCCGCCGGCGGCCACGACAACATCACCGTCGCCGTGCTGCCGATCGACCCGCCGGCCGTGTCCGTCGAGGAGGCCGAGCAGACGCCCACCGCGCTGGACCTGCCGATCCTGCGACGGCCCGCCGCGCCCGCTCCCGCACCCGCCTTCGCGGAGTTCGCGGAGGAGGACGAGGAGGACTACGAGCCGACCCTGCCGGACCTCCCGGTGATCGGCTCCGCCGCCGCCCCGCTGCCCCCGGCCGCCCCCGCCCAGGGCCCGGTGCCGCCCGCACCCGCCGCCCCGACCGCCCCGCCGCCCGTACCGCCCCAGCCCCCGCACCCGCCGACGGCCTGACGGACCGCCCGACGGACCGCCGCACCGGGCCCCGGTCCGCCCGGCGGACCGCCCCACCGACCCGCTCACACCCACCACGCACCCGACGGGAGCCACCGCCCCATGGCCACACTGGCGAAGCCGAACCTGCCCCGGTTCGACGTGGAGATCTTCCAGAACGAGTACCTCGCGGACGGCGCCCACGAGGTGAACGCCATCGTGACCGTGACCGCCACCGGCGGCGGCACCACCGGCGGCCGCCCCCTCACCGTCGCCGACGCCGGCACCCCGGGCGCCGACGCCTCGGCAGCCGTGGTGATCCTGGTCGACTGCTCGGGCTCGATGGACTACCCCAAGACCAAGATCAACGGCGCCCGCGAGGCCACCGCCGCCGCCATCGACTCCCTGCGCGACGGCACCGCCTTCGCCGTCGTCGCCGGCACCCACGAGGCCCGCGACATCTACCCCGGGGACGGCACCCTCGCCATCGCCTCCCCCACCACCCGCGGCCACGCCAAGGAGTCCCTGCGCCGCCTCACCGCCGCCGGCGGCACCGCCATGGGCACCTGGCTGGCCAAGGCCGACCAGCTCTTCCTGACCCGCCGCGACATCGCCATCCGGCACGCGATCCTGCTCACCGACGGCAACAACGAGCACGAGTCCGCCGAGGACCTCGCCCGCACCGTCGAGCGCGTCTCGGGCCACTTCACCGCCGACTGCCGCGGCGTCGGCACCGACTGGCGGATCGACGAGCTGCGCAAGATCTCCTCCGCCCTGCTCGGCACCACCGACATCGTCGCCGAGCCCTCCGGCCTCGCCGAGGACTTCCGCTCGATGATGGCCGGCGCCATGGGCAAGCAGGTCGCCGACGTCGCGCTGCGGATCTGGACCCCGGCCAACGCCACCGTGAAGTTCGTCAAGCAGGTCGCCCCCGCCGTCGAGGACCTCACCGGGCGCCGCACCGACTCCGGCCCCCGCGCCGGCGACTACCCGACCGGCTCCTGGGGCGACGAGAGCCGCGACTACCACGTCTGCGTCGAAGTCCCCGCCGCCTCCGTCGGCAACGAGATGCTCGCCGCCCGCATCAGCCTCGTCCTGCCCCCGCAGATCGCCGGCGGCACCCCCGAGGTGCTCTCCCAGGGCCTGGTCAAGGCCGTCTGGACGGACGACCTCTCCTCCTCCACCCGCATCAGCCCGCAGGTCGCCCACTACACCGGGCAGGCCGAGCTGGCCTCCTCCATCCAGGAGGGCCTGGAGGCCCACCGCGCCGGGGACGTCGACCGGGCCACCGCCAAGCTGGGCGCCGCCGTGCGCATCGCCCACGCCACGGGGAACGACGGCACCTACAAGCTGCTCCAGAAGGTGGTGGACGTGGTCGACGCGAAGGAGGGTACGGTTCGGTTCCGTAAGAACGTGAGCGAGGCCGACTCGATGACCCTCGAGACCCGGTCCACCAAGACGGTACGTGTGAAGAAGAAGTGACCGCTGAAGACGTGGCCGGGCCGTCGGCCCGGCACGACGCCGCCCCGTGCCGGCTCGACGCGCTCGAAGTGAGGGGGACCTGATGCCGATCTGCCCGAGGGGCCACGAGTCGCAGGCCGAGGACTGGTGCGACTTCTGCGGCTTCCCGATGACTCCGCCGCCGCCGGCACCCGGGGGCACGTACGCCGCGCCGCCGTCCTCGCCCGCGGGCTACCCGCCGGCCGGGCCGGCGGGCTTCCCGCCGCCGCCCCCGGGCCCCGGCAACGCCCCGGCGCCCGGCTACCCGGGCGGCCTCACCGAGGGCCTGCCGCTCTGCCCGATCTGCCGCAGCCCGCAGACCGGCCGCTTCTGCGAGGAGTGCGGCTACGACTACGAGCTGTCCTCGCCCTCCACGCGTCAGCCGTCGCCGACCGGCATGCCCGCGCACAACCCTCCGGCCGCGCACAACCCGCCACCGCTGAACATCCCGCCCGCGTACGGCGGCCCCGCGCAGCCCCCGGCGGGCCAGCCGCCCATGGCCCAGCCCCTCGCCCAGCCGATGGCCCACCCGATGGCCCAGCCGCCGGCCGCTCCCCCGGTCCCGCAGCCGGAGCCCGTGCACCCGCACACCTACGGCTACCCGCCGCCGGAGGGCGCCTTCCCCGACAGCGTCCTCGGCGAGGAGACCTCGGGCCCGGTCTACGCCGGCCCCGGCCCCAACAACCGCGGCGGCGACTTCGGCACCTCGTTCCACCTCGCCCCGCCGCAGCCCCAGCCCCCGGCGGAGCCCGTCCGGTCCAACTGGATCGCCGTCGTCGCGGCCGACCGCGACTACTTCACCGACATGATGGCCCGCAGCGGCCCGGAGGCCTCCGGCCTGTTCTTCCCGCCGTACTGCCCCGAGCGCCGCATCCCGCTGACCGGCCGGGGCCAGCTGCGCATCGGCCGGCGCAGCCAGCACCGGGGCACCGTGCCGGAGATCGACCTGTCCGTGCCTCCGGAGGACCCGGGCGCCTCGCACCAGCACGCGCTGCTCGCCGAACAGGCCGACGGCAGCTGGGTGCTGGTCGACCAGGACTCCACCAACGGCACCACCGTCAACGGCGGCGCCGAGCCGATCACCCCGCACACCGCCGTCCCCCTCAACGACGGCGACCGCATCCACATCGGCGCCTGGACGACGATCACGGTGCACCGCGCCTGAGAATCGCCCTTTGAGGGACCATCAGTACCAACTCCGGCCGGGCCGGGCGGAATTCAACGCCCGCCCGGCCTGTTTTGTTCCCGATTTCCTCAAGGAATCCGCAAATTAAGCGCCGGGGAAGTGCACAGAGGGCCCGAATGGCCCTACGCTCAGGCCACATGACTGCTGCTATATCCGCTGACGGCATCCGCCAGCGGTACGGGGATGTGCAGGCCGTCGACGGGGTGTCCCTGACCGTCGAGGCCGGCGAATTTTACGGAATCCTGGGCCCGAACGGCGCCGGGAAGACCACCACCATGGAGATCCTGGAAGGGGTCCGCAAGGCCGACGAGGGCCGGGTCGAGCTGCTGGGGATGTCGCCCTGGCCGCGCAATCCGAAGCTGCTGCCGCGCATCGGCGTGCAGTTCCAGGCCTCCGCGTTCTTCCGGAAACTGACGGCCCGGGAGACGATCCACACCTTCGCGTCGTTCTACGGGGTCGGCCCCAAGCGGGCCGACGCGATGCTGGAGCGGGTCGGCCTCGGCGAGAAGGCCGGGGAGCTGACCGAGAAGCTGTCCGGCGGCCAGGCCCAGCGCCTGTCCATCGCCTGCGCCCTGGCCCACGACCCGGAGCTCGTCTTCCTGGACGAGCCCACCACCGGCCTCGACCCGCAGGCCCGGCGCAACCTGTGGGACCTCCTGCGCGACATCAACGCCGAGGGCCGCACCGTCGTCCTGACCACCCACTACCTGGACGAGGCCGAGATCCTCTGCGACCGGGTCTCGGTCATGGACCACGGCAAGATCCTGCGCACCGGCGCCCCCGCGGCCCTCGTGCGCGAGATCGACGACACCGTCCGGATCAGCGTCGCCTCCGGCCAGCTGTCCGTGGACAGCGCCCGCGAGCTGTTCGCCGCCGCCGGCGCCGACGTCGCCGCGCTGGAGGACGACACCGTCACGCTCTCGGTCTCCACCCGGCTGCCGGGCCCGGTCCTGAGCGTCCTGGGAGACCGGAACGCACTGCGCGGCCTGGAAGTTCGCGGCGCCACCCTGGAGGACGTCTTCCTCCAGCTGACCGGACGGGAGTACCGGGCATGACCACCCCCACCACCGAAGCCGGGCGGGAACGGGTCAGCGCCTTCTGGAGCCTGTCCCGCGCGATGCTCCTCGGCATGAAGCGCGACCGCACCGCGACCTTCTTCCTGCTGCTGTTCCCGCTGGTCTTCCTGGTCTTCTTCGGCGCCGTGTCCAACGGCTCCGGCAGCCCGCACGCCAAGGTCGCCCAGGTCGGCGCGGTCAAGCTCTTCGACTCCATCCAGGGCGAGGACCGCGTCGGGCTCGACAAGGTCCTCACCATCACCAGGGTGGACGACGAGGCCGCCACCCTGGAGAAGGTCCGCAAGGGCGACTACGACGCGCTGATCAAGCAGGGCCCGGACGGCACGGTCGAGCTGCGCTACACCGCCGCCGACCCGGTCCGCTCCGGCGCGCTCAACGGCATCCTCGACTCCGTCGTCCAGGGCGCCAACCAGAAGGCCAGCGGCCAGAAGCCCGCGTACGTCCTCCAGGCCGAGCAGGTCGAGGACAAGTCGCTCAAGCCGATCCAGTACCTCACCCCCGGCCTGCTGGGCTGGGCCGTCGCCACCGGCGCGGTGTTCGGCGCCGCGCTGACCCTCGTCGGCTGGCGCCGGTCCAAGGTGCTGCGGCGCCTGCGGCTGGCCCCGGTCAGCGCGGGGACGGTGGTCAGCTCCCGCATCCTGGTCTCGCTGCTGACGGCGTTCCTGCAGACCGCCGTGTTCGTGGTGGTGGCGACGAGCTTCTTCGGGCTCAAGCTCACCGGCAACTGGTGGCTGATCCTCCCGCTGGTGGCCTGCGCGACGCTGGCCTTCATGTCGATCGGCCTGCTGGCCGGCTCGGTCGCCAAGACCGAGGAGGCCGCCAACGGCATCTCGCAGATCATCGTGCTGCCGATGTCGTTCCTGTCCGGCTCGTTCTTCCCGATGGACAACGCCCCGGGCTGGCTCCAGAGCGTCTCCAAGGTCATGCCGCTGCACTACCTGGTCGACGCCTCCCGCTCGGTCCTCACCCGCGGCGGCGGCGTCATGGACGCCCTGCCCACCATGGGCGGACTGCTCCTGTTCGCCGCGGTGCTCACCGGCATCGCCTGGAAGCTCTTCCGGTGGGAGGACGAGTAGTCCCCCCTGCCCCACCCGCGCGGGGTCGTACACCGAAGGTCTCGGTGTACGGCCCCGCCGCCGTCTGCGACCATGGTCGGGTGACTGAGATCCGGCGTGGCACCTTCAGCGAGGAGACCTTCTTCGAGCAGGCCGGCGGCGAGCCGACCTTCCGGCGACTGGCCCACCTGTTCTACCAGGGCATCGCCGAGGACGAGTTGCTGCGGCCGATGTACCCCGAGGAGGACCTCGGCCCGGCCGAGGAGCGGATGGCGCTGTTCCTGATGCAGTACTGGGGCGGCCCGCGCACCTACAGCGAGCAGCGCGGCCACCCCCGGCTGCGGATGCGGCACGCGCCGTTCAAGGTCGACAAGGCCGCGCACGACGCCTGGCTGACCCACATGCGGGCCGCGGTGGCGGGGCTGGAGCTCCCGGCCGAACTGGAGACACAGTTGCTGGACTACCTGACGTACGCCGCCGCCTCGATGATCAACACCGAGGGCTGACGGCTACTACCGCAGCGGGCTGAGCCCCAGCCCCGCCCCCGGCGCGGCCGCAGTCCGCAGGACCACCGAGCCCGTCGGCGAGCTCAACCGCAGCCAGCCGCCCGCCCGGTGCACACCGAGCGGGGCCTCCGGGGCCAGGAACCCGATCCGGTACGAGGCGTGCACCGCGCGCAGCGGCAGCTCCGGCAGCACGGAGACGGGGCGGGACCAGATCTCGTCCGCCAGCGCGTCCAGCACCGCGCGGGTGCGGTGGTGCTCCGGCACGGCCTCGCTGCGCTCGCGGAACTCCCGTACGGCGGCCATCAGTTCGCGGCCCACCTCGGCGGGCGGCGGGGTCCCGACCGGGCGCCAGCCCGTGCGCGGCGGCAGCATCCCGGCCCAGGAGGGGCCGGTGACGGGGGCGGGCAGCGCGATCGCGCCCGTCCCGGCGTCCACGCCGTCCAGCAGCTGCCCGGCCGAGACGGTCACGTCCACCGGCCCGTCCAGGCCGTCCAGCCGGGCCGTGCGGATCGCCAGCACGCCCGAACCGCCCAGCGGCAGCCGCCCGAAGACGGCCAGCACGGCGCCGCCCTCCGCCGGGCCGACCGCCTGGAGCCGCACCGCGGCCGCCCTGTCGAAGCGCAGCAGGCGCAGCAGGAAGGCCGACAGGTCGGCGGCCTCACGGGTGTCGGACAGGGCCAGGCGGGCGGTGACGGTCAACGCGGCTCAGCTCGAATCGTGGTGGGAGGGGTGCGGGGGTCAGACCGCGGCGACGACGGGCTCCTCGTCCATGAACCGGGAGAGGAACTCCCGCTCCACGGGCGAGATCCGGCGCGGCCGGCCCTCGGCCAGGTCGTAGGGCACGACCACGGTGGACGCCTTGACGTACACCGTCTCGGTGCCGTCCTCGTGCACGTCCTTGATCTCGTACGAGACGGTCAGCGAGGCGGTGCCTATCTTCGTCACGCTGGTCTCGATGATCACCGGCTCGGGCCGGTGCACCAACGGGCGCTTGTAGTCGATCTCGTGGCGCGCCACCACCGAGCCGCCCGCGAACTCCCCGGCGCCGGCCTCGGCGGCCTGGGTGAACATGAAGTCGATCCGGGCCTCCTCCAGGTAGCGCAGGAAGACCACGTTGTTGACGTGCCCGAAGGCGTCCATGTCGGACCAGCGCAGCGGGCAGGCGTAGATGTGGCGGGCCACGGGTGTTCTCCTCGGTGTCCGGTCGCCCGCCGCCGCAGGCCGGCGACGGGCCGCGGCCCGGCAGGCCGCCCCGGAGGGCAGTCTGCCGGGCCGTGATGACAGTGGGATGTCAGCCTCGGGTCAGCTTCTTGTACGTGGCCCGGTGCGGGCGGGCGGCGTCGGCGCCGAGCCGCTCGATCTTGTTCTTCTCGTACGACTCGAAGTTGCCCTCGAACCAGAACCACTTGCTGTCGCCCTCGTAGGCGAGGATGTGGGTCGCCACCCGGTCGAGGAACCAGCGGTCGTGGGAGATGACCACGGCGCAGCCGGGGAACTCCAGCAGGGCGTTCTCCAGCGAGGAGAGCGTCTCGACGTCGAGGTCGTTGGTGGGCTCGTCGAGGAGCAGCAGGTTGCCGCCCTGCTTGAGGGTGAGCGCCAGGTTCAGGCGGTTGCGCTCACCGCCGGAGAGCACGCCGGCCGGCTTCTGCTGGTCCGGGCCCTTGAAGCCGAACGCCGAGACGTAGGCGCGGGACGGCATCTCGACCTGGCCGACGTTGATCCAGTCCAGACCGTCGGACACGACCTCCCAGAGGGTCTTCTTCGGGTCGATGTTGGCGCGGCTCTGGTCGACGTAGCTGATCTTGACGGTCTCGCCGACCTTGACCATGCCGGAGTCCGGGGTCTCCAGGTCCTGCAGCATCTTGAACAGCGTGGTCTTGCCGGCGCCGTTCGGGCCGATGATGCCGACGATGCCGTTGCGCGGCAGGGTGAAGCTGAGGTCGTCGATCAGGACCTTCTCGCCGAAGGCCTTGTTGAGGTTCTCGACCTCGATGACGACGCTGCCCAGGCGCGGGCCCGGCGGGATCTGGATCTCCTCGAAGTCCAGCTTCCGCATCTTGTCGGCCTCGGCCGCCATCTCCTCGTAACGGGCGAGGCGGGCCTTGGACTTGGCCTGGCGGCCCTTGGCGTTGGAGCGGACCCACTCCAGCTCTTCCCTGAGGCGCTTGGCGCGCTTGGCGTCCTTCTGCCCCTCGACCTTGAGGCGGGACTGCTTGCTCTCCAGGTAGGTGGAGTAGTTGCCCTCGTAGCCGATGGCGCGGCCGCGGTCGAGCTCCAGGATCCAGCCGGCCACGTTGTCCAGGAAGTACCGGTCGTGGGTGACGGCCACGACGGTGCCCTTGTACTTGGCCAGGTGCTGCTCCAGCCAGTTCACCGACTCGGCGTCGAGGTGGTTGGTGGGCTCGTCGAGGAGCAGCAGGTCGGGGGCCTCGAGCAGCAGCTTGCAGAGCGCGACGCGGCGCTTCTCGCCACCGGAGAGCTTGGTGACCGCCCAGTCGCCGGGCGGGCAGCCCAGGGCGTCCATGGCCTGCTCCAGCTGGGCGTCCAGGTCCCAGGCCTCGGCGTGGTCCAGCTCCTCCTGGAGCTTGCCCATCTCCTCGAGGAGGGCGTCCGAGTAGTCGGTCGCCATCAGCTCGGCGATCTCGTTGAAGCGGTCGAGCTTCCCCTTGATCTCCTTGACGCCGTCCTGCACGTTCTCCAGGACGGTCTTCGACTCGTCGAGCGGCGGCTCCTGGAGCAGCATGCCGACGGTGAAGCCGGGCGAGAGGAAGGCGTCGCCGTTGGAGGGGTGCTCCAGGCCGGCCATCATCTTGAGCACGGTGGACTTACCGGCACCGTTGGGGCCCACGACGCCGATCTTCGCCCCGGGGAGGAAGCTGAGCGTCACGTCGTCAAGGATGACCTTGTCTCCGTGAGCCTTGCGCACCTTGCGCATCGTGTAGATGTATTCCGCCACGTGAGATCGCTCCGGCGTCGTCGGGAGTATTCGGCTTGCAGCCTTCCATTGTGCCGCACCCGCCCGCACACCCCGAACCGCCCGCCCACTCCCGGCCACCCCCTCCCCGGACCGCCTCCGCCCGCGCCCTCACCCGGCCCCCGGCCCCTTCTCCGCCTTCTCCGCCGCCGGAACGGCCGCTCCCCCGGCACCTGCCCCGTGCCCGCTCTCCCCCTCCCCCACGACGAACGGCCCGGCCCCCCGCAGCGTGTGCGGGGGGCCGGGCCGTCGTGATCGCCCGCCCCTCAGGGGCGGCGCTCAGGAGTCGCCTCAGGCGGTGGTGCGCCCGTGGCGGCCACGGCGGCGCAGGACGAAGACCGCGGCGCCACCGGCCACGACCAGGCCACCGGCGACGGCGGCGAGGATCGGGGTGGAGTCATTGCCACCGGTCTGGGCCAGACCGCCACCGGTGCCCGGGGCGGCGCTGCTCGGGGCCGCGGCACCCGGGGTGGACGGGCCGGAGGTCGGCGTGACGGAGGCGGCCGGGGTGGTCGGCGTACCGGTCGGGGTCACGCCGGTCTTGCAGTCCAGGACACCGCTGAACTTCTTGGAGTAGCCGTTCGGGCCCGTCACGGTGATGTCGTAGGCGGTCTTCTCGGCGACCTTGACCAGCACGGTCTCGGTCTTGCCCGGCTGCACGGTGACCTTCTGGCCCGGCTGCACGGTCACGTCGGCCGGCTGGTCACCGGTGTTGGTGACGGTGACCTTCACGCCGCCGCTCGCGCACTCCTCCTTGGCGGAGCTGTCGACGATCGCGCCCTGCCCCTGCTTCCAGGTGACCTGGCCCGCGGCCGCGACGCCGAGCTTCTTGGAGCCCGCCAGGATCATGGTCTGGCTGTGGTTGCCCCGGTCGTCCAGGCCGCTCATGAAGACCCGGCCGCTGAGCACGGTGGTGTCGGCGGTGGCGTTGAGGGTGGCCTTGCCGTCCGGGGTGCCGCCCGGGACGTCCAGGAACAGCTGGGTGTCCTTGGCGATCGGGCCGGTCAGCGCGCCGTTGAGCTGCTTGCCGTCCTTGTCGAGCAGCTTGATCTTGTCGGCGGCGTCGCCGGCCACGGCCAGCTTGACCTCGGTGGCGCTGGTGTTCAGCACGAACGGGCCGAGCTTGCTGCCGGACTTGCCGGAGACGGAGTCCGGGGTGAGGGTCAGCGAGGGCTTCGGCTCGGCCGCGACGCCCTTGTTCTTCTCACCGGTCAGGTAGTCGCGCAGCTTCTTGGCGTGCTCGTTGCGCGGGGTGGCGTCCTTGTTGTCGGAGAACTTCCAGATCGCGGCCTGGGTGCCGGCGGCGGCGTCCTTCTCCGAGAGCTCGTTGTCGCCGATGGCCGTGCGCAGCGCGCCGATCGAGGCCTGCGGGTAGGAGTTCTCCAGGATCCAGCGGATCTTGGGGGCGTTGGCGTTGCTGTTGAGGGAGCTGGCGGACCAGTCGGCCTCGTGGTACTTGGCCTTGCTGTCCAGGTAGACCGGGTTGTCGAAGTCGATGCAGTAGGTCTGGAGCAGCTCGCCCGAAGCGGTCTTGAGGGTGAACAGGCCCGCGTCGACGCTGTCCTTGCCCTTGACGTCGACCCGCTCGCCGAACAGACCGGGCTGCACCACCGCGGTGACGCCCGAACCCGGGTTGTCGGCCGCGACCGCCGTACCGGTCGCGAACAGGCCGCCGCCCAGCGCAAGGCTGGACGTGAGCATGACAGTGGCTACGCGGGACAGGTTCCGCCCCTGCTTCTGGACCATCAGGATTCCCTCCGGAGCGGGCCTGGCCTCTGGATGGGCAGCCCGCCGACTTTCGTGCCGCACGCGCCCCCTGTGGCGCCGTTGCGAGGTGTGAAACCAGACGAATCCTATTAACCTCCTGGAGTCCCGAAACCCCCATGCGAAATCAGGACGAATCCGTATCTGGATCGTTATCAATCCCCTCAGGTCCCACACAAGCTGACAGTCCGTCCGATTCCGGGGACACTTTCCGGTGGGGGGCGGGGAATGTACGGGCGGCGCAATGGCCTTCTCGATCAACATATTTGTCGACAGGGAAGGCCATCGCACCTTCACCCCTTCCGTCGGCTCACGGCCCTGTCGGCGCCACCGCCGCGCCACCCGCCGGCACCCCCTCGGACACCTCCCCCCGCTGCCCGGGGCGGGACCTGATGGCCTGGACGATCCACTCCGGCACCACCTCGGCCTCCACCTCCGCCGCCGGGGCGCCCGGCTCCCCGGAGCACCCGCCCGCGCCCGGCGGCTGCCCGCGCACGCCCGTCGCCCGGCGGAAGGCGGACGTCCCGCGCGTCAGGTCGTGCCCGACCGACCGGGCGTCGATCTCCACCCTCGTCCGCCGCGCCTCGCCCTCGCCCCACTCCCGGACCTTCAGCCGGCCGCTGACGAGCACCGGATCGCCCTTGGAGAGCGAGCCGATGAGGTTCACCGCCAGCGCCCGCCAGGCCGTCACCGTCAGCCAGTGCGTGTCCCCGTCCACCCACGCCTCGCGCTGCCGGTCGTACCTGCGCTCGGTGCAGCCGAGGCGGAAGTTCGCCATCGGCACACCGCCCCCGGTTTCGCCGTAGCTGACCTCGGTCGCGACATTGCCGAGGACCGTCACCTGCATCTCGTTCACGACACACCCTCCGTTCTCGCCGATGCACCGTACGGAATCGATCGGTGCGGGACTTGAGAGTGCACGCGCGGGGAAATCACGGCCACCGAGTTCTGAAATCTGTGGATAACCGTCCCCCCGGGAAAATCTGACTCACTCTCAGGGGTGAATTTCGGCCTTCCGGCGTGACTTCCTCCGGAAAACTCCTCGCGGCCATGACAAAAATCAACCCGCCCGGGAGCCGGGTGACCGGCGGCGGAAGGCCCGCCGCGAAGCGTCCGTGCACGTCAATCGACCACGACAACCCGAATGCGGCCCCCCACCCGCGCCGAGAGCGGGACATTCTCCGTGCCGAATCCATAACGGGTGGGGCGGCAGCCCCGTAACGACTGCACAACGTCCGGCTCGGAACACTCCCAGACCGCTGCACACACGGCGTTCACCTGCGATTATCGGACCGCTCCACCGAACCGACACACCAACGGCGGTGCTGTCGATCGCGACCCGGCAACCGGGCACCCTTATCCTGTCCCCGACAGGGCGAGGGTCCATCGACCCCCTCCCCCACCCCCTGTACGGGGCCGGACACGCGCGCCCCGGCGCTCGTCGCCCGATCCCGGCCACGGTCACGCCCCCATAGCTCAGCGGATAGAGCACCCGCCTTCTAAGCGGTAGGTCGCAGGTTCGAATCCTGCTGGGGGCGCCACCCTTCAATTCCCCGGGCCGCGGATACCGGTCGCGACCATGCGTAGTCGTTTCGATTCTCCGGGTTATCCCCGCAGCCCACGCCCGCACGCCCCGCATTCGCACCGTGACGGTACGTGTCATGACCGTCGCGAATACGGTCGCATCGTCGAATGTCCGGAATTCCGCGCGAATCCGGCGCCCTTCCGGACACCCTCTCCGACGCCGTTCTCCGACGCCGTTCTCCGGCGCCCTTCTCCGGCGCCTAGCCCGCGATCCCCGCGAGAAAGCCGTCGACCAGCGCGACCTGCCGCTCGGCCGGGAACTCCCCGGGCGCGAACAGCGCCTGCACCACCAGCCCGAGGACGAAGGCCTGCGCCGCCGCCGCGAGTTCCGACGGATCGGCCTCCTCCGGCAGCTCGCCCAGCCGCAGCGCCTCCGCCAGGTGCACGGTGATGGCCTCCCGCGAGCGCCCGTAGCGGCCCGCGTGGGCGGCGGCGAGGTCCGGGTCCGCCAGCGCGACGTCCCAGGAGCCGACCCAGATCCGGTTGCCGGCCCTGGCCGCCTCGTCCAGCGGCAGCACGTCCAGCAGCGCGGCCCGCAGCCGGGCCAGCCCGGCGGGCGGGGGCGGGCTGCCGTCCGCGGGCGCCGTACGCCGGGGGCGCGCGCCCGAGCGCCGGTCCAACTCGTCCAGCGCGTGACTCAGCAGCGCCTTCTTGTTGGGGAAGTAGTGCGTCAGCAGTCCGGTGGAGGCGCCCAGTTCGGCGGCCACCGCGCGCAGCGTCAGCCCCTCGAAGCCCCGGGTGGAGAGGACCCTCCACACCCCCTCGGAGACCTCCGAGCGGCGGGCGTCATGGTCTCCACGGGCCGGTGTCATGGGGGCTATCGTACATACCAAACGTTTGTTATGAATGATGCGACCACCACTCCGCACCACCGGAAAGGCCCTGCCCGTGTTCACCGTCCGTCTCACCGAGAACGCCGAGCTGCGCCCCCTGGAGCCCTGGCAGGCCCCCGAGTTCCTCGAGCACATGGACCGCGCCCGCGCCCACACCGACCCGTGGATCCCCTGGGCCTCCCGCTCCACCGACCTGGAATCCGCCCGCGCCACCCTCCAGGGCTACGCGGACCGCCAGGCCTCCGACACCGGCCGGATCTACGGCATCTGGCTGGACGGCGTCCTCGTCGGCGGCGTGATGTACGTGTCCTTCAGCACCACGTCCGGCAACTGCGAGATCGGCGCCTGGACGGAGCCGGCCGGCGAGGGCCACGGGCTGATCACCGCGGGCGTCCGCCTGCTGCTCGACTACGCCCTCGTCACCCGCGGCCTGCACCGCGCCGAGTGGCTCTGCTCCACGGTCAACGCCCGCAGCGGCGCCGTCGCCCAGCGCGTCGGCATGAAGCTCGACGGCGTCCTGCGCGAGTGGTTCCCGCACAACGGCGTCCGCCACGACAAGGAGGTCTGGTCGATGCTGGCGCCCGAGTGGCCGGCCGTCCGGGGCTGAGCCCTCCCGCACCGAGGCGGCGGGGCCCGGCGGACACCCCCGTGTCCCACCGAGCCCCGCCCGCCCCCGGCCCAGGCGTTCAGGCCGCGACCGCCACCCGCTCCTCGGTGGCGGCGGCCTCCCGCGCCCCGCCCCCGTCCAGGTTCGCGCCGGCCACCACCCGCAGCCGCCACACCAGCAGCGTCACCAGCACCATCACGCCGCCGCCCGCCAGGAAGACCACGTCCACCGCGTCGGTGAAGCTGCGCACCGCGTGGTCCCGCGCCGCCCCGGTGAGCGAGCTCACCGCGCCCACCGGGAGCCGCGGCTCGCCGTCCTCGTAGACCCGGGAGAGCAGGGTGCCGAACACCGAGGCGCCCAGCGCGTTGCCGAGGTTCTGGAAGAACCGGATGCCCGTGGTCGCCACCCCGAGCTGCCGCTGCGGGGCCGCCTGCTGCACCACCGCGATCAGCTGGCCGATCAGCTGCCCCAACCCGGCTCCCAGCAGGGCGAGTTCGGCCATCAGCGTCCACAGCGGGGTGTCCGGACCGCTCAGCCCGAGCAGCTGCAGCGCCACCGCCGAGCAGCCCGCGCCGGCCAGCAGGAAGGTCGACACCGAGTGGCCCCGGGCGAGCAGCTTGCCGACCCCGAGGCCCGAGACCGTCATGCCGAGCGCCATCGGGATCAGGTAGAGGCTGGCCGTGGTCGGGGCGACGCCCCGGCCGATCTGCAGGTAGAGCATCACCTGGACGATCGCGCCGATCATGCCCATCCCGGTCAGGCCCTGGATCGCGAAGCCCAGCCGCACCGTCGGGATGCGGAACAGCGACAGCGGCAGCACCGGCGCGGCGGCCACGGCCTGGCGCCACAGGAAGAGGCCGAGCGCGGCCAGCGTGGCGGCGCCGAGCCCGAGGATCGTCGGGGAGCCCCAGGCGTAGTCCTTGCCGCCCCACTCCGTCACCAGCAGCAGTCCGACGGCGAAGGCCGCGGCCAGGGCGGAGCCGAGGAAGTCCAGGCCGCCGCGCCCCGCCGCCTTGGGCAGCCGGATCGCCAGTGCGACGCCGACCAGCACCACGAGGCAGAGCGGCAGGTTGACGTAGAAGATCCAGCGCCAGCTGACGTGCTCGGTGAGCAGCGCCCCGGCCAGCGGGCCGATCGACATGCCCAGACCCGCGACGATGCCGCCCATGGCGCTGCCCTTGGCGCTTCCCTTGGCGCTTCCCTTGGCACCGGGGCCCTCATCCGGCCCCTTGAGCTGGGCGATGACGACCATGGTGACGCTCATCAGCCCGCCGCCGCCGATGCCCTGGAGGGCGCGGAAGGCGATCAGCTCGGTCATCGACTGCGCCGCCCCGCACAGCGCGGAGCCGAGCGTGAAGACGGCGACCGCCCCGAGCAGGACCCTCTTGGCGCCGTAGGAGTCGCAGAGTTTGCCGTAGAGCGGCAGCAGCGCGGTGGCGGCGAGGGCGAAGGCGCTGATCAGCCAGGGCAGCCGGTCGACGCCGTGGACGGGGTCGAGGTCGCGGACGATCGGCACGGAGGCCGCCGACACGATGTTCATGTCGAGCACGGCCAGCACGATCGTGACCAGGCAGAGGAACATGGCCACCCCGCGCTGGCGGGGCGTCATCAGGTCGGTGTCGGGTGGTGTCGGTACGGCGGCGGCCATGGTCAAGTCCCCCCAGGGTCTGTGGAGTTCGGGCCGGGCCGGAGCGGCTCGGCGGCACGTCCCTCACGATGGCAGCGTTTTTGTACCCGGTCAACTCTTCATCCCGACCAATTTTTCGGCCCAGACAATCTTTCTGCCCGGTCAACATTTGATCCTGGTACAGTCCACCCATGTCGATGCGACCCGGACAGGACTACGACCCGACCGCCGACCCCGACCTGGACGCGCTGCCGCTGCGCGAGCGCAAGAAGCTCCAGACCGGGATACGGATCTTCCGCACGGCCGTGGCGCTGTTCACCGAGCACGGCTTCGACCACGTCTCCGTGGCGCAGATCGCCGCCGCCTCCGACGTCTCCAAGATGACCGTCTTCAACTACTTCTCCACCAAGGAAGACCTGGTCATGACCCCGATGGAGAAGCACCTCGACGAGCCCGCCCGGGCGGTGCGCGACCGCGCCCCGGGCACCTCGGCCGTGGCGGCGCTGCGCGGGCAGTTCCTCGACGCGATGCGGGGCTTCGACCCCTCGGCCGGCCTGAACGACGACGCGATCGTGCTGGACGTCGTCCGGCTGATCCACCGGACCCCGGCCCTGACCGCCCGCGCCACCCACGGCTTCGACCGGGTCGCCTCCGCCGCCCTCGCCGCCGAACTCCTCGCCCAGGACCCGGAGCACGACGAGCTGACCGCCCGGGTCGCCACCGCCCAGGCCCTGGCCGTCCGGGTCGCGCTGATCACCGGCAACCACCGCCGGATGCTGGCCGGCGAGCGCGCCGCCGACGCCCTGCCCACCGCGCTCGCGGACGCCGAGCGCGCCTTCGCCCTCCTCGAGCGGGGGCTCGGCGACTACTGCACCTCCCCCGCCTGAGGCCTCCCCGCCCGAGACCTCCTGAGCCCCCTGTCTGGAAGAGTGGGCGCATGGACCAGCCCCTGCTCGTACGGCACCGCACCGCCCTGCCCGCCCAGGCCGAGGGCCTGAACGCGTACGTCGGCCAGGACGGCGTCGCCGTCCTGGAGTTCGACCGCCCGCACCGCCGCAACGCGGTGACGCTCGCGATCTGGCAGGCCCTGCCCGAGGTGCTGGAGCAGCTCGCCGGCCAGGAGGGCGTGCGCGCCCTGCTGCTGACCGGCGCGGGCGCCACCTTCAGCGCGGGCGCGGACATCGCCGAACTCTCCGAGGTGTACGGCGATCCGGAGCGCGCGGACGCGTACCACGCCGTCAACGTGGCCGCCGAGGAGGCCCTCGCGGCCTTCCCGCACCCGACGCTCGCCGTGGTGCACGGCGCCTGCGTGGGCGGCGGCTGCCAGCTGGCCGTCGCCTGCGACCTGCGCTTCGTCGCCGAGAACGCCCGTCTGGGCATCACCCCGGCCAAGCTGGGCGTGGTCTACCCGGCGGTGCCGACCCTGCGGCTGTCCCGGCTGGTCGGCCCGGCCCGCGCCAAGTACCTGCTGTTCTCCGGCGAGTTGGTGCCCGGCCGGGACGCGATGGCGCTGGGCCTGGCCGAACGCGTCCTGCCGGCCGTCGAACTGGACGCCGCCGCACTGGACTTCGCCCGGGTGCTGACCACCCGTTCGGCGCAGACCATCGGCGCGGTGAAGGCCGCCCTGGCCGTCGCCCCGGAGCACGCGGCCGGGGCGCTGGCCCCCTGGGAGCGCCGCTCCCGCGAGGACGGGGACGTACGGGAGGGCCTGGCGGCCTTCCTGGAGGGCCGGGCGCCCCGGTTCTGAAGGGCCGCCGATCCGCCCATAGGATCATCGGACACACACGATCCGGACCCGCCTGGAGCACCCCCGATGACGACCGAGGCCACCGAGGCCACGACCGCCCCCACCAGCCGGACGCTCTGGGCCCGCCGCGTCACCGACGGCGTCGAGCCGAAGAACGTGATCATCGCGGTCTGCCTGCTGATGGGCGCCGTCCGCTACGGCTGGACGGGCGTGGCCTGGGCCGCGTTCGCCGCGCTGTTCGCGGCCGTCGTCCCGACGCTGTTCATCCAGCGCGGCATCCGCAAGGGCACCCTGGAGGACCGCCACGTCGGCCACCGCCAGAGGCGGCTCACCGTCATCCCGTTCATCATGGGCTCGGTCGCGTTCAGCTTCGCCGTGATGGTCTGGGCCGGCGCCCCGCGCGACCTCACGGCGATGGTGGCCTCGATGTTCGCCTCGCTGGTCCCGATCCTGGTGATCACCGTGTGGTGGAAGGTCTCCATCCACACGGCGGTGGCCGCCGGCGCGGTGGTCTGCCTGGGCATCGCGCTGGGCCCGCTGTGGCTGCTGCTCGCCCCGGGCGTCGCCCTGATCGGCTGGTCCCGCGTGGTGCTGCGGGACCACACCCTCGCCCAGACCATCGTCGGCGCGATCGTGGGCGGCCTCACCGCCGGCCTCACCTTCTGGCTGGCGCGCTGACCCCCGGGCTCAGCGGATCGGCATCCCCGAGATCGCCCGGGCGATGACCAGCCGCTGGATCTCGCTCGTCCCCTCGAAGATCGAGTAGATCGCGCTGTCCCGGTGCATCCGCTCCACCGGGTACTCCCGGGTGAAGCCGTTGCCGCCGAGGATCTGCATCGCCTGCGCGGTGACGAACTTGGCCGTCTCCCCCGCGTACAGCTTGGACATCGAGCCCTCGGCCGCCTCGAACGGCCGGTTGTTCACCGCCATCCAGGAGGCCCTCCACACCAGCAGCCGGGCGGCGTCGATCCTGGTCCTCATGTCGGCGAGCTGGAAGGCCACGCCCTGGTTGTCGATGATCGGGCGGCCGAACTGCTCCCGGGTCCTCGCGTAGTCCAGCGCGACCTCGTACGCGGCCCGGGCGATGCCGATCGCCTGCGCGCCGACGGCCGGGCGGGAGGCCTCGAAGGTGGCCATCGCCGCGTTGCCCCGGCCGCTGCGGCGGACGCCCTCGCGGGCCCGGGCCAGCCGCTCGTCCAGCTTCTCCTTGCCGCCCAGCAGGCAGCTGCCGGGCACCCGGACGCCGTCCAGCACCACCTCGGCGGTGTGCGAGGCGCGGATGCCGTGCTTCTTGAACTTCTGGCCCTGGCTCAGCCCCGGGGTGCCCGGCGGGACGACGAAGGAGGCGTGCCCGCGCGTGCCCAGCTCCGGGTCCACGGAGGCGACCACCACGTGCACGGCGGCGATCCCGCCGTTGGTGGCCCAGGTCTTGGTGCCGTTCAGCACCCACTCGTCCTTGGCCTCGTCGTGGACGGCCCGGGTGCGCAGCGCGCCCACGTCGGAGCCGGCGTCCGGCTCGGAGGAGCAGAAGGCGGCCACCTTGACGTCGTCCGGGGTGCCGAACATCTGCGGCGTCCACGTGCCGATCTGCTCGTCCGTGCCGTTGGCGAGCACGGCGACGGCGGCCAGCGTGGTGCCGACGATGGCCAGGCCGATGCCCGCGTCCCCCCAGAACAGCTCCTCCATGGCGATCGGGATGCCCACGCCGGAGGGGTCGAAGTACTGCTGGGCGTAGAAGTCCAGCGAGTAGATCCCCAGCTTGGCGGCCTCCTGGATGATCGGCCAGGGGGTCTCCTCCCGCTCGTCCCACTCGGCGGCGGCCGGGCGGATCACGTCGGCGGCGAAGCCGTGCAGCCAGTCGCGTACGGCGAGCTGGTCCGCGCCCGGGTCCATCGAGAACGTGCTGCTCATGGTGGCTGCCTCCGCGGAAACTGGTACGACGGACCGGGGTGTTACCTGGGGTAACACCGTGGGAGTCTGCTACTGATTGGTAACCGGTGTCAACGCCCCCGCAGAACCCACGACCGAGGAGCAGCACATGTCCCGAGAGCCCCGCCGCGAGCAGCTGCTCAACGCCGCCGACCGGGTCATCCAGCGCGACGGGCCCAGCGCCAGCATGAACGCCATCGCCGCCGAGGCCGGCATCACCAAGCCGATCCTCTACCGCCACTTCGGCGACCGGAACGGCCTCATCGGCGCCCTGACCGAGCGCCACACCAGCGGCCTGCTCGCCGCCGTCCGCGCCGCCCTCGCCGAGCCGCTGGAGCGCCGCGACCGCGTCGAGCACGTCCTCGACACCTACCTCGCCGGCATCGAGTCCCGCCCCCAGGTCTACCGGCTGCTCACCCACCCCGAGCCCGGCGACCCGACCGGCGCGGGCAACGCCCTCGCCCCCGCCCTGCGGCAGATCGCCGAGGAGATCACCCGGGCCGTCCAGAACCAGGTCGACCTCGGCGCCGACCGCGACCTCCTCGCCGAGGCCTGGGGCCGGGGCATCACCGGCATGGTCCTCGCGGCGGGCGACTGGTGGCTGGAGACCAGGCCCTGCTCCCGCACCCGCATGGTCCAGGCCCTCGCCGACCTCCTCTGGGGCCGCCTCGCCGCCGCCGCCGACCTGCCCACCGCCCCACTGCCGGCCGCCGAGCCCGCCGAACCGCCCTCGAGCTGAACTCCCGCTCCGCGCACGACCCTTGTGCGGCGCGCACGGGCGGCGGCATCATCGGGCACCCCGTCCCCCGCCGTGCGAGGTCCCCCATGCGCCTGCGCCGCACCGCCGTCGCCCTGCTGCTCGCCGCCACCGCCACGCTGACCACCCCACCCGCGTCAGCGTCCTCCGGCGATGCCCACGACCGTACGGGCGGGAGCCGCTTCCCCACCGGCACCGCCACCGCCCCCGACGGCCGCACCGCCCTCACCGACGCCCGGGGCCGCCGGCTCCAACTGCGCGGCTTCAACCTCGACAAGTACGCCGAGGCCACCGGCGCCGACCTCACCGGCATCGCCGCCCAGGGCTTCACCCTCGTCCGGCTGCCCGTCTCCTGGGCCCGCCTCGAACCCTCGCGCGGCCGTCTCGACCCCGCCGAACTCGCCCGCCTCCACCACCTCCTGGACGCCGCCGACCGGGCCGGCCTCCTCGTCCTGATCGACTTCCACCAGGACGTCTACGGGCCGAAGTTCGTCGGCGGCACCAACGGCGTCCCCGCCTGGGCGACCAGGGACGAGGGCCTGCCCTTCACCCCGAACCCGGACGACTGGTTCGCCGGCTACTTCCAGCCCGCCGTCCAGACCGCCTTCCGCCACCTCTACGACGACCCCGACCTGCGCGCCTGGCAGGCCGACTTCTACACCCGCCTCGCCCGCGAACTGCGCGGCCATCGCTCCCTGTTGGGCTACGACCTGTTCAACGAGCCCTTCGGCCCCGTCCCCGGGGACCCGAGCGACCCTGCCGTCCTCGCCGCCGCCTCCGCCGCCCTCGAACAGGGCCGCCTCGCCGGGATGTACCGCCGCCTCATCGCCGCCGTCCGCCAGGTCGACACCCGCGCCTGGCTGTTCGTCGAACCGACCGTCCTCGTCGGCCAGGGCGTGCCCACCGCCCTGCCCGGCTTCGCCGACCCCCGCCCCGGCGCGCCCCGCCTCGGCTACGCCCCGCACTTCTACGACACCGCCGTGGAGAACGGCGCCGACTGGGACCAGTCCGACGGCTTCGTCGAGCGGTACGCCGCCGCCGTCACCGCCTACCCCGCCGCCCACCGCCTGCCCGTCCTGGTCGGCGAGTGGGGCCCGCCGAACTCCCGTACGCCCGGCAACCGGCGGCTCGTCGCCCGGCAGGTCGCGGCCATGGACGGCCCGCAGGGCTTCGCCGAGGGCTGGACGATGTGGTACTGGTGCCGGGGCACCGGTGGGTACTGCGCCCTCGACCCGGCCGGCCGCCCGGCCCCCGGCGACGAACCCGCCTTCGGCCCGTACCCGGTGGCCGTCGCCGGCACCGGCGTGAGCACCGCCGTGAGCACCACCGGCGGCACCGTCCGCTGGAGCGCCGACGGCACCGGCCACACGAGCGAACTCCTGCTCCCGCCCACCGCGTTCCCCCACGGCGCCCGCGTCGACGTCACCCCCGCCGGCGCCCGCGTCGAGGTCGAGCAGCCCGGGGCCGGGCGCGCGGGAACCGTACGCATCAGGCTCCCGCACGCCCGCCCCGGCACCCCGGTGACGGTCACCGTCACCGGCTTCACCGGCTTCACCGCCTGATCAGGCGAGCCCCCGGCGCGCCAGCAGCGGCGCCGTGTCCGGCTCCCGGCCGACCACCGCGCGGAAGGACTCCAGCGGGTCCCGGCTGAACCCGCGCGCCAGCAGCTCCCGCCGGAACAGCTCGCCGCTCTCGCGCACCGACCGCCCGTTGGTGTCGAACCACCGCACCGTGTCGGCGTCCAGCACCTCCGACCAGATGTACGCGTAGTACGCCGCGCTGTACCCGCTGGAGAAGACGTGCTGGAAGTACGCCGACCGGTAGCGCGGCGGGACCGCCGCCACCGCCAGCCCGGCCTCGGCCAGCGCCCGGGCCTCGAACTCCTCGGCGTCGGCGATCTCCTCGCCCACGGCCACGGTGTGCCAGGCCCAGTCCAGCAGCGTCGCCGCCAGGTACTCCACCGTCCGGAAGCCCTGCCCGAAGCCCTCGGCGGCCTTCATCTTCGCGACCAGCTCGGCCGGCAGCGGCTCCCCGGTCTCGTGGTGGCGCGCGTAGTTGGCCAGCACCTCCGGCCGCACCGCCCACATCTCGTTGACCTGGGACGGGAACTCGACGAAGTCCCGGGGCACCGAGGTGCCCGAGAACTGCGGGTAGCGCACGTCCGAGAACAGCCCGTGCAGCGCGTGCCCGAACTCGTGGAAGAGCGTGCGCAGTTCGAACCAGGTCAGCAGCGCCGGCTCACCGGGCGCCGGGCTCGGCACGTTGAGGTTGTTCAGCACCACCGGGCGGCGCCCGGTCAGCGCCGACTGCGTGACCAGCGAGTCCATCCACGCCCCGCCGCGCTTGGAGGCGCGGGCGTGGAAGTCCCCGATGAACAGGCCCAGCGGCGTGCCGTCCTCCTCGAACACCTCGAAGACCCGGGCCTGCGGGTGGTACGCCGTCAGGTCCGGGCGCTCGGTGAACGTCACCCCGTAGGCGAGGTTCGCGGCGAAGAACACCCCGTCGCGCAGCACCCGCTCCAGCTCGAAGTACGGGCGCAGCGCCGCCTCGTCCACCTCGTACGAGGTCTGGCGGACCCTCTCCGAGTAGTACGCCCAGTCGTGCGCGGCCAGCTCGGTGATCCCGTCCTCGGCCGCGGCGGCGGCCAGCTCCGCCGCCTCCCGGCGGGCGTTGGCCACGCCCGGCGCCACCAGGGAGCGCAGCAGCGAGTCCACCGCGCCGACCGTCCCGGCCGTCTCGTCCGCCACCACGTACGCGGCGTGGCTGGCGTGCCCCAGCAGCGCGGCCCGCTCGGCGCGCAGCCCCGCCATCCGGATCGCCAGCGGGCCGTTGGTGTCGGCGGCCCGGCCCAGCGAGGCCGCCATCAGCCGCTCGCGCACCGAGCGGTCGCGCAGCTGCGCCAGCTCGGGCTGCGAGGAGGTGCTCTTCAGGCTCAGCACGTACTTGCCGGGGTGCCCGAGCACCTCGGCGTTGGCCGCGGCGGCGGCGATCGCGCCCTCGGACAGGCCCGCCAGCTCCTCGGCGGAATCCAGCACCAGCGCGGCGGCGCGGGTCGCGGCGTTCACGTTCTGCTGGAACGTCGTGCCCAGCGCGGCGAGTTCGGAGTTCAGCTCGCGCAGCCGGGCCTGCTCAGCCTCGCCCAGGCGGGCGCCGGAGCGCACGAAGTCGGCGTGCCGGCGCTCCAGCAGGCGCAGCGACTCCCCGTCCAGGCCGAGTCCGTCGCGGCGCCCGTACAGCTCCTCGATGCGGGCGAACAGCGCCCGGTCCAGGTGGATCGCGTCGTGGTGGGCGGCCAGCAGCGGGCTGACCTTCGCCTCCACCTCGTCCAGCACCTCGGTGCCGTCCGAGCCCGCCTGGTTGTCGAACACCACGCGGACCCTCCCCAGCAGCTCGCCGGAACGCTCCAGCGCCACCAGGGTGTTGTCGAAACTCGGCGCCGCCTCGTCCCCGGCGATCGCGGCGATCTCGGCCAGCTGCTCGGCCATCCCCCGCTCGAAGGCGGGCAGGTAGTGCTCCTCACGGATCTCGGCGAAGGGCGGCAGTTCGTAGACCAGGGTGCTGGCCTCGAAGAACGGGTTCTCGGTCATTTCGCCGACCCTACGCCGTGTCCCGCACCCTGCCCATCCACCCTGAAGGGGATTGTCGGACGCGAGGGACACCGGAGGGGATTGTCGGACCCACCCGCTACCGTCGACACCGGCACCCCCGCCGCCCACCAGGAAGGAGACGCCCGCCGTGGCCCCCCGATACGCCCTCGCGCCCGACCCGCACGGCCCCGGCGGCCGCCTCCAGCCGCTGGACGACACGGGCGAGCCCCTGGGCCCGCCCGAGCAGGCGCGCGACCTCGCCGCCGCCGTCGCCGCGCGGGAGGCCGCCGACCACCCCCGCTGGGTCTGGGCCGCCGCCGACTCCGCGTACGCCCCGCTGCTGCCCCGCCTGCCCGGGCGCCTCTCCCGCTGCCACGACCTGCGCCTGGTCGAGGCGCTGCTGCTGGCGCACGAGGGCCGCATCGGCGCGCCCCGCTCCCTGGGCGCCGCCTGGGCCCGGCTGCGCGCCCTGCCCGTCCCGCCCGACCTGCCCGAGCCCGGCCTCGCCGAGGCCGACGGCGGGCAGGACACCCTCTTCGCCCCCGACCGGCTCCAACTGCCGCCCGGGGCCGACCCGCTGACGGCCGTCGTCGCCGTCCACGCCGAGCAGCAGCGCCGCCTCGCCGCGATCGACGACGAGGCCGCCCGGCACCGCTTCCGGCTGCTCGTCGCCGCCGAGTCCGCCGGCGCCCTGGCCGCCGCCGAGATGGCCCACGACGGCCTGCCCTGGCGCACCGACGTCCACGACGCCCTGCTCACCGAGTTGCTCGGCCCCCGCCCCACCGTCCCCGGCACCCAGCCGAAACTCCTCGCCGACCTCGCCGTCGAGCTCCAACTCGCCCTCGGCACCAAGCCGTTCAACCCCGACTCGCACACCCAGGTGCTGCGCGCCTTCGCCGAGGCCGGCCTCCAGCTCGGCTCCACCCGCGCCTGGGAGCTCAAGGAGATCGACCACCCGGCGGCCAAGCTGCTGATCCGCTACAAGGAGCTGTCCCGCATCCACGTCGCCCACGGCTGGGCCTGGCAGGACGCCTGGGCGCGCGGCGGCCGCTTCCGGCCCGAGTACGTCGTCGGCGGCGTGGTCTCCGGCCGCTGGGCGACGCGCGGCGGCGGCGCCCTGCAGATCCCCCGCATCCTGCGCCGCGCCGTGGTCGCCGACCCGGGCTGGCTGCTGGTCGTCGCCGACGCCGCCCAGCTGGAGCCCCGCGTCCTCGCCGCGCTCTCCCAGGACGCCGGCCTCGCCCGCACCGCCGCCGGCGGGGACCTCTACGAGGCCCTGGCCGCCAGCGCCTTCCAGGGCGACCGCGACAAGGCCAAGCTCGGCCTGCTCGGCGCCATGTACGGCCAGACCAGCGGGGACATCGGCGCCCTGCTGACCACCCTGCACCGCCGCTACCCGGCCGCGATGGGCTACGTCGAGGCCGCCGCCCGCACCGGCGAGGACGGCGGGATCGTCACCTCCCGGCTCGGCCGGGTCTGCCCGCCCGCCTCCGCCGACTTCCTCGACCTCACCGAGGCCGAGACGGCCGGCGAGCCGGGCGGCCCGGGCGGACGCACCGCCCGTGCCCGGGGCCGCTTCACCCGCAACTTCGTCATCCAGGCCAGCGCCGCCGACTGGGCCCTCGCCCTGCTCGCCGCCCTGCGCCGCCGCCTGAACGAGCTGCCCGCCGATCCGGCCGACCGTCCGCACCTGGTCTTCTTCCAGCACGACGAGGTCGTGGTCCACACCCCGGCCAACCTGGCCGACACGGTGGTCGCCGCCGTCACCGAGGCCGCCGAGGAGGCCCGCCGCCTGGTCTTCGGCGACACCCCGGTCCGCTTCCCGCTCACCACCGCCGTGGTGGAGAGCTACGCCGACGCGAAGTAGGACCGCCGACGCGGAGTGACCGCTACAGCTTCCGGAAGGAGCGCGCCTCCTCCGCCGCCGCGACGACCTCGGCCAGCGCCGCCCCGGTCGAGGCGGTGACGGCCGCCGCCACCGCGCCCTCCACGAAGGGCGCGTCCACCAGCCGCACGCCCAGGCGCGGCTCGTCCTCCAGCACCGTCACGGCGGTGAGCACGGAGCTGCCCAGGTCCGGCAGCACCACCACCCCCGCCCCCGTGTCCGCCTCGGCGATCGCCCCCGCGATCAGCTCGTAGCTGGTGCCGAGCCCGCCGTCCTCCGTCCCGGCGGCCGCCACCACCCGCACGCCGTCCGAGGCGAGTTCTCCGAGCAGTTCGCGCAACCCGGCGGCGAGGGTGGCGCTGTGCGAGACCAGGACGATTCCCACGTGTTCGCTCATGCCGGCGACCCTACGGCCGAACACGCTGCTCCGGGAGAGTGACGACGATCCCGCGTGTCGTACCCGGTGTCCGGGGCCCCCGTCTGGCGTAGCGTCGGGGCCAGCAGCCGTCTGCCGAGGGAGCGAAGCTCGTGAAGAAGCTGATCAACACCCCGGAGAGCGTCCTGGAGGACGCCCTGGCCGGAGTGGCCGCCGCCCACCCCGAACTGACGGTGGACATCCCCAACCGGGTGATCACCCGCGCCGCCCGCCCGGCCGGCCCCAAGGTCGCGCTGATCTCCGGCGGCGGCTCCGGCCACGAGCCGCTGCACGGCGGCTTCGTCGGCCCCGGCATGCTCGACGCCGCCTGCCCCGGCGAGGTCTTCACCTCCCCCGTCCCGGACCAGATGCTCGCCGCCGCCAAGGCCGTGGAGAGCGGCGCCGGCGTCGTCTTCGTCGTGAAGAACTACACCGGCGACGTGATGAACTTCGAGCTCGCCGCCGAACTCGCCGCCGAGGAGGGCCTGGAGGTCCGCACCGTCCTGGTCAACGACGACGTCGCGGTGGAGGACTCCACCTGGACGGCCGGCCGCCGGGGCACCGGCGCGACCGTCCTGGTCGAGAAGACGGCCGGGGCCCTCGCCGAACGCGGCGCCCCGCTGGACGAGGTCGCCGCCCTCGGCGAGCGCGTCAACGCCGCCTCCCGCTCCTTCGCGATCGCCCTCACCGCGGCCACCGTCCCGGCCGCGGGCAAGCCCGGCTTCGACCTGCCCGAGGACGAGATCGAGGTCGGCGTCGGCATCCACGGCGAGCCCGGCCGCCGCCGCGAGAAGCTCCGCCCGGCCCGCGAGCTGGCCGCCGAGGTGGTCGACACCATCCTCACCGACCACCACCTCACCCCGGGCGACGTGGTGATCGCCCTGCTCAACGGCCTGGGCGCCACCCCGCTGCTGGAGCTGTACGTGGTCTACGGCGAGGTCGCCGCCCGCCTCGCCGAGCGCGGCATCACCGTCGCCCGCAGCCTGGTCGGCAACTACGTCACCAGCCTCGACATGGCGGGTTTCTCCCTCACCCTCACCAAGGCCGACACCCAGCTGCTGGAACTCTGGGACGCCCCCGTCGACACCCCCGCCCTCAAGCGCGCCTGAGGAGGCCCGGCATGGACTTCGACACCGAACTCGCCGACACCTGGGTCCGCGCCCTCGCCGCGGCCGTCGAGAAGGAGCAGGGCCGGCTCACCGAGCTGGACTCCGCGATCGGCGACGGCGACCACGGCAGCAACCTCCAGCGCGGATTCGCCGCCGCCGTCACCGCCCTCGACGGCCTGGAGGCGGACGGCCCCGGCGCCGTCCTCACCAAGACCGGCACCACCCTGATCTCCAAGGTCGGCGGCGCCTCCGGCCCCCTGTACGGCAAGGCCTTCCGCGCCATCGGCGCCGCCCTGCCCGGCCCGGCCGGCCCGGCGGCCCTCGCCGAGGCCCTGTCCGCCGGCCTGGACGCCGTCCGCGCCCTCGGCAAGGCCGAGCCCGGGGACAAGACCATCGTCGACGCCTGGACCCCGGCCGTCGCCGCCTTCCGCGCCGCGGCCGCCTCCGGCGCCACCCTCCCCGAGGCCGCCGCGGCCGCCGCCGGGGCCGCCGAACAGGGCGCCCGCGACACCGTCCCCCTCCAGGCCCGCAAGGGCCGCGCCTCCTACCTCGGCGAACGCAGCATCGGCCACCAGGACCCGGGCGCCACCTCCACCGCCCTCCTCTTCCGCACCCTCGCCACCGTCACCGCGCCCTGACCCCTCGCGCGGGGCCCGCGCCCGGGCCCCGCGCCCGTCAATCAGTCCGCGTGATCAACAGCAGCAGCGCGTCGTCCCCCAACTCCCCGCCCGTGTGCGCCAGCAGGTCCGCGTACACCCGCCCCACCGCCGCCTCCAGCTCCCCCACCGAGCGCGCCGCGCCCCGCACCAGGGGCCCCACCCGCTCCGCCAGCGGGTAGAACTCCCCGCTCTCGCGGTGCCGCGCCTCGATCACCCCGTCCGTGCACATCACCAGCACGTCCTCCGCCCCGAACTCCTGCCCCCAGCTGCTCGGCTCCCCCGCCGCCAGCCGCCCGAGGCCCAGCGGCACCCACGGGTCCGGCGCGTCCAGCACGTGCGTCCGCCCGTCCCCGTCGACCCGGATCGGCGGCACGTGCCCGTACTGCAGCAGCTCCATCTCCCCCGGCGCCCGGAACTCCGCGAACAGCGCCGTGGTGAACTCCCCGTCCGGCACGTGCCGTTCGACGCTCGCCTCGACCCGCGCCGCGACCCCCCGCAGCCCGGGCTCGTCGTACGCGGCCTCGCGGAACGCCCCGAGCACGATCGCCGCCGTCTGCACCGCCCCGAGCCCCTTGCCCCGGACGTCCCCGACGGCGACCCGCGTCCCGTGCGGCGTCTCCAGCACGGAGTACAGGTCCCCGCCGATCTGCGAGGCGTCCGCCGCCGACACGTACCGCACGGCCAGCCGCAGCGGCCCCACCACGGGCCCGGGCAGCCGCAGCAGCGCCCGCTGCGCGGCCTCCGCGACGGACCGGACGGCCGCGAAGGCGGCGGCCCGCCGCATGCGAATCCTGGCGACCCACGCCGAGAACAGGGTGAGCACCACGTAGCTGACCATCGCGCCGTAGAGGAAGCGCGCGTCGTTGATGTTGTCGACCTGGTCGTGGTGGCTGAGCCCGTACACGGCGCCGAGCCCCAGCGCGCACACCGCGAGCAGTTCGCCGGGCCGCAGGGTGAGCGCGGCGACGACCGGCACGACGGTCATCAGCGGCGCGAGGTAGCGGTCCTTGCCGGAGAGGAAGTCGGCGAGCCCGACGATCAGGACGGCCAGCAGGGCCGGCGAGGCCCGCCGCCAGAACGGCACGTCCTGGAGGTCGGCGACCAGCAGCGCGTCGCGCCGCCGGTTCGGCGCCAGCCCCACATCGGTGGGGACGGAGGGAGACTGGGCGCGGCGGATCAAGAACACATATCGAACATACGGGACGATCACGGCACCCACCCATCCACCCGCCCCATCCCATCGGCGGTCGCGCCGCCGAGCACCACCCCACCCCCGCCAGGAATACCCGGGAGGGGTATGGTGTTTCCTCGGAGAGACCCGCACGGAGAGAACCCCGAGCCACCCCAGGAGGCCCCGATGTCGTCCAGCACCATCACCTACACCGTGTCCGGCATGAGCTGCGGCCACTGCGAGAAGGCGATCAACGCCGAGGTCTCCGCCCTCGACGGCGTCACCGCCGTCTCCTCCGACTCCTCCGCCGGCACCGTGACGGTCTCCTCCCTCGCCCCGATCGAGGACGAGCGCCTCGCCGCCGCCATCGACGAAGCCGGCTACGAGCTGGTCGGCCGCAGCGCCTGAGCCCCCGGCGCGGTGCGGCCCGCCCGGCGGGCCCGCCGTACTCCTCCCCCAAGGAGCACCCCGCATGACCACCTCAGCCCCGGGCGTCGAGGCCACCGGCCAGGTCGAGCTGTCGATCGGCGGCATGACCTGCGCGTCCTGCGCCGCCCGGATCGAGAAGAAGCTCAACCGGATGGACGGCGTCGAGGCGACCGTCAACTACGCCACCGAGAAGGCCCACGTGGCGTACGGCCCCGGGGTGGCGGTGGAGGACCTGATCGCCACCGTGGAGCGCACCGGCTACACCGCCGAGCTCCCCCCGCCCCCTGAGCCCTCCGAGCCCGCCGAACCCGCCGAACCCGCCGAGCCCGCGCATCCGGCAGCCGCCCGCGACAGCGACCCCCTGCGCGACCGGCTGCTGATCAGCGCCGCCCTCGGCCTCCCCGTGGTCCTGCTCTCCATGGTCCCGGCCCTCCAGTTCACCCACTGGCAGTGGCTGGCCTTCGCCCTCACCGGCCCGATCCTCGTCCACGGCGGGTGGCCCTTCCACCGCGCCGCCTGGACCAACGCCCGGCACGGCGCCGCGACCATGGACACCCTGGTCTCCCTCGGCACCCTGGCCGCCTTCGGCTGGTCCTGCTGGGCCCTGTTCCTCGGCCACGCCGGCCTGCCCGGCACCCACCACTCCTTCTCCCTCTCCGTCGGCGCCACCGACCCGGCCGGCTCGCTCTACCTGGAGACGGCCGCCGGCGTCACCGTGCTGATCCTGCTCGGCCGGTACCTGGAGGCCCGCGCCAAGCGCCGCGCCGGGGCCGCCCTGCACGCCCTGCTCGACCTCGGCGCCAAGGACGTGACGGTGCTGCGCGCCGGCCGCGAGGTCCGCCTGCCCGTCCGCGAGCTGGCCGTCGGGGCGAGGTTCCTCGTCCGCCCCGGCGAGAAGATCGCCACCGACGGCACGGTGGTCGAGGGCGGCTCCGCGATCGACGCCTCGATGCTGACCGGCGAGTCCGTCCCCGTCGAGGTCGGCGTGGGCGACACCGTCACCGGCGCCACCGTCAACGCCGGCGGCCGCCTGGTCGTCGAGGCCACCCGCGTCGGCGCCGACACCCAGCTGGCCCGGATGGCGAAGCTCGTCGAGGACGCCCAGAACGGCAAGGCCGCCGCCCAGCGCCTCGCCGACAAGATCTCCGCCGTCTTCGTCCCCGCCGTCGTCCTGATCGCCCTGGCCGTCCTGGTCGTCTGGCTGCTGGCCACCGACAGTTCCACCGAGGCGTTCACCGCCGCCGTCGCCGTACTGATCATCGCCTGCCCCTGCGCCCTCGGCCTGGCCACCCCGACGGCCCTGATGGTCGGCACCGGTCGCGGCGCCCAGCTCGGCATCCTCATCAAGGGCCCCGAGGTCCTGGAGTCCACCCGCAAGGTCGACACCATCGTCCTCGACAAGACCGGCACCGTCACCACCGGGCAGATGACCCTGCTCGCCGTCCACACCGCCGAGGGCGTCACCGAGACCGAGGCCCTGCGCCTGGCCGGCGCCGTCGAGCACGCCTCCGAGCACCCGATCGCCACCGCCGTCGCCACCGCCGCCCGGGAGCGCACCGGCGAGCTGCCGCCCGTACGGGACTTCCGCGCCCTGCCCGGCCTGGGCGTCCAGGGCACCGTGGAGGGCCGCCGGGTGGTCGCCGGGCGCCCGGCCCTGCTGACCGCCTGGCCCGACGCCCTGACGGGGGCCAGGGCCGCCGCCGAGGCCGCCGGCCGCACCGCCGTCGCGGTCGGCTGGGACGGCGAGGCCCGGGCCGTCCTGGAGGTCGCCGACGCGGTGAAGCCCACCAGCGCCGAGGCCGTCGCCGAGCTCCGCTCCCTCGGCCTCACCCCGGTGCTGCTCACCGGCGACCACCGGGCGGTGGCCGAGGCCGTCGCGGCCGAGGTCGGCATCGACCCGGAGCACGTGATCGCCGAGGTCATGCCCCAGGACAAGGTCGACACCGTCAAGCGCCTCCAGGCCGAGGGCAAGGTCGTCGCCATGGTCGGCGACGGCGTCAACGACGCGGCCGCCCTCGCCCAGGCCGACCTGGGCCTGGCCATGGGCACCGGGACGGACGCGGCCATCGAGGCCGGGGACCTCACCCTCGTCCGCGGCGACCTGCGCACGGCGGCGGACGCCATCCGCCTCTCCCGCCGCACCCTGGCCGTCATCAAGGGCAACCTGGTCTGGGCCTTCGGCTACAACGTGGCCGCGATCCCGCTGGCCGCCGCCGGCCTGCTCAACCCGATGATCGCCGGCGCCGCGATGGCCTTCTCCTCGGTCTTCGTCGTCACCAACAGCCTCCGGCTGCGCCGCTTCCGGCCCTGAACGCACGGAAGGGCCCCTGGTTCCCCAGGAGCCCTTCCGAACGTCAACGCCCCAGCAGCTCCCCGCCGTTGCAGTGCAGGATCTCCCCGGTGATGAACCCGGCCTCGGCCGAGGCCAGGAAGTGCACCGCCGCCGCGACCTCCCCCGCGTCCCCGATCCGCCCCAGCAGCGTGCGCGCCGCCCGCCGGGCCACCTCGGGCTCGTCCAGCCGGGGCCCGAAGAACTCGGTGCCGCTGACCGTCCCAGGGGCGACGATGTTCGCCGTGATCCCCGAGGTGCCCAACTGGGCCGCCAGGAAGTGGTTCCAGGCGTGCAGGGAGGCCTTCGACGCCCCGTACGAGCCGGCCCCGCGCAGGGCGGCGATCGAGCTGACGGTGACGACCCGGCCGGAGCCGGGGGCGAGCCGGTCGCGGATCGACTCGGTCAGCAGCACCACGGTCAGCACATTGCGCTCGAAGTCGCCGCGCCAGCGGGCCAGCAGCGCGTGCGGCCCGACTCCGACGACGGTCTCCCGGCTGCCCGCGTTGTTCACCAACACGTCGACCCGCTCGGGCAGTTCGGCGAGCGCGGCCTCCACGGCGTCCGGATCGGCGAGGTCGCACACCAGCGGGGTGACGCTCGGCCCGAGGTCGGCCGCGGCCTTCTCCAGGACCGCGCGGCGGCGGCCCACGATCACGACCCGTTCGCCTTCCTCGACGAACCGTCGGGCGACTTCGTACCCGATCCCCGTGCCACCGCCGGTGACGACGACGTTCCTGGCCATCCGCGCACTCCCTCCCTGGTTCCGCCGCCGCGCTACGAGGGTGCGCGACGGTCCGTACCGGAATGCCACGATTCCTATCACGCTCGGTTGCCGTGACTGCGGGGAGGGTGACGTCGCGCGCGAGGGAAGGTGTGATATGGGCGCGGTACGACGCGTGCACGGAGCGTGGCGAGAGGCAGCTCACACCCCCCGGGCGTAACTTCTCGCACCCTGATACGTCTTAGGTTGGTAGTGCGGCAGTTTTTTCCGATGGACCGGGACGACGAACGGCAAGGCGTCCCGACACGTCCAGCGGCTGCCGCCGACGGGGCTCCGGCGGGCCCCGGGACGGTCGTCGATCTCGACGGCCTTCGCGCACGGCACCGGGCTGCCGGCGGGCTGGGAACGCTTTGAGCGGCCGTTCCCGGCCCAGCCGGCCCCGGAGTCGTGCGCCGATCGTCGCGTCCCCCCGCGGGCCCCAGGGCCCGTCGACGCCCACCGGCACGGGGACGCGGAAGGGCCCGGCCGCGCGGTTCGCGGCCGGGCCCTTTCCTCGTGCGTCGAACGTCAGCGCTGCTCGAGCTCCACGTAGTCGCGGATGGCCACGCCGGTGTAGATCTGGCGCGGGCGGCCGATGCGGCTGGTCGGGTCGTTGATCATCTCGTGCCAGTGGGCGATCCAGCCCGGCAGGCGGCCGAGGGCGAACAGCACGGTGAACATGCTGGTCGGGAAGCCCATCGCGCGGTAGATCAGGCCCGTGTAGAAGTCCACGTTCGGGTACAGCTTGCGCGAGATGAAGAAGTCGTCCTTGAGGGCGTGCTCCTCCAGCTTGAGCGCGATGTCCAGCAGCTCGTCGTTCTTGCCGAGCTGGCCGAGGACCTCGTGCGCGAGCAGCTTGACCTGCGCGGCGCGCGGGTCGAAGGCCTTGTAGACGCGGTGACCGAAGCCCATGAGCTTGACGCCGGCTTCCTTGTTCTTCACCTTCGTGATGAACGCGTCGACGTCGCCGCCGTCGTTCTTGATGCTCTCCAGCATCTCCAGCACGGCCTGGTTGGCGCCGCCGTGCAGCGGGCCCCACAGGGCCGAGATGCCGGCCGAGATGGAGGCGAACAGGTTGGCGTGGCTGGAGCCCACCAGGCGCACGGTGGAGGTCGAGCAGTTCTGCTCGTGGTCCGCGTGCAGGATGAGCAGCTTGTCCAGCGCGTTGACGATGACCGGGTTGAGCTCGTAGTCCTCGGCGGGGACGGCGAACGTCATCCGCAGGAGGTTCTCGACGTAGCTCAGGTCGTTGCGCGGGTAGACGAAGGGCTGGCCCACCGACTTCTTGTACGCGTACGCGGCGATCGTCGGGAGCTTGGCCAGCAGGCGCACCGTCGACAGGTGGCGCTGGGCCGCGTCGAAGGGGTTGTGGCTCTCCGGGTAGAACGTCGACAGGGCGCCGACCACCGAGGACAGCATGGCCATCGGGTGGGCGTCCCGCGGGAAGCCCTGGAAGAAGCGCTTGACGTCCTCGTGCAGCAGGGTGTGCTGGGTGATCTCGCGGCTGAACTGCTCGAGCTGCGTCTCGTTCGGCAGCTCGCCGTTGATCAGCAGGTAGGCGGTCTCGATGAAGCCGCCCTGCGAGGCGAGCTGCTCGATCGGGTAGCCGCGGTACCTCAGGATGCCGTTGTCGCCGTCCACGAAGGTGATCGCGGACTTGTAGGCGGCGGTGTTGCCGAAGCCGTTGTCCAGGGTGACCAGGCCGGTCTGCGGGAGCAGCTTCGAGATGTCGAAGCCGGCGTTGCCCGCAGTGCTCTCGACGACGGGGTACTCGTACTCGCCGTCCTGGTACCGCAGTACTACCGAGTTGTCGCTCACGTCTTCCTCACCGACGAAATGAATCCTCTTCCAAGGTGCCCTGACCATCCTCCACGATCCCCCATCCGGAGGACGACCGCGCACCCGGGGTGGCCCGAAAGGGCCCGCCCCTACAAAACCTGCCGCCGCAGCCGGTACGAACCGGACAAGATCGGCACCCACCCTAGGCTCTGCCGTAAATCTCTTCACGTCAAGAGAACATTAGAGGCAACCATCCGGTTGGATAATCATCCAGTCGCCAGCCTATGATCGAGCGCCGCATGCCGCCGACCTGCACTGACAGCCCGTACGGCCTGCGCGATCGCCTTCCGTGACCCGACCAGCACCACCAGTTTCCTGGCCCTGGTCACGGCCGTGTACAGCAGATTCCGCTGGAGCATCGTCCAGGCGGACATGGTGACCGGAATCACCACCACCGGGTACTCGCTGCCCTGCGAGCGGTGGATCGTCACCGCGTACGCGTGGGCCAGCTCGTCCAGTTCGTCGAAGTCGTACCCCACCTCCTCGTCCTCGTCGGTCAGCACCGTCAGCCGCTGGTCGTCGACGCTGAGGGCGGTCACCACTCCCACTGTGCCGTTGAAGACGCCGTTGCGCCCCTTGTCGTAGTTGTTGCGCACCTGCGTGACCTTGTCCCCCACCCTGAACGTACGGCCGCCGAAGCGGCGTTCGGCCAGCCCCTCCCTGGCCGGGGTCACCGCCGCCTGGAGCAGGGTGTTGAGGTTCCCCGCACCCGCCGGGCCCCGGTGCATCGGCGCCAGCACCTGGACGTCCCGGCGCGCGTCGTAGCCGAACCGCTGCGGAATCCGGCGCGCCACCACGTCCACCGTCAGCCCGGCCGCCGTCTCCGTGTCCTCCTCGGCGAACAGGAAGAAGTCCGGAAGGCCGTCCGTCCGCGGCACCAGCCCCTCGTTGATCCGGTGCGCGTTGGTCACCACCCCCGACTCCTGGGCCTGCCGGAAGATCCTCGTCAGCCGCACCGAGGGGATCGGCCCGCCCTCGGCCAGCATGTCCCGCAGCACCTCCCCGGCGCCCACGGACGGCAGTTGGTCCACGTCCCCCACGAACAGCAGGTGCGCGCCCGGCGGAACGGCCTTGACCAGCTTGTTCGCCAGGATGAGGTCCAGCATCGACGCCTCGTCCACCACCACCAGGTCCGCGTCCAGCGGCCGGTCCCGGTCGAAGGCCGCGTCCCCGCCCGGCTTCAGCTCCAGCAGCCGGTGCACCGTGGAGGCCTCCGACCCCGTCAGCTCCGCCAGCCGCTTCGCCGCCCGCCCGGTCGGCGCCGCCAGCACCACCTTGGCCTTCTTCGCCAGCGCCAGCGTCACGATCGAGCGCACCGTGAACGACTTGCCGCAGCCCGGACCCCCCGTCAGCACCGCGACCTTCTCCGTCAACGCCAGCCGCACCGACTGCTCCTGCTCGGGCGCCAGTTGGGCCCCCGTCCGCTTCGCCAGCCACTCCAGCGCCACCGGCCAGTCCACGCCCGCGAACCACGGCATCCGGTCGGCGTCCGAACGCAGCAGCCGCATCAGCTGGTTGGCGAGCGAGATCTCCGCCCGGTGGAACGGCACCAGGTACACCGCCGTGATCGGCAGGCCGCCCTCCCCCGGCACCGACTCGCGCACCACCCCCTCGGCCGCGACCAGCTCCGCCAGGCAGTCGATCACCAGCCCCACGTCCACCTGCAGCAGCTTCACCCCGTCCGCGATCAGCCTCTCCTCCGGCAGGTAGCAGTGCCCCTGGTCGCTGCTCTGCGACAGCGCGTACTGCAGACCCGCCTTCACCCGCTCCGGGCTGTCGTGCGGGATACCCACCGCCTGCGCGATCCGGTCCGCCGTCAGGAACCCGATGCCCCACACGTCCGAGGCCAGCTTGTACGGCTCGTTGCGCACCACCCCGATCGAGGCGTCCCCGTACTGCTTGTAGATCCGCACGGCCAGCGAGGTCGACACCCCGACGCCCTGGAGGAAGACCATGACCTCCTTGATGGCCTTCTGCTCCTCCCAGGCCGCCGCGATCTTCTTCGTCCGCTTCGGCCCCAGCCCCGGCACCTCGATCAGCCGGCCCGGCTCGTTCTCGATCACCTCCAGGGTGTCCACCCCGAAGCGCTCCACGATCCGCTCGGCGAACCGCGGCCCGATCCCCTTGATCAGCCCCGAGCCCAGGTACCGCTGGATGCCCTGGATCGTCGCCGGCAGCACCGTCGTGTAGTTCTCCACCGTGAACTGCCGCCCGTACTGCGGGTGCGAGCCCCACCGCCCGTGCAGCCGCAGCGACTCCCCGACCTGCGCCCCCAGCAGCGCGCCCACCACCGTCAGCAGGTCGTTCGCGCCCCGGCCGGTGTCCACCCGGGCGACGGTGTAGCCCGTCTCCTCGTTGGCGTACGTGATCCGCTCCAGCACGCCCTCGACCTGCGCCAGCTGGCGTGGCACCTGCTGCTCCGACTGCGCCTGCCTGGTCACCGGAGCCCCCTTCGACCGGTACGGGTGGACCTATCCGGTACGCACCGTACCGCCCGCCTCCGACACCCCGGGAACCCCGCGTGCGGGGCCCTCCCCGGCCTGCCAGGCTGGACCGGGGGCCGCAACCGCCAGAGGAGCGATCCCCCGTCATGCTCTCCACCTCCTACCGCCCCGGCGCCCCCGTCTGGCTCGACCTGGCCAGCCCCGACGTCCCGGCCTCCGCCGGGTTCTACGGCACCCTCTTCGGCTGGACCCACCCGGCGGACGGCTACGGCCTCTTCCGGCTCGGCGACCGCACGGTCGCCGCCCTCGGCCCCCTCCCCGAGCCCGACGCCCCGCCCGGATGGACGCTCTCCTTCGCCACCGCCGACGCCGACCGCACCGCCGACCTCGTCCGCCGCGCCGGCGGCCGCGTCCGCACCGGCCCGTACGACGTCCTCGGCGCGGGCCGCACGGCCACCTGCACCGACCCGACCGGCGCCGGGTTCGCCCTCTGGCAACCCCACGACGTCCGCGGCCTGGACGTCGTCGACGAGCCCGGCAGCCTCTGCTGGACGGAGTGCTACAGCGTCGACGCCCAACGCGCCAAGGCCTTCTACCGGACGGTCCTCGACTGGCAGGAGTACGACATCCCGCTCGCCG
Organism: Kitasatospora sp. NPDC101183; assembly: GCF_044767945.1. Classification (NCBI taxonomy): domain Bacteria; kingdom Bacillati; phylum Actinomycetota; class Actinomycetes; order Kitasatosporales; family Streptomycetaceae; genus Kitasatospora; species Kitasatospora sp. NPDC101183. Next base: position 1,018 of record NZ_JBIWOW010000041.1, on the reverse strand, counting down.
GCCTCACCCTCACCGTCCTCACCCCGGCCGGCGGCGGCAGCGACGACGCCCACGGCGATCTCGTCCAGCTCGGCCCCGAGCAGACCGCGCGCGGAACCCGCTCGCACTGGCTCCCCTACCTCGAGGTCACCGACGTCGACTCCCTCCTCGCCACCGCCGAAGCCCTCGGCGCCACCGTCCGCGTCCCCGCCATGGACGTCCCCGGCATGGGCCGCCTCGCCCAGCTCCAGGACCCCCACGGCGCGGTCTTCGCCGTCATCACGAGTGAGAGGCCCGGGGCGTGACGGACCGTTCGTGACCGGCAGGGCCCTGGAGGGCACCCAGGGCCCCCAGGGCGCCCGGTGTAGGCAGGTCTAGACTCCCGGGACCATGAGCGACCTCACGATCCGCCAGGCCACCGTCGGCGACCTGTCCGCCATAGTGGCCCTGCTCGCCGACGACGCCCTGGGCGCCGCCCGCGAGAGCCCCGACGACCTCGCCCCCTACCGCGCCGCCTTCATGCGCATCGAGGCCGACCCCCACCAGCACCTGGTCGTCGCCGAACGCGCCGGCCGCGTCATCGGCACCCTCCAACTCACCCTCACCCCCGGCCTCGCCCGCAAGGGCGCCACCCGGGCCACCATCGAAGCCGTCCGCATCCACGCCGACGAACGCGGCGGCGGCCTGGGCACCGAACTGATCCAGTGGGCCGTCTCCTGCTCCCGCAACCTCGGCGCCACCCTGGTCCAGCTCACCTCGGACCTCACCCGCACCGACGCCCACCGCTTCTACGAACGCCTGGGATTCGAGCGCTCGCACTACGGGTTCAAACTCGTGCTGTGAAGCACCGCCGCCGCCCGTTCCGGAATTGCCGGCCGAATTTCCGGCCAAATCGCCGGAAACGCAAAGAACCCCCGTCCGGGTCCCGGACGGGGGTTCTTCACAATGATTGTTCGGCGGCGTCCTACTCTCCCACAGGGTCCCCCCTGCAGTACCATCGGCGCTATGAGGCTTAGCTTCCGGGTTCGGAATGTAACCG